>NZ_JBVPZC010000072.1:0-772 GCF_055702805.1 Hydrogenophaga sp. LT287 | reverse complement strand
ACCAATGGACTGGTGCGTCAGTACCTACCCAAGGGCACCGATCTCTCGGGCTACAGCCAAGAGCAACTCGATGCCATTGCCGATCAGATCAACAACCGGCCCAGGAAAGGCCTTGGCGTACGATCACCGCTGGCGGTCTACCGAGAGCTCCTGCTCAACAGCCCGCAACATTCCACCCTCGTTCATTGAAACCCAGGGTGTTGCACTTCACTTTTGAATCCGCCCTCCCTCCGCTTCCTTCAATTTCAATTTCAATCTCGCTTGGCTGCATCATGACTTCCTCTTGGCTACTTTTATAGGTTTCAGGTAGTACTACTTTAGTAGATTACCTGCTTGTGGCGATTGCCACTCCCGCCGCCGATGTGCTGCCGGTTTCCACTTTGACACACGCAGAGTTACGGTATTGCATAAGGGCGGGCCATTTACTTTTGCCGATCTCATCTGCCCCCTCTCTGATAAGCGTTGTGTTTGCTGTTCTCTGGCTCTATTGATATTGTGGTCCAGTTTTTACTACGGGAGCCAGTGGCCCCGGCAGTGCTCGCGCACCAGCGCTTCAAGTTGTAGATGCGTCGGGCCGATAAAGAAGAGTCACCCAACAAGGATTCACCATGGACGTTTCCCCCGCTTTGCTTGTGGACCGCGTGCTGTTAGCGGCGGTCTAAACCCGCGTAAATCTGGCGGCGGTAAGTGGTGACGGAATTTGGTGACGTAATCCGGTGTTCATTTCTGGTGGCGGATTCTGGGTGCGGTTTTCGGTGCTGAGCGTGCCAAC
>NZ_JBVPZC010000071.1:0-1603 GCF_055702805.1 Hydrogenophaga sp. LT287 | reverse complement strand
GTTCACGTTGAAATCTGAGCCACGTTGCCGCTCTATCCTGCTGAATTTTTCAGCACGGAGGAGCAGGAGTGATCAACGTGAGCACATTGAGCAAGTTACGCCGCCTCGTGCTGAGGCAGGACGTGTCGGTGCGCGAGGCCAGCAGGCGCCTCGGTATCTCGCGCAACACAGCCACCAAGTGGCTCAAGGACGGCCAGATGGCCGAGCCACGATACCCACAACGGGTCTCGGGGCCCAGCGTTCTCGATCCGTACAAAGAGCAGTTGAGCCAGTGGCTCAAGGCCGATAGCCACCGCAGCAAGCGCGATCGGCGTGGGGTCAAGGCGATGTTTGAAGCACTGCGGGCGCAGGGCTACAGCGGCAGCCGAGGGCCGGTCTACGCCTTTGCCCAGCGCTGGCAGCAAGAGCAAGGCAACGCTGCGCGCGGCGCCGGGTTTGTGCCGCTGAGCTTCGAGCTGGGCGAGGCGTTCCAGTTCGACTGGAGCTGCGAGTACCTCTTCATAGGGGGACTGCGCCGCCGTCTGGAGGTGGCGCACACCAAGCTGGCGGCCAGTCGCGCCTTCTGCCTGGTGGCGTACTACAGCCAGGCGCACGAGATGCTGTTCGACGCGCACGCACGGGCGTTTGCCCTCTTCGGTGGCGTGCCCCGGCGGGGCATCTACGACAACATGAAGACTGCGGTAGACAAGGTCGGCCGGGGCAAGCAGCGCAGCGTCAATGCACGTTTCGAGGTGATGACCGGGCACTACCTGTTCGAGCCGGAGTTCTGCAACCGGGCCGCCGGCTGGGAGAAGGGAGTCGTCGAGAAGAACGTTCAGGATCGGCGCAAGGACATCTGGAGGGAAGCCAGTGAGCGGCGCTGGGGGACGCTTGGCGAGCTCAACGACTGGCTGGAGCAAGCCTGCGTGAAGGCCTGGGCCGAGATGAGTCACCCCGAATGGGTGCACCTCACGGTGGCTGATGTCTGGCAGGACGAACGTGTTCGCCTCATGCCCAACCCCCGTGCGTTTGACGGCTATGTGGAGCAGCCGGTGCGGGTCTCTGCGACTTCGCTGATCCACTTCCAGCGCAACCGCTACAGCGTGCCGTGTGAATGGATCCACGCGGTGGTCAGTCTGCGGGCCTACGCGGATGGCCTGCTGGTGGTCGGACCCGATGGGCGGCAGGTGCGCCTGGAGCGCAGCTTCGAGCGGAATCAGACGATCTACGACTGGATGCATTACATCGCGCTGGTCGAGCGAAAGCCCGGTGCGCTACGCAATGGTGCGCCCTTCAAGACCATGCCCGAACCCCTGCAGGAACTGCAGCGCCAGTTGCTGCGCCACAGCGGGGGCGACAGGGTGATGGCGCAGGTGCTCATGGGGGTGAGCCTGCACGGGCTGGAGGCCGTGCAGGTGGCGGTGGAGCTGGCGCTGCAGTCCGGGCGGGTGAGTGCCGAGCACGTGCTCAACGTGCTCTCTCGCTTGCAGGAGGAGCGTGCGCCCGAGCCGCCAGTGGCCACGATGCTCACGCTCAACACGCCGCCACTGGCCAACCTGCAGCGCTATGACGCACTGCGCAACCCCCAGCCTCATGAGGCGTCACCGGAGTCCGACCATGCATG
>NZ_JBVPZC010000070.1:0-2041 GCF_055702805.1 Hydrogenophaga sp. LT287 | reverse complement strand
GCCATCGACTTTCGCATGGGTATCAACGGTCTGGCCATCCTGGTGGAGCAAGCCCTGGGAATGAACCCATTCGCCAGGTCGGTATACGTGTTCAGCAACCGCCGTCGCACCCGAGTCAAGATCCTGGGCTGGGACCGCAACGGCTTCTGGTTGTTGATGAAGCGTCTGGAGCAAGACCGCTTCATCTGGCCAGACGAGGCGGTGGTGCCGACGCTGACAGTGGAGCAACTGCACTGGCTTCTCGATGGTATGGATCTGGCGTTTATACAGAGGCACCCACAGCGGTTCTACGAGCGTGTCGCCTGAGCCGCTGGCTGTCCAATGTCGCAAAATATTTGTCGCAAAATAGCGCTCACAAGGAACCGCCTGAGCGACAAATAAATCAAAGTAGGTGATGGTTTATATGCCCACCGCCGAAGAATTTGCAGCCTTGCAAAAGGCGCTGGCTCAGGCCACCCAGACCAGCGAATCGCTCGCGGGTGAACTGCGCATCACGCGCGCCGAGCGCGACCTGCTCAAGGAACAGCTCAACAAGTTCAAGCGCCAACTCTTCGCTGCCAAGAGCGAGGCCAGCGCTGGCCACCAGAAGGACATGTTCTTCAACGAGGCCGAAGCACTCGGCGCAGCTGCCCAGCCAACCCAGGAAGAAACCCAAGCCGATGACAGCATCGTCGAGGTCCCCGGCCACAAACGCGCCAAGCGCGGGCGTAAGCCACTGGACCCGGCGCTGCCGCGCGAGGTGGTGCGCCACGAACTGCCCGAGTCCGAGCGTGTCTGTCCTCACGACGGTGCCGTGCTGCGGGAGATTGGCGTGGAGGCCAGCGAGCAGCTTGACATCATTCCTCAGCAGGTGCGCGTCATCCGCCACGAGCGGGTCAAGTACGCCTGCCCGTGCTGCGATGGCACGCTGCGTCTGGCGGCCAAGCCCGAGCAAGTCATCCCCAAGGGGCTGTTCAGCGAAGGTCTGCTGGCCTGGGTGATCACGTCCAAGTACGTGGACGGCCTGCCGCTGTACCGCCAGGCGGCCTTGCTGGGGCGCTTTGGCGGCAGCGACCTCTCACGCAACACCATGGCCGCCAGCGTGGTGCGGGTGGGCCAGGCGGTGCAGCCCGTCATCAACCTGCTGCGCGACCGGGTGCTGGACGCCCCGCTGATCTTCGGTGACGAAACCGAGATCCAGGTGCTCAAGGAGGCTGGGCGCAGCGCCCAGTCCAAGAGCTACATGTGGGCGCAAATGACCGATGGCTCTGGCGCGTGCGGCACGGGTCCGCCCATACGCTTGTTCGCCTACTCACCCTCACGCAGCACCGAGGCGGCGCAGCGTCTGTACGTCGGCGTGCGCGAGGGCGGCGTGCTGATGAGCGACGGCTACGAGGTCTACAACAAAATCGCCTTGGCCAACAAGCTCGTGCACATCGGGTGTTGGGCGCATTGCCGACGTTACTTCAATGACGCGCTGCAGGCGCTGCCCAAAGCGAACCGGGGGCCTGAGCAATTGGCGGCCAGATTCATCGCGCTGATCGGCAAGCTCTACCGCGTGGAGGCACTGGCCAAGGAGCAAGGGATGGACGCGCTCGGCCTGCTGCAAAGTCGCCAGGCCCACAGCGTGCCCGTGCTCCAAGAGATCCAGGCCTTGCTGCTGGCCAACGTTCATGTGGTGCTACCGGGCAGTTTGCTGGGCAAGGCGCTGCACTACCTGTCCTCGCAGTGGGCCAAGCTGGAGCGCTTCGTCACCAACGGTCTCTACCCCATAGACAACAACGGCTGTGAGAATTCGATCCGTCCGTTTGTCATCGGAAGACGCAACTGGTTGTTTGCCGACACCGTGGCCGGCGCCAACGCGAGCGCCAATCTGTACTCGTTGCTGGAGACCTGCAAGGTCAACGGCGTCGATGGGTACCAGTACCTGCGCTCGCTGCTGGTGGCGCTTCCTCGGGCCAGGACCGTCGAGGACTATGAGGCCTTGCTGCCCTGGTGTCTCAACGGGCGCAGCGGCTGAAATAGGAAACTGTGCAAGGGGTGCGGTCTATTGATCGCTTAC
>NZ_JBVPZC010000069.1:0-2762 GCF_055702805.1 Hydrogenophaga sp. LT287 | reverse complement strand
ACCAATGGACTGGTGCGTCAGTACCTACCCAAGGGCACCGATCTCTCGGGCTACAGCCAAGAGCAACTCGATGCCATTGCCGATCAGATCAACAACCGGCCCAGGAAAGGCCTTGGCGTACGATCACCGCTGGCGGTCTACCGAGAGCTCCTGCTCAACAGCCCGCAACATTCCACCCTCGTTCATTGAAACCCAGGGTGTTGCACTTCACTTTTGAATCCGCCCTTGTTCATTGAGGGGGACAACCTTGATGCATTGAAACTGCTGCAAGAAACCTATCTGAACAAGGTCAAGGTGATCTATATCGATCCGCCGTACAACACGGGGAATGACTTCGTATATGAGGATGATTTTGCTGAAGATTCGGCTTCATATTTCGAACGTTCAAATCAAAAGGACGACGCGGGTAGGCGCTTAAATGCAAATACGGAATCGAACGGACGCTTCCACTCCGACTGGCTATCCATGCTTTTTTCGCGGTTGAAATTGGCCCGTAACTTACTGCGTGACGACGGCGTTATCTTCATCTCAATTGATGACAACGAGCAAGCCAATTTAAAGCGGATGTGTGACGAAATATTTGGTGAAGAGAACTTCATAAGCACCATCGTTTGGGAAAAGCGATATAGCCCCCAGAACGCAGTGAAATGGTTTTCTGAGTCTCACGATTTTCTGGTGGTGTTTGCGAAGAACAAACTGAATTGGTTTCCAAACCTGCTGGAGCGATCAGATGAGATGAACGCTCGCTACAAAAACCCTGACAATGACCCGCGCGGGGTATGGAAACCGGTGGATTCGACCGCACAAGGTGGGCATGGTACTAAAACCCAGTTTTACGAATTGATTGCTCCGAACGGCAAACGGCATATCTTGCCAAATGGACGTTGCTGGTTGTATACCGAGCCGGTCCTGAAAACGTTGATCGCCGACAACCGAATTTGGTTCGGTGCAGACGGTAACAATGTCCCCGCAATCAAACGGTTCCTAACGGAAGTCAAGCAAGGAACTGCCTGCCAAACGATTTGGAAGTACTCTGATGTTGGGCACAGTCAAGATGCAAAGAAGGAAGTCAATGATCTGTTCCCCGAAAGTGCGGTATTCGACACGCCGAAGCCGACTCGGTTGATCAAACGAATTCTTCAAGTTGCAACTGATAAGGACGACATTGCGCTGGATTTCTTTTCTGGTTCGGCCACAACTGCCGACGCAGTAATGCAGATGAATGCAGAAGACGGCGGGAACCGCAAATTCATTCTGGTGCAGCTTCCTGAAGTTTGCGACGATAAATCCGAAGCCGCCAAGGCTGGCTATCGAACCATTGCCGAAATCAGTAAAGAGCGCATTCGTCGCGCAGGAAAGAAGATCAAAACAGAAAACGCTGGCGTGGCCGGAATTGCCGAAGTGGACTTTGAATTTCGTGCTTTGAGAATCGACAGTTCCAATATGAAGGAGGTGTTCTACACCCCAGATGTCGTATCGCAAGAGCAACTCTTCGATCAAGTCAATAACATCCGCGAAGACCGCACGCCAGAAGACCTGCTGTTCCAGGTGCTGTTGGACTGGGGCGTTGACCTAGGGAAACTCTGCAAAACCACCCCAGCGGCATGGCAGATGTAAGCCCAGCGCGGCACACTCGGGCACCATGAAACAAAGCAGCTTTGACTTGAACCTGAGCACGCGCAAGACCCGCAAGCAGGTGTTTTTGCAGCAGATGGAAACCGTGGTTCCATGGGCTGCCCTGGTCGAGCTGATAGCCCCGTATTACAGCGAAGGGCGCAATGGTCGCCCACCCTTTGCGCTGGAGACGATGCTGCGAGTGCACTTCATGCAGCAGTGGTTCAGTCTGTCAGACCCGGCCATGGAGGAAGCCTTCTTCGACACACCGCTTTACCGCGAATTCGCTCAGCTCGATACCTTTGGCCGACTGCCCGACGAGAGCACCATTCTTCGGTTCCGCCACAGGCTGGAGAAACACAAGCTGGCCGATCAGATCCTGGCCACCGTCAACGAACTGCTGCAGCAGCGCGGCTTGCTGCTCAAGGCCGGCACCGCTGTAGATGCCACCCTCATCGCCGCGCCCAGCTCCACCAAGAACAAAGACAAAGCGCGAGACCCCGAGATGCACTCGAGCCAAAAGGGCAACGAGTGGCACTTTGGCATGAAAGCCCACATAGGCGTGGATGCCGACTCGGGCTTGGTGCACACCGTGCGAGGCACCTCGGGCAACGTAGCCGATGTCACCGAGGGCAACAGCCTGCTGCATGGTCAAGAGACGGACGTGTTCGGTGACGCGGGCTACCAAGGCGCAGACAAGCGCCCCGATGCAAAAGCCAGCCACAAATGGCATGTGGCCATGCGCCCAGGCAAGCGCAAGAAGCTGGACAAAGACAGCAACTCGAGGGATGCGCTGATCGACAAAGTCGAGAAGATCAAGGCCGGGATTCGCGCCAAGGTGGAGCACCCGTTTCGGGTGATCAAGCGCCAGTTTGGCTTCACGAAGGTGCGATATCGGGGTCTGAAGAAGAACACCTTGCAGATCAAGACGCTGTTTGCGTTGTCCAACTTGTGGATGGCCCGTCACAAACTGATCGGAGCACAGGCGTGAGTGCGACCGAAACCGGGTCAGTGGCCCTCAGGCGGCCCCAAATGGGGCAAACCGGATACGAATTCCAACCCAAACTGTGCCGGATCGCGCGAAAGCTCATCGGACGAAACTCCGTCAGGCACGTAACACGCTGGCTGGTGGGTTTTTCAGAGCATCC
>NZ_JBVPZC010000068.1:0-3269 GCF_055702805.1 Hydrogenophaga sp. LT287 | reverse complement strand
CACACCCGGGTCGGCAAACAGCGGGGTGAGTTGTTCACCACCGGCCTGGTTGTCCACGTCGGTGTTGTTCGCCGTGTTGCTCTCGGGCGTGGCTGTGGCCACCGTGCTGGTGACTTCCAGCACCGTGCCCAGCGTGCTCGGCACGGTGGTGGTGAAGGTGCGCGTGACGCTCGCTCCCGGGGCCAGGTTGCCCACGGTGTAGGTCAGCACCTGCCCGTTGGACAGCGTGACCGTGCCCACCACGGCGCTGGCGGTCGTGCCCGCCGCAGCGCTGTTGGTGAACACCACCGTGCCCGTGACCACCGTGCCCGCTGGCGCATTCTCTGGCAGGTCCACTTGTGTGCTGACGTCGGCAAACAGCTGGATGATGACGCCGGTCTGCGTGCCCGTGTTATTTGTCGACACAGGATCGATCGTGCCTGGCGGCGGCGCTACAGTCGCTGCGTTGGTGTAAGCGCCTGTGCTGCTTGCCACCGCCTGCACCACCACGCTCGACGTCGCGCCCGAGGCCAGACTGGTCGTGCCACTGACGGTGTTGCCCGAGACGCTGGCGATAGCGCCGCCGGTACTGCTCAAGACGGTCACGGCCGTGAAGTTCACAGGCACCACATCGGTGAAGCTCGCATTCACCACTGGACTGGGGCCGACATTGCTGATCGTCAGTGTGAAGGTCACCGTCTGACCCACCGCCACATTGGGGTTTGCGCTGAACTTGCTCAGGTGTTGCCGCCGCCCGAAAACTGACCCACCCCAGGCCACTGTGCCGACTGAAAACTGACCCAGGTGTTTAACTTGCCTTGCTCAATTATTGGGCAGGGGGCAAAGAGGGTGACACCCAAGGAAATGTTGGGAAGAATTCGTCGGATGTACCTGCGCGACAAGATGTCGTTGCATGAGATCGCCAAGCGCACGGGCCTGTCGCGCAACACGGTACGAAGCTGGCTGAGGACGCCAGAAGAGGTGAAGGAGCCGGTCTACAAACGCAAGCCGGGATTCAACAAGCTCGGTGCCTATGTGGCCGAGCTGGTGCTCTCGCTCAAGGCCGATGCTCAGCGGCCCAAGCAGGACCGGCGAACGGCGCGCGCGCTGTTTTCGCAAATCAAGGCCAGCGGCTATGAAGGTGGCTACACCCGCGTCACGGATTTCATTCGAGGCTGGCGTGCCGATGCAGGCAAGGGCGTCCAGGCGTTCGTGCCGCTGAGGTTTGAAATGGGCGAGGCGTTTCAGTTTGACTGGAGCGAAGAGGGGCTGGTGGTGGGCGGCATCTACCACCGCATGCAGGTGTCACACATGAAGCTGTGTGCCAGCCGTGCTTTCTGGTTGGTGGCCTACCCCAGCCAGGGGCACGAGATGCTGTTTGATGCCCATACGCGTTCGTTCGCGGCGCTGGGCGGCGTGGCCCGCCGGGGCATTTACGACAACATGAAGACAGCGGTGGACAAGGTCCAGCGAGGCAAAGGTGGACAAGGTGGTAAAGGCCGTGTCATCAACGCCCGCTTTGCCGTGATGTGTGCGCATTACCTGTTTGACGCCGACTTCTGCAACGTCGCCAGCGGCTGGGAGAAAGGCGTGGTGGAGAAGAACGTGCAGGACAGCCGCAGGCGCATCTGGCTGGACGCGCAGCAGCGCAAGTTTGGCAGCTTTGCCGAACTCAACGCCTGGCTGGGCGAGCGCTGCCGCAGCCTGTGGGATGAGGTGCGCCACCCCGAGCACAAGGCGTTCAGCGTGGCCGAGATGCTGGAGCAGGAGCGTGCAGAACTCATGCCGATGCCGACGGCCTTTGATGGCTATGTGGAACGCTCGGCCAAGGTGTCGAGTACCTGCCTGGTGGCGGTGGCGCGCAACCGGTACTCGGTGCCGTGCGAGCTGGTCGGCCAGCGCGTGAGCACCCGGCTGTACCCGGGCCGGGTGGAGATCGCGAGCTGCGACGAGGTGATTGTGGCCCGGCATGAGCGGCTGCCCAACCGGGGCCATATCTGCTATGACTGGCAGCACTACATCACGCTGATCCAGCGCAAGCCCGGCGCGCTGAGAAACGGCGCGCCCTTTGCCGACATGCCGGCTCCCCTGCAGCGCCTGCGTCAGGGCCTGATGCGGGTTGAAGGCGGTGACAAGACCATGGCCCAGGTGCTCAACTGCGTATCCAGCCACGGGCTGGACGCTGTGCTGGTGGCGGTCGAATTGGTCATCGAGTCCGGCGCGCTCAGCACCGAGCACGTACTCAACGTTTTGGCGCGTCTGAACGCCGTGGAGCCGCCGCCCAATGTGCAGAGCACTCTGGAGCTCAAGGAGGCGCCGTTGGCCGACACCGGGCGCTACGACAGACTGCGCGGTGACGCCATGGAGGAAATCAGCCATGCGTGATGTCGCTGCCGAACTGAAAGAGCTGCGCCTGAACGGCATGGCTGAGGCCTGGGCAGAGCTGATGACGCAGGAGGGGCCGCCAAGCGATGTTGGCGTTCAAACGTCGCGCTGGTTGATCGAGCACCTGCTGAAGGCTGAGCATACGCAGCGGGCCTTTGCGTCGGTGCGCCACCAGATGAAGGCAGCGAAGTTCCCGTTGCATCGCGACCTCGCAGGCTTCGACTTTGAGGTCTCCAAGGTGGACCAAAAGCTGGTGCATCAACTGGCCACGATGGCGTTCACGGAGGCGGCACAAAACGCGGTGCTCATCGGCGGCCCGGGCACAGGAAAGACGCATCTGGCCACCGCCATTGGCGTGACCGGCATTGTGGCCAAGGGCAAGCGTGTGCGCTTCTATTCCACGGTTGATCTGGTCAATGAACTGGAGCGTGAAAAGCACGAGGGCAAGGCCGGGCGCATCGCACTGGCGCTGAAGCGTCTGGACCTAGTCATCCTGGACGAATTGGGGTACCTGCCCTTCAGCCAGGCGGGCGGTGCGTTGCTGTTCCATTTGCTCTCCAAGCTGTACGAGCACACCAGCGTGGTCATCACCACCAACCTGAGCTTCTCGGAATGGTCGGCGGTGTTCGGCGACGCCAAGATGACCACGGCGCTACTGGACCGGCTGACGCACCATTGCCACATCGTGGAGACCGGAAACGAGTCCTACCGCTTCAGGCACAGCACCCTGGAGGCCAAGTCACGCATCAAGGCCCGGGAGACCTCACGCAAAGGCCGCTCGACCACACCAGTACCCCCGGGGGCGGACGAGCCGTTATGAAAGGGCCAATCGCTACACTTATCCACAATTGCTGAAAGAAAATTCAGCAGTCCGCCCTGGGTCAATATTGGATCGGCAGGGTGGG
>NZ_JBVPZC010000067.1:0-3429 GCF_055702805.1 Hydrogenophaga sp. LT287 | reverse complement strand
GGATGCTCTGAAAAACCCACCAGCCAGCGTGTTACGTGCCTGACGGAGTTTCGTCCGATGAGCTTTCGCGCGATCCGGCACAGTTTGGGTTGGAATTCGTATCCGGTTTGCCCCATTTGGGGCCGCCTGAGGGCCACTGACCCGGTTTCGGTCGCACTCACGCCTGTGCTCCGATCAGTTTGTGACGGGCCATCCACAAGTTGGACAACGCAAACAGCGTCTTGATCTGCAAGGTGTTCTTCTTCAGACCCCGATATCGCACCTTCGTGAAGCCAAACTGGCGCTTGATCACCCGAAACGGGTGCTCCACCTTGGCGCGAATCCCGGCCTTGATCTTCTCGACTTTGTCGATCAGCGCATCCCTCGAGTTGCTGTCTTTGTCCAGCTTCTTGCGCTTGCCTGGGCGCATGGCCACATGCCATTTGTGGCTGGCTTTTGCATCGGGGCGCTTGTCTGCGCCTTGGTAGCCCGCGTCACCGAACACGTCCGTCTCTTGACCATGCAGCAGGCTGTTGCCCTCGGTGACATCGGCTACGTTGCCCGAGGTGCCTCGCACGGTGTGCACCAAGCCCGAGTCGGCATCCACGCCTATGTGGGCTTTCATGCCAAAGTGCCACTCGTTGCCCTTTTGGCTCGAGTGCATCTCGGGGTCTCGCGCTTTGTCTTTGTTCTTGGTGGAGCTGGGCGCGGCGATGAGGGTGGCATCTACAGCGGTGCCGGCCTTGAGCAGCAAGCCGCGCTGCTGCAGCAGTTCGTTGACGGTGGCCAGGATCTGATCGGCCAGCTTGTGTTTCTCCAGCCTGTGGCGGAACCGAAGAATGGTGCTCTCGTCGGGCAGTCGGCCAAAGGTATCGAGCTGAGCGAATTCGCGGTAAAGCGGTGTGTCGAAGAAGGCTTCCTCCATGGCCGGGTCTGACAGACTGAACCACTGCTGCATGAAGTGCACTCGCAGCATCGTCTCCAGCGCAAAGGGTGGGCGACCATTGCGCCCTTCGCTGTAATACGGGGCTATCAGCTCGACCAGGGCAGCCCATGGAACCACGGTTTCCATCTGCTGCAAAAACACCTGCTTGCGGGTCTTGCGCGTGCTCAGGTTCAAGTCAAAGCTGCTTTGTTTCATGGTGCCCGAGTGTGCCGCGCTGGGCTTACATCTGCCATGCCGCTGGGGTGGTTTTGCAGAGTTTCCTTGACAGTAACGTTTGATGTCATTACCGTGTCAAATGTGACGATGGTTTCAAAATGTTTCAACCATCTATCACTCAAATTTTCAGTTCGTGGTTCGCTTGAGAACTGAAAATTACCCACCAAAAAAACACAATCAACTGAAAAAGTAAAAAGATGAAAAAATACACTGCTGTCACCATGATCAGTTTGTCAATAATTATTTCCGGCTGCTCTACACTCACTGGTGAAGGAACCAGTCAAAACCTGTCTCTAATGACGTATAGCGCAGATAGCAAAGATTTGATCGGTGCCAATTGTGAAATGAAGAACGACGAAGGTGTGTGGACGGCAGTAACCCCTGCCAATGTTATGGTACATCGCTCAAACAAGGATTTACTGGTTAAATGCACAAAACAGGGTTACTCAGACGCTCGTGCGAACGTAGTATCCAAGACAAAAGCAAATATGTTCGGCAACATCATCTTCGGCGGCGGCATTGGAGCGATTATTGACCACAACAACGGGAGTGCTTACTCCTACCCCTCCATTATTAAAATGACAATGGGTGAGGAAAAAACCATTCAAGAAGGCTCGAATTAATTTTTACACCCTCTAAACGCTCAAGGAGATGGCTCAACGCTATCTCTTGAGCGTTTTTTATTGGCTGCATCAATGAGTAAATATTTAAAAATATTGTTTTTTCTTCTGATGCTTGTTGCAGGATTAATATACGCATCCCTGCAAAGAAATAACAATCTAGAAGTTGACGAACCCAGGCTGAGCGCAAGGGAATACTTATTAAGCAACTTCCTAAGCGAACTACCCAATATCAACAGCAAGCTTCCATACCAAGTTGATGCTGAGACAGTTTTAATTTCAGTTGAATACACCAACAATAGAATTCTCAGTCAATACAAACTGTTGAACCATAAATCCATTACAGAAATCAATCAAAAAGGCGCGGCAAAGCTAACGGAAATACTCAAGCAGCAGGGCTGTACGGATGAGACAAAAAAGAGCCTAATCAATGTTGGTGTTGAGTTTTTAAGCAGATACCAAGACTCAGAAGGATTGGTTATTTTCGAAGTTTTTCTTAATAAATCAATATGTTCGACGCTGATATCTGACGAATGATATGAGCGCTCTAGCATACACTCACACCAGACAAAGCGCACATAACTCTGAGGCGTAACACCATGGGCTTCAATGAGCGAGAGTGGAGTGTTGCGGACTATTGAGCAGGCATTCAAGATCAACTCTCGTTGCGGAAATGAGTGAGTGGAGAAACTGACAATCGCTGACGCCAGAAACTCGAATATCAGAACTCAGCCACCAACCAAATCTTAAAATTCTATGGAATTGCTCATTGGCTGGTGCAGTCAATTTTTTTGCGGCACTATTTCCTATTTGCGGCCCAGAAACAGAACGTGAAATGCCCCCTGGCGGATTCAAAAGTGAAGTGCAACACCTGCCACCGAGTAAGGTCCGCAGATGCAAAGCACCCCATCCAAGCACTATCAACAGCTCCAGCCTGAAGACCGGGTGACGCTGGCCAGCTTGGCCCAGCAGAAGTTCACTGTTCGCGCCATGGCCCAGGTCCTGGGGCGTTCTCCCAGCACCATCAGCCGAGAGCTGCGGCGCAACGCACAGCCGGAAGGCTACGCCAGCGCCACAGCGAGTACTTGCGCCCAACGAAGACGCCAGCAAAGTCGCCCGCCGATCAAGCTCCATCCAGATGGCATCCTGTTCGGCCTGATGCGCCACTTTCTGGGCCATCGCTGGTCGCCCGAGCAGCTTGCCCTGACACTGGCACGCATCTTCCCCAAAGGCCATGAGCACCGCGTGTCACACGAGACCATCTACAACTGCATCTACGCCCAGCCCGTGGGCGAGCTCAAGCGTGAGCTGATCGCCTCCCTGCGCCACGCCCACAACAAGCGCGTACCTCGCAGCAAAGGGCAAGACCGGCGCGGCCAGATCCCTGACATGGTGAGCATCCACCTGCGACCGCCGGAGATCGAAGACCGGCAGTTTCCTGGCCACTGGGAGGGTGACCTGATCAAGGGGGCGGCCAACGCCAGTGCCGTGGGCACCTTGGTCGAGCGCACCAGCAGGCTGCTCATGCTCATCAAACTGCCCGAGTTCAAACCCGCCAGCGCAGCCAACGTGATGCAGGCCTTCTCTGACAAGCTGTTGGGGATCGCCGCGCCCATGCGCCAGAGCATGACGTACGACCAGGGCCGGGAGATGGCGATGCACAAGGAG
>NZ_JBVPZC010000066.1:0-3439 GCF_055702805.1 Hydrogenophaga sp. LT287 | reverse complement strand
AAACGCCGGGCTGCATGCAGGACTGAACAAGCTCCGCTTTGGCAACTGGGTCGTATGCACAGCGCCCATCACGCTTTCGTCCGCTGACCAATCTGCTCTTCAACTCTGCACTGATCTCTGTCATAGGTGTCCACCTTGTTGTACGTGGACACGTAGCATCTCCGATCAGCCTTGCCTTTAAAAGACGGGGTTCATAGAGCGCTTACGACCCTATAGACTTATCCACAACCGAGTAGCCAAAAAACCCATCAACCCGGTGGCTCAGTATTCGACGTGATCACTGGCTCAGTTGTACTGATGAATCAACAGCAAGTTCTTTCCTATCGCGCTCTTCTGACTGGTTAACATCCACGACATCGGCTAGGCGCTACCCTTCACCGGTCATGGACGTTCCCTGAAAGCGCGTGGCAGCGCTCGGGGTCGGCCACCTTCGACAGGAACATGATGTCGCGCTCACGGTTGGGTGGGTGTTTTCAACACCTAGCCTCCAGCCCCTTATCGCGCCTGACTCCAGGATAACGAGTCAGTTGTGACCTCTTAAGCTAAATATTGACCCATATCTGACCGTTTCTAATAACGCACTGGCATCCATCTGAAAGATGTAGTGTAATGGTCAAATATGACTCATTAACTTATTAAGAGGTCAAATGTGACCGATAAAATAAAGGCGACACCCAAACCTTCCGGCCGCATCACCGAAAATCCGATGCCCTTACCGGTGGAGCGTGCGCTGGTTGCTGCCGGGAATGACCTTGCGCTGGCCCGACGCCGCCGGGGGCTTTCTACGTCATCCATGGCGGAGCGGGCGGGCATCTCAAAAAAGACTCTCTACCGGCTGGAGCAGGGCGACCCCGGAGTGTCGTGGGGCGCTGTGGTTCGGGTCCTGAACATCCTGAACCTCCTACCCGAACTCAACAAGGCCTTGAACACCACCAATGATGCGCTCGGCCTAGCGCTCATGAACAAGGCGGTGGCCAAACGCATCCGGGTACGCAAAACCAACCCGGACAGTGGAGCCCTGTAATGGCAACGACAAAAAAAGCAAAAACCAGCCCAACGCGGACGCTGCTCGTCTATCTGGGCGACACGGGACTGGAAGTGGGCGAACTGCAATTTTCCAGACAGGGGCAAAAGGAGGTCTCGGCATTCCGGTACTCCCCCGCTTGGCTCAGTCATCCAGATTGCTTCGCACTGTCTCCGGACCTTCCCCTGAGCACCGACTTTCAATACCGCACGGGGAGCAAGGAGACTTCTACCTTTGCGGGTGCTATTGCCGATACTGAGCCTGATGGCTGGGGACGCCGTGTCATTAACCGCGTCCATGCCAAACGGCGCAAGGCTGAAAAAGACGCCGGCCGAGACGCCGGTTCTGTACAGCTGTCAGACTTGGACTATTTGCTGGGGGTGCTGGATTCCAGCCGCATTGGCGCATTGCGCTTCAAGGACAATGCCGACAGCCCCTTCCTCGATGTGCTCCATGACGACAACTTGCCTGAAGGAACTCACGAGGTCCCGCTTCAGACCCTGATTCAGGCGTCGAAAGCAGTTGAATCCGGCAAGGAAACAGCGACGGACCTCGCGTATCTGAAGGGGCGCGGCACCTCGCTCGGCGGTATGCGACCCAAAGCAACGGTCCTGAAGCCCGACGGCGCCCTGACCATCGCCAAGTTTCCGAGCGTGAGTGATACGCGTGACGTGGCGCGCGGTGAGGTGCTGGCTCTGTTGCTCGCGAAAGAGGCGGGCCTGAATGCATCCGAGGCCGAAGTCGTCATGGCTGGCACCCAGGCTGTCGCGCTTATCGTGCGGTTTGACCGACCTCGGGCTGGCGGCCGCATCCCTTACCTATCTGCAGCCTCGCTGCTGCAGCTGGATTCCAGGGAAGATGGCGCATACACGCAGATTGCGGAGGCCATTGACCGGTTCTCCCCAAGACCTCTCGAAGACAAGCAGGAGCTTTGGGCGCGCATCTGCTTCAGCATGCTCATCACCAACGTGGATGACCACATGCACAACCACGGCTTCCTGCACAGCGGCGGGGGGCAGTGGCGGCTCGCCCCGCTGTTTGACGTGAACCCGTTCCCCGACAAGGAACCCATCCTGAAAACCGCCGTGACCGAAGCGACCGGTGAAACCGGAGATATTCAGGAGGCGCTGGAGGCAGCGGCATACTTTGGCGTGTCCGATGACGACGCCCATGTAATCCTGACCCGGATGATGGCTGCCCTGAACGACTGGAAACGACTCGCCCGGTCCCCGGCCGTGGGGATGAGTGATGATGAAATAGACAAGGTCGCGCCTGCTTTTGAGAACGACAACTGGGATACGGTAGCGTCCTTTTTGGAACAATAAATCGGCCAATCGGCCAATCGGACGGTCTGGTCGGGCATCGCCGGCTTGGCAAATTCTCGGTTTATGGCGGTGCCTGTCTCAGCTTATTTTTCGTGGACCGACGTAATCCGTTGACTCGAAAGGATGCAAATCCTCGCGTTTTGATTGCTCCTAAAAGCAGCGTCACCAAGGGTAGTTGACGCTGCTGCCCATGCGCACATCCTGCGCTCCCGACACGGTGAGGCATCGTCGTGCCCGATTGAAGCCCCTGCGCTCGGGCTTCCCAGACCCCACCCCTTGAACAGCCCAGCCTGGCCATATCGCCTGGGGCGGGCAGAGCGCACACCTTGGCTCAGGCTTGGGGCGGCGTATAGTTCTGTTTCAACAACTTCTCTGCTCTTGACTGGCACAAGCACGTAGCCCTGAGGGGTGATGGGCGCTTGTCTGGTGCGCCGGAAAACTCGCCTTTTTGGCCTGGATGGAATTTCTCAGCTTATGTGTTCCAACGTTTCACCTTATGGCTCCACATCCCTTCCACGTCCTTGAAAAGGCAAGCTGAGATTTCTCACCTTATGGGTCTACCTACAATTTCGGTAAAAATCGAGCGCTTGGGTATGCGCTACTGGTGGGTCAACCAGAACCAGACATTCCGTCACGAGGTGCCGGGCGGCTACTTATGGTCTCCAAAGGTGAAAACGAACGGGCAGGTCAACCCGTGGCGGATTCAAAAGTGAAGTGCAACACCTGCCACCGAGTAAGGTCAGCAGATGCAAAGCAGCCCGCCCAGAAGGTATCAACAACTCCAGCCAGAGGACCGTATGACGCTGGCCAGTCTGGTCCAGCAGAATTTCAGCGTACGTGAGATGGCACTGGCCATGGGACGATCCGCCAGCACCATCAGCAGAGAGCTTCGACGCAACGCACAGCCAGCAGGCTACGCCAGCGCCACCGCGCGTGCCTGCGCCCAGCAGCGGCGTACGCAAGGCCGTCCCCCCAACAAGCTTCACCGCGACGGCGTGCTCTTTGATGTGGTGCGCCACTTTCTTAGCGAGCGTTGGTCTCCCGAACAGATTGCCCTGACACTGGGCGCCATCCTCCCCAAAGGCCATGA
>NZ_JBVPZC010000065.1:0-3493 GCF_055702805.1 Hydrogenophaga sp. LT287 | reverse complement strand
TGTTAGCGGCGGTCTAAACCCGCGTAAATCTGGCGGCGGTAAGTGGTGACGGAATTTGGTGACGTAATCCGGTGTTCATTTCTGGTGGCGGATTCTGGGTGCGGTTTTCGGTGCTGAGCGTGCCAACAACAAGGGCCCCGTCAGGGGCCCTTGTTGTTGGCGCGGGATACTCGTTGGCGCTCAGAACGGTAAGTCCGTGTCAAAGTCTTCCAGTGAATCAGTGGTCACGCGCTGCGCACGCAGCAGATCCTGGATGACCCCTCCGTAATGGGTCCAGACGCGATCGCGCAGATCATCGAGCAACTCCATCACCGCCATGGCTTGTTCCGGTGTCCAGGTGTCGTCCACCGCGAATGGCAGCCCTTGGCGCAGTCCTGAAGGCGGATGCCACGGTTTCATACGGTCTCCTTTGAAGGCTTGCGCTTTACCGTGCGCGCCCGGGCATGTTCTTGCGCCTCCTTGTGCCGGTACGAGTTGCCCTTGATGCCAACAATTTCGGCGTGGTGAACTAGGCGGTCCACGAGGGCGACCACGCAGGCCGCGTTGGGGAACACTTCGCCCCACTCGGCAAAGGACTTGTTCGTGGTGATCAGCGTGCTCTTGTGCTCGTGGCGCCGGCTGATCAACTCGAACAGCAGATCGGCATACCGGCTGGAATACGACAGATACCCGACCTCATCAATGACCAGCAGCGCGGGTCTGGCGTAGTGGCGCAGTCTTGTACGCAGTGCCGAATCGCTGTCCAGGCTGGCCAACTCGCCCAGCAGCTTGCCGGCGGTGGTGAACATGACGGTGTGCCCTTGCAGCACCGCCTGATGTGCAATGTTCTGGGCAATGGTTGTCTTGCCCACGCCAGAAGGGCCCACCAGGATGGCATTGCTGGCACTGTGCAGGAACTGCAGCGTCATCAGCTCGCTCACGCTGGCCTGGTCAATCTGCTCGGGCCAGCTCCAGTCGTAATCCACCAAAGGTTTGAAGCGCCCGATGCGCGCACTGTGCAGCCGGCGCTCCATGGAGCGGCGACTTCTCTCGTGCTCCTCCCAGTCGAGCAACATGCCCACCCAAGGCTCTGTGCAGCAGGTATCCCAGTGGGACAGCACCCCGTGTAGTTGCAGCGCCTGGGCTCGGAGTTTGAGTGTGGCCGAATCAGTTGCTGGCATCGTCACCCTCCTGCGTGAGGCGGTCATAGCCGTCCAGGCTGTGGGGGCGCACGGCGATGTCGCGCGCGCGCACCTGCGCAGACAGGGCCACGCCCAGCGGGGGCGGGGTTTGCTGCTGGCTCTTGCTCTGACGCTGGCGCTGCAGCGCCAGACGAACCGCATGGGGGTGCGGCACACCGCGGCTCATGGCGTCCGTGACGGCGGCCATCATCTGCGTGCGTCCATACACGTCCAGGAGCTCCTGCAACTCACGGGCGATCCGCCCCAACGGCTCACCCCGCTTGGCCGCCTCTGTCAGCAAATCCTGCACCTGAGGAAGCGCGTGTACCAGGCGGTCCGTGTCGCGGTGCGCTCGCGCGCCTCGCTTGTGCTGCACCAGGTCCTGCACATGGGCCTCGATCTCGATCTGCTGAGCCTTGTCCCAGCAACGCGGGTGCGAGGCCAGCGCCTGCTGGCCGTCCAGAATACGCACCTCACGCAAGCTGGCGTGCACGGTGAGGCTGCGCTGAACGTGGGTGTGGGGGATGGAATAGTCGTTCAGATCGAACCGAACGTAGGGTGTCTTGGCCGCTGTAACGCCGCGGATCTCATCGCAACAAAACGGTGTGGCCGGGATGTCCATCAGGTGCGAGCGCTCTTGGTCAAAGGCCTGCTGCACCGACAGCTGGGAGTCCTCGGGGCAGCGCCGAGCGCTGGCAGGACCAGCCACCCAGGCATCGGCCTGGGCATTGAGATCGTCGATATCGGTGAAGCTGCGTCCCTCAAAGAAGGCGGTGCGGATATAGCGGATGGCCCGCTCCACGCGCCCCTTCTCATTGCCCCGGGCCGGGGCCACGGGCCTGGCCTCGAAACGGTAGTGCGCCGAGAGTGCCAGCAGCGTGGGATTGAAGCGGATGGCCTGCCCCTTGCGTTCGAGCACCGCGCTCTTGAGGTTGTCGTACAAGACGACCCTGGGAACGCTGTGCCAGGATTCAAAGGCCTGGACGTGCCCGCGCAGGAAGCTCTCCATGTGCGCGCCCAGGAAGAAGCGCAGGAAGATGCGTCTGGACCAGGAAAGGACCATCACGAAGGCCATCAAGGGTCGGCGGGCTTGCCCGATCTGGATGTGGCCGAAGTGGCCCCAGTCGCATTGCCCCTGTTCACCGGGCAAGGTGCGCAGGCGCAAGTAGGCCTGTGCTGGGGGGCGCGGACGGTGGCGGGCGACGATGTGGCGAAAGTGGTCGGGGCGCCCCTCGTAACCGCGCTCGGCGGCCATGGTGTGCAGCCGGCTGGCCGTGAGGTTGGGGAACTGCTTCAAGGTCTCCTGGATAAAGGGCAGGTAGGGGGTCACGCCCGAAGTGCGTTGTGCGGGCACGATTGGGGCCGCGCCGGCCTGGGTGAGCACGCGCATGACGGTCTCGCGGTGCACGCCCAGCTGGGACGAGATGGTTCCCACCGGCCAGCGCTCGGCGTGGTGGTAGCGCAGGATCTGCGCCTTGAGTTCAGGTGAAATGGCCATGTGAGTCGGTACTCCATACGGAAGGTTGGGATGGATGGCGAAAGCGGCATCGCAGAAAGTCCTGACGCACAAAAGCCGAGACCGAACGGCCGCAAAACTGGCACTTGCAGCGCTGGCTTGCGTCTGGATTCAGAGCGGTTGCGTCGCTGGATGGGAGTACATCAGCGCAGGGCGGTGGTGGGCCACCCTGATGCGTCACTATTTGTTGGCGCGCGCGCCATTGCCCCTGGCGTGTGGCGTGAGCGTGGCGGCCCTTGCGGCTGTCCTGGTAGCGTTTGGCAGCGGCGCGCTGGGCGCAACTTCTGGCCTGGAGTGAGCAGACTGCGCTGCAGTAGCGCTGGCCGCGGTCGCAGTGGCTGCAGATGAGCACAGGGCTGCGACACAGGGCGCACAGAAAACGTCTGGGCGGTGGTGACGGCGGCTGTGGTGGTGCGTGTTGGGCAGTGGGCATGGGCGGTCCATTCCCATGCGTGGGCCCACGCTGCTGGACAGCCACGCCCGCTTCGTGAATACTGACAGCGGCAACGGCGCCCTCCAAAGCGGTGGGTCTCGGGGCGCGACAGTGGGTTTACCGGAAAGTGACTGTCACTGTCGCGCCTGCTTCTTACACAGGTAGGCGATATGTAACGCAAAACACCAGCGCTGCGCCATACCCCTGCGCTGGCTCAAGCCCGCTCGCCATGGCCAAAGCAGGCACGCTCAGGACACGTCTGTGCCCTGTGCAACGGGCACCCTTCGATTCAAAGGAAATTCAAAGCAGTCAGCTGACTGCCGCGGATGACCGCCACCGACTGCTTGCCGACACCAGATTTACGCGGGTTTAGAGCGCCGCTAA
>NZ_JBVPZC010000064.1:0-3501 GCF_055702805.1 Hydrogenophaga sp. LT287 | reverse complement strand
CCTAACGAATGAAAGGGACTTCCCCGTCCCGAGCGAGCCGCGCACCGTGAGGCTTGCGGTTTTCGGCAACTGAGTGCCACGATGGGAAGCTCGAACTTTTCATCAACTCACTCGTTTTTGCGGAAGGGGAAGTCCATGTCTGCCATTGTCACCGTCGGAATCGATCTCGCCAAGAATGTCTTTGCCGTTCATGGTGTGGACGCCACAGGCAAGCCCGCCCTGGTGCGGCCCACTGTGCCGCGCGCCAAACTGCTCGAATTCATCGCCTCGCTGCCGCCGTGCCTCATCGGCATGGAAGCCTGCTCCGGCGCCCACCACTGGGCGCGTGAGTTTGCAAAGTGCGGCCACACCGTGCGCCTAATGGCGCCCAAGTTCGTCATCCCCTACCGCCTCTCGGGCAAGCGCGGCAAAAACGACGCGGCCGATGCCGCCGCCATCTGCGAAGCCGTCACCCGGCCCAACATGCGCTTCGTACCGATCAAATCGATTGAACAACAAGGCCAGTTGCTGGTGCACCGTGCCCGCCAGGGTTTTGTGGAGCAGCGTACCGCCACCTTCAACCGCATCCGGGGTCTGCTCTCGGAGCTGGGCATCGTGCTGCCGCTCAAGGCAGCCGTGGTGCGCCGCGAAGCCATGGCCCGCCTGGAGGATTTGCCCGGCTGGGCCAACACGGTGATTGGGGACCTGCTGAACGAGGTCGCCCGGCTCGACGAACGTATTGGCCAGTACGACCGGCACATCCAGACCATGGCCCGCCAAAGCACGCCCGCGCAGCACTTGATGCAATTGGCGGGCATTGGCGAGACCACGTCCACGGCGCTGGTCAGCACCGTGGGCAATGGGCACGACTTTGCCTGCGGCCGCCAGTTCTGCGCCTGGCTCGGGCTGGTGCCCGGGCAGTACAGCTCAGGTGGGAAACAGCGCTTGGGCCGCATCACCAAGGCTGGCGACCCGTACCTGCGCAGCCTGCTGGTGATGGGCGCCAGGGCGGTGCTGGCGCTGGCGATGAACAAGACAAACCCCAGACAAGACCCGGTCAGCCGCTGGGCTCGCGCGCTGGCCGAGCGGCGCGGCTACTGGCGCGCGGTGGTGGCCGTGGCGGCCAAGAACGCGCGCATGTGCTGGGCGGTGTTGCAACGTGGGGAGGGGTTCAAGATGCCTGCCTGAACCACGCCTGCCACGACTTGAAGTGACATGACATCCGAGATCCCACAGTCCGCCGCGTGAAGGCCTAAAGTTGATGTGCAAAGGTTGGACCTGCGCTGGGGAATGCTCGATTAGCTCAAGGGGATAACGGGGGAGAAATCTCCCCAAGCCCGACTAACGAATGGAGCCCCCGGCGCGCGTCTTTCATCAGGGTCCGCTGCCAGCAGATGCAGCACCAATGACCGTTTGTAGTACCGCCGTCCGCACCCTTTGCATCACGACATCAACCGCCCGCCGTCTGCTGCGAATGTTGGATCTGATTGGAAAAACTGGAATACCGATACCTGGGTCTATTGCTGCGCAATAGACCCAGGATGGAGGCTGCTTGCAATCTGGGGGGAAGCCCTTGTAGCCCAAGGTAAGCGGCGCCGAAAGGAGTGCTGTGAGTGGAGAACACCGACAAGGCCCGTGAAAATGGCGAAGCCACAGGCCTTGGTGGCGTCCGCTTGACCGACCGGTTAGGCATTTTGCATAGCTTTGCGGAAGTTGCCGAGCGCTTCAACCCAGGCTTTGCTAACTATGAGTAGCTGTATTGCGAGGTTTAGGCAGCACTCGGGCGTGAAGAAGTGATTGTTCTTGCCAAAATCCTTGTTGATATATTCAAGTATGTTGCCGTGGCATAGATTGTGTCTGACGCGCACAATCTCTACACTTTGCAGGCTGGGTTTGGCAGACTCCAGCTTTTCATTGAAATCACATTCACCTGGAAAGGCGAGTTTTTCCACTGGAAGTCCTGCGCGTCGTGCATCAATTAAAAGCCTATTGCTAAGAGTCCGCGCCGGGTCAAGCTCCTCAACGGGTACAGGATTTTCAAGCTGCGCCATAGTGACCCTTAAGGATGATTCAATGCCGATGATGAAGCTGCCACATGCCGGAAGTATTAGGCCTCGCTCTAGAGCTTCGGATCCTTGTGAGAAAAACCAATGAACCTCAGGTCCTAAATGATGCCCTAGAAAGAACGTTCGTTCTTTATGCTCAATCCTAACTCGCTCCATGGGCTTTTGGATTTCTTCGTCCATGTGTGTCCTTTGTAATACCTAACGTAATATCCAGAGCAAAACCTACTCGGCGGATTCAAAAGTGAAGTGCAACACCTGCCACCGAGTAAGGGATGCTCTGAAAAACCCACCAGCCAGCGTGTTACGTGCCTGACGGAGTTTCGTCCGATGAGCTTTCGCGCGATCCGGCACAGTTTGGGTTGGAATTCGTATCCGGTTTGCCCCATTTGGGGCCGCCTGAGGGCCACTGACCCGGTTTCGGTCGCACTCACGCCTGTGCTCCGATCAGTTTGTGACGGGCCATCCACAAGTTGGACAACGCAAACAGCGTCTTGATCTGCAAGGTGTTCTTCTTCAGACCCCGATATCGCACCTTCGTGAAGCCAAACTGGCGCTTGATCACCCGAAACGGGTGCTCCACCTTGGCGCGAATCCCGGCCTTGATCTTCTCGACTTTGTCGATCAGCGCATCCCTCGAGTTGCTGTCTTTGTCCAGCTTCTTGCGCTTGCCTGGGCGCATGGCCACATGCCATTTGTGGCTGGCTTTTGCATCGGGGCGCTTGTCTGCGCCTTGGTAGCCCGCGTCACCGAACACGTCCGTCTCTTGACCATGCAGCAGGCTGTTGCCCTCGGTGACATCGGCTACGTTGCCCGAGGTGCCTCGCACGGTGTGCACCAAGCCCGAGTCGGCATCCACGCCTATGTGGGCTTTCATGCCAAAGTGCCACTCGTTGCCCTTTTGGCTCGAGTGCATCTCGGGGTCTCGCGCTTTGTCTTTGTTCTTGGTGGAGCTGGGCGCGGCGATGAGGGTGGCATCTACAGCGGTGCCGGCCTTGAGCAGCAAGCCGCGCTGCTGCAGCAGTTCGTTGACGGTGGCCAGGATCTGATCGGCCAGCTTGTGTTTCTCCAGCCTGTGGCGGAACCGAAGAATGGTGCTCTCGTCGGGCAGTCGGCCAAAGGTATCGAGCTGAGCGAATTCGCGGTAAAGCGGTGTGTCGAAGAAGGCTTCCTCCATGGCCGGGTCTGACAGACTGAACCACTGCTGCATGAAGTGCACTCGCAGCATCGTCTCCAGCGCAAAGGGTGGGCGACCATTGCGCCCTTCGCTGTAATACGGGGCTATCAGCTCGACCAGGGCAGCCCATGGAACCACGGTTTCCATCTGCTGCAAAAACACCTGCTTGCGGGTCTTGCGCGTGCTCAGGTTCAAGTCAAAGCTGCTTTGTTTCATGGTGCCCGAGTGTGCCGCGCTGGGCTTACATCTGCCATGCCGCTGGGGTGGTTTTGCAGAGTTTCC
>NZ_JBVPZC010000063.1:0-4096 GCF_055702805.1 Hydrogenophaga sp. LT287 | reverse complement strand
GGCTTGCCCGATCTGGATGTGGCCGAAGTGGCCCCAGTCGCATTGCCCCTGTTCACCGGGCAAGGTGCGCAGGCGCAAGTAGGCCTGTGCTGGGGGGCGCGGACGGTGGCGGGCGACGATGTGGCGAAAGTGGTCGGGGCGCCCCTCGTAACCGCGCTCGGCGGCCATGGTGTGCAGCCGGCTGGCCGTGAGGTTGGGGAACTGCTTCAAGGTCTCCTGGATAAAGGGCAGGTAGGGGGTCACGCCCGAAGTGCGTTGTGCGGGCACGATTGGGGCCGCGCCGGCCTGGGTGAGCACGCGCATGACGGTCTCGCGGTGCACGCCCAGCTGGGACGAGATGGTTCCCACCGGCCAGCGCTCGGCGTGGTGGTAGCGCAGGATCTGCGCCTTGAGTTCAGGTGAAATGGCCATGTGAGTCGGTACTCCATACGGAAGGTTGGGATGGATGGCGAAAGCGGCATCGCAGAAAGTCCTGACGCACAAAAGCCGAGACCGAACGGCCGCAAAACTGGCACTTGCAGCGCTGGCTTGCGTCTGGATTCAGAGCGGTTGCGTCGCTGGATGGGAGTACATCAGCGCAGGGCGGTGGTGGGCCACCCTGATGCGTCACTATTTGTTGGCGCGCGCGCCATTGCCCCTGGCGTGTGGCGTGAGCGTGGCGGCCCTTGCGGCTGTCCTGGTAGCGTTTGGCAGCGGCGCGCTGGGCGCAACTTCTGGCCTGGAGTGAGCAGACTGCGCTGCAGTAGCGCTGGCCGCGGTCGCAGTGGCTGCAGATGAGCACAGGGCTGCGACACAGGGCGCACAGAAAACGTCTGGGCGGTGGTGACGGCGGCTGTGGTGGTGCGTGTTGGGCAGTGGGCATGGGCGGTCCATTCCCATGCGTGGGCCCACGCTGCTGGACAGCCACGCCCGCTTCGTGAATACTGACAGCGGCAACGGCGCCCTCCAAAGCGGTGGGTCTCGGGGCGCGACAGTGGGTTTACCGGAAAGTGACTGTCACTGTCGCGCCTGCTTCTTACACAGGTAGGCGATATGTAACGCAAAACACCAGCGCTGCGCCATACCCCTGCGCTGGCTCAAGCCCGCTCGCCATGGCCAAAGCAGGCACGCTCAGGACACGTCTGTGCCCTGTGCAACGGGCACCCTTCGATTCAAAGGAAATTCAAAGCAGTCAGCTGACTGCCGCGGATGACCGCCACCGACTGCTTGCCGACACCAGATTTACGCGGGTTTAGAGCGCCGCTAACACGTGCTGCAGACGCGCAACAACCAGACCACACAAGACGTGCAGATCAGCGTCTTGAAGAAGGTCATGGACATGCAGGAGTCGGCTTCTGCCGCGTTGCTGAATGCCGTGGCGGGCATTTTCCGCTGGCCAGTGGAGGCGCGGTGGGCACGCAGGTGAACACGCTGGTGTGATGTCGCGCTCTCGTGTTGGGTGGGTTCCCCGAGCGGGGCTGGCGTCTGGCTGGGCAGAGGCCTAGAATGCATCGCATCTGCAACGCACCAGGCTTACCCTATGAAAACCGCCACCTTCCCTTCGCTGCGGGTCGATCCCCAATTGCGCGACGCCGCCCAGAGCGTGTTGCAGGAAGGTGAGACTTTGTCGGGTTTCATCGAGGCTTCGGTGCGGGAAACCATTGAGCGCCGCCGCGCCCGCGCCGAGTTTGTGGCGCGTGGGCTGGCCTCGCGTGAAGAGGCGCTGGCCTCAGGCGGCTATTTTGCAGCGGGTGAGGTACATGCCGAGCTGGGCCAGATGTTGACCCAGGCTCGGGCGAGGCTGCAAAAGCGGGCGCAAGGGTGAGCTTCGCGGTCCGGTACAGCGCCGCTGCCCGCGACGACTTGGTTCGCCTCTACGAATTCTTGTTGCAACGGGCCAGCACGGTCGAAGATCTCGACGTGGCCGAAGTGGCGCTGAACGCGATCACCAGCGCGGTCGACAACCTTGGCCGCTCACCCTTCTTCTACCGCAAGGCCGGCCAGAGCCCGTTTCTGCGTGAGCTGCTGATCCCGTTCGGCAACAGCGGCTATGTCGCCCTGTTTGAGATTGAAGACGCCTCGACCGTGACTATTCTGGCGGTGCGGCACCAGTTGGAAGACGACTACCACTGACGCGCTGAGTAGCCCACGCTCATGTCCGCCCACATCCCAAAACGTACCCGCTCAGCGGTACAAGTGGGCTTCGAGTGGTTGTGAAGGGTTATCGGGCATCGGTGTTGCGCGCCGTCATACCCCCGCCCCCGTCTTTCGCTATGCTTGCGCGCTTGTGCAACACGAGCCGTTAACTTTTCATGCCCGCTACCCCCAACAAATTCGAATTGACGCTGGAAAAGTTCATCTTTTCCAGCCGCTGGCTGCTGGTGCCGTTTTTCCTGGGCCTCATCGTCAGCATGGCGGTGCTGCTGATCAAGTTCATGAAAGAAATGGGGCTGCTGATTCAGGGGGTGCTGGGCATCATTGAGCACGACACGGTGATTTCGATCTTGACGCTGGTCGACACGGCGCTGATCGCGGTGCTGTTGCTGATCATTGTGTTCAGCGCCTACGAAAACTTCGTTTCCAAGCTGAGCATTGGCGACCACGAGGACCGCCCGGCCTGGATGGGCAAGGTGGGGTTTTCAGACTTGAAGATGAAGCTGATCGGCGCCATCGTGGCCATCTCTGCGGTGGAGCTGCTCAAAGCCTTCCTGATCAGCACCACGCTCACCAGCGAGCAGCTGAAGTGGAAGATCGCCATCCACCTGACGTTTGTGATCTCGGGCCTGCTGTTTGCCCTGGCCGACTGGATCAGCGAACAGCGCAAGTGATCCGCCAAGGCGGGGGTGACGCTCCCCTGCTGTTGCCTTTGGCCGGTTGAAGCCAGAAGCCCCTCACCCCAACCCTCGCCCGCAAGCGGGAGAGGGGGTTAAGGCAACGCTGATTAAGTACTGCTCGAGCGTGGTGTTTACCTGTACCGTTGCAGTACAGACGAACAGGCAGATGAAGATGAAACAGCAAACCCTTGCCATGGCCGCCGATCAAGCTGAAGGTTTTGAGCCTTACCGCAGGCCGACCAGGCGCGATACCTTCCTGGCCACGATGCAGCAGATCGTGCCCTGGCAGGCGTTGTGCGCGGTGATCGAGCCTCACTACCCCAAGGCCGGCAACGGGCGTCCACCGATCGGGCTCGAGCGTATGCTGCGCATGTACTTCGTGCAGCACTGGTTCAACCTGGCCGATGAGGCCTGCGAGGATGCGCTACTCGACAGCACCGCGCTGCGGCGCTTTGTCGGCATAGACCTCGGGCGCGAGCGCGTGCCCGATGCGACCACGCTGCTGAAGTTTCGCCGCTTGCTGGAGACGCACCAACTGGGCGAGGCCTTGTTTGCCAAAGTGGGAGAGGTGCTGCAGGCGCAGGGCATGAAGGTCGGTACCGGCACCATCGTGGACGCCACCATCATCGGCGCACCGAGCTCGACCAAAAACGCAGACAAGCAACGTGACCCCGAGATGCACCAGACCAAGAAGGGTCAGCAGTGGTATTTCGGGATGAAGATGCACATCGGCGTGGACAGTCGCAGCGGGCTGGCGCACAGCGCCGTGGTGACAGCGGCCAACATGCACGACAAACACCCGCTGCCCGATTTGCTGCACGGCAACGAGCAGCGCGTGTACGGCGACAGCGCCTACGCTAGCCAGAAGACGCTGATCGCTTCCAGGGCGCCCAAGGCCAAAGACTTCACCAACCAGCGCGTGCGCAAGGGCGGTGAAGTCGATGAAGCCGAACGCTCGAAGAACCGCAACAAGTCCAGAATCCGGGCGCGGGTCGAACACGTCTTTGCAGTGGTCAAGCGGCTGTGGGGCTTTGCCAAGGTGCGCTACCGGGGGCTGGCCAAGAACGCCACGCGCTCGTTCGTGGCGCTGGGATTGGCCAACATCTACCTGGCGCGTCAGCGCCTCATGGGATGAGTGCGTCTGCAGCGCACGCCAAACGCGTGCACAAGGTCGAAATGGCCCTGAAACGGTACGAAATCCACTTGATTTGACCTTGCTTCTCGCATGGCGCAATCAGGAGGCAACGGGTCGCTGGATCGACCGCTTGTTCAGCGTTGCCTTA
>NZ_JBVPZC010000062.1:0-4271 GCF_055702805.1 Hydrogenophaga sp. LT287 | reverse complement strand
ACCAATGGACTGGTGCGTCAGTACCTACCCAAGGGCACCGATCTCTCGGGCTACAGCCAAGAGCAACTCGATGCCATTGCCGATCAGATCAACAACCGGCCCAGGAAAGGCCTTGGCGTACGATCACCGCTGGCGGTCTACCGAGAGCTCCTGCTCAACAGCCCGCAACATTCCACCCTCGTTCATTGAAACCCAGGGTGTTGCACTTCACTTTTGAATCCGCCCGTTCTATGAGTTCATGCGCGAGGTCTCGCCTGGTGATGTGATTTTTTCCTTTTGCGATGCGAACATTCGGGCTATTGGGATAGCCAAATCGAATGCATACGAGGCTCCAAAGCCGCTGGAGTTTGGAAGTGTCGGCGCTTACTGGGAAAAGATCGGATGGAGAGTGGATGTCCGCTTCGTAAAACTGAAAAACGTCATCCGGCCTATGGATGAGATGGCTCGCCTTGGTCCATATCTACCTTCCAAGTACTCGCCGCTGAGACCCAATGGTCACGGTCTGCAAAATATCTATCTGACTGAAGTTCCTGAACTCTTTGCGACCCAACTGGTTGACCTGATCGGTAGTGAGGCCAGAGCAATTGTGCAAGCCTGGCATGCGGCAACCCCTGGATTCGATGATCTTTACCGGGGGCAGGTGGCATGGGAAGAGCATCAAATCGAAAAAATCTTGACTGACATCAAGATGGAAGAAACAGAAAAAAGAGCCATTGTTATGGCGCGCAGAGGTCAAGGGTTGTTCCGTTCGAGGGTCACTCAAATTGAAAGACGCTGCCGGCTAACCGGCGTCTCAAATTCCGAGTACTTACGCGCGAGTCACACAAAGCCTTGGCGCGACGCCAGTAATGAAGACCGCCTTGACGGCGAAAATGGTTTTCTTCTCACGCCCGATGCTGATTTGCTATTTGACCGTGGATTTATCTCATTCAAAAATAATGGCGATGTTCTTGTTTCGCCAGTGGCCGATCTCGGTTCGATAGAACGGATGGGAATCACATCAAGCATGCTGGAGAACGTTGGTCTCTTCTCTGCTGGCCAAAGCCGTTATCTCGATTTTCACCGCGACATGGTTTTTCTCAAGGCAAAGGTAAAGCGCTAGTTCGCAAGTGACTGAGGCAGGTGCCGCCCTGTTTCGGGACACAGCTACCCGCCAACTCCTCATGGAAGCAGAAATGCATTAGGACAAGATATCTCGGCATGGATTCTTCCTATGGGTCGTTCGAATGCGGGGCGTTCTTCAAGTGGTTGTGCCACTGGTACACGTTGTTGCGGGGCTTGTTCCGAAAAGCGTCATCCGGACGGCGGCACTCATCTGGCGCCACGAAGAACACCGTCCAATCTCCATAGTAAGCGCCCTCGAAATGGATCATGTCCTCCACCACCTCCAGATCGACGGCGAGATGCCCTGAATTGCAGCAGATACGCGCGTCTTGCCCATTCAGAAACTGCAGGTGGACGTACGCCATGTACGTGGTGTGGCAATAGTTCAGCGGGCCGAGCACTGGCCCAGCGAAACCCCAATCGTCCATGTCTTGTTTGCGGCTGTTCCGACCATGGAAAAGACCGAGGTACATGCCGGGCTGCGTCGGACGCTAGCCGTACTGAAGGCGCTGCGGGGTCGAATCTGTTGGGGTCATTGCGTTCCTCTTGTGGTGAGGAGCAAAGACTATTCAAAAGGATCTGGTCTGACACCCAGGGCTTTGCCTGGGGTGACGTTATATGAAACGTGCGCCAAGATGGAGTGGCGAAACGCCCTATACCGCCCCCACTGCTCAAAACCGATGAGCAAGGTTTCCACCTTGACCTCGCCCACCACAGCACCGTCCACACGCGCGCCCGGATGCCCATGCTGCGCCCAGTGAAGAAGCGCCTGCACACTACCAGTCGGTTGGGCACCCAACCACTCAAGCCCAGCGTTTTTGCCTGACGGGCCATGTTCCAGCAGTAGCCCGCGCCTGGCAAGTAACCGGTGATGTGCAGGTGGCGGGTGGTGGCGGTGTGTTCGGGCTGATTGACGCATGGAAGGTCTTGGAGTTCGTACATGAAGGCGTCGGCGTCTTCCTGGGTTCGCAGGGGCGGTGGGTGGAACGTGGCTTCGGGGATGGGCCCGACTTTCTGGCCTTTGGCTTTGACCAGAATGGATGTGGCTTTGCAGAATATGATGGGACGCTCGGCGAACGAGTCTGGTACTGGCTTGCAGCGACTTCACGGCTGCGGCAAAAAGGGCCGGATTGGTCTCGATGGGCTCGGTCGGTTGCAACGCGCAGCTGGCGGGCCAAAACCAAATGTTCGTTGTTGTGTGGCGCTGATTCGCACGGGTTAAACGCCCGCTCGCAGCGCCCCTGTCTGTGTTGTGCTCTGCCCTTGGCAAGCGCAGCACGTGTTCTTGCGGTGTCCACTGGGCGCCGCTTTCTCCTGCGCCGCCGGGCTTTGCCTGGTTTCGGCGCCATCTCTCTGAAAGGCTCTTTCATGAGCACCAAGCTTTACGTGGGCAATCTGCCCTATGACGCCGACGACAAGGCGCTGCGCCACAATTTTTCCGAGTACGGCGACGTCTCGTCGGCCAAGGTCATGATGGACCGTGACACGGGCCGTTCCAAGGGCTTTGGCTTTGTGGAAATGGGCACCAGCGAACAGGCTGACGCGGCCATTGAGGGGCTGAACGGCATGTCGGTCGGCGGCCGTTCGATTGTGGTGAACATTTCCCGCCCGAAAGAGGCCAGCGCTGGTGGTTTTGGCGGTGGCAACCGCGGCGGGCGCGGCGGCTACTGAGCGCGTTTGGCGCTTGCCGTGAAACCGGCCTGAGGGCCGGTTTTTTTTCGCCTGCAACAGCCCGCAATCAGCGGCCCAGCAGTTGGGCGTGGGCCACTTTCAGGCAGCAGTCCCAGACCGTGTCGAGCCCGGCGTCGGTGGCTATGCGGTCGGCTTCCTGGCTCTTGAGGCCGAGCTGCTGCCAAAAGCTTTTGGCGCCGATGGCGACCGCGCTGCGCGCGATGTCGGGTATGTTTTCTTCCCGCCGAAACACGTTGACCATGTCGACGGCGAAAGGGATGTCTTCGAGCCGTGCGTAAGCGGTCTCGCCCAAGATGGCTGGGTAGCGCGGATTCACCGGCACGATGCGGTAGCCGTGTTGCTGCATGTAGCGGGCCACGCCGTAACTGGGGCGGTGCGCATCGGCCGACAAACCCACCACGGCGATGGTGCGGTCGCGCTCAAGGATTCGGCGAAGGGTGGTGGTTTCTTTTGGCATGGCCTCCACAATACGGCCATGGCGACCGAACGCAAAGCACTGCCTGCCGTTGACACCATGCGCTGCACCGGCTGCGGCTGGTGCGTGGCGGTGTGTCCGCCGCACGTGATGTCGCTGGCGGTACAACGTGGGAAAAAGTATTCGCTGGTGCACGACGAACCGGGCTGCACCGGCTGCGCCAAGTGTGCAGTGACGTGTCCTTTTGACGCGATTGCCATGGTGCGCTTAACTGAACCCCGTGAAACGCGCTGAACCAGCAGCGCACGGTCAAAGCACAGCCGGCTTTTGCCAGGCCACCAGCAGCATGCGCTTCGTTCGGTGATGATCGCCCTATGTCCCACACCGTGTGGGCACCATTTCAACGGAAAAACCCATGAGCGATTTGTCACAACCCACCCACACCCCCGTCTTGCTGGACAAGCTGCAATGGCGCTACGCGGCCAAGAAGCTGGACGCCACCAAAGTGGTGCCGCAAGACAAGGTGGACCGCATCTTGGAGGCGGCGCGCCTGGCACCCACTTCGAGTGGCTTGCAGCCGTTCGAAATCATCGTGGTGACCAACCCTGCCGTGCGCGAACAGATCAAGCCCATCGCGTGGAACCAGGCGCAGATCACCGATGGCTCACACCTGTTGGTGTTTGCCGCCTGGGACAACTACACCGCCGAGCGCATCAACCACATGTTTGACCTGACGAACGCGCAACGCGGCGGCACCAACGAGGGCTGGGAAAACTACCGCCAGATGCTGCTGAACAGCTACCCCGCGCGCGATCCACAGGTGAACTTTGAGCACGCTGCGCGGCAGGCCTACATTGGCCTGGGCGCTGCGCTGATTGCGGCTGCATTTGAAGCGGTGGACAGCACATGTTAGCGGCGGTCTAAACCCGCGTAAATCTGGCGGCGGTAAGTGGTGACGGAATTTGGTGACGTAATCCGGTGTTCATTTCTGGTGGCGGATTCTGGGTGCGGTTTTCGGTGCTGAGCGTGCCAACAACAAGGGCCCCGTCAGGGGCCCTTG
>NZ_JBVPZC010000061.1:0-4488 GCF_055702805.1 Hydrogenophaga sp. LT287 | reverse complement strand
ACCAGGGAGACGTGGGCATGGTGCTCAATCACGTCGCTCACCCAGATCTATTTGGCGCGGCTTACCGTACCCAGCGATTGGTGATATTCGGCAACACCCAACACCCACTCGCGCAACGGGCCACTCTCAAACTGCGTGATCTGCAGGGTCAGAGGTTCGTCATCCGAGAGGAAGGATCGACGACCAGACGCGTGTTTGAACAAGAACTAAAGGAGCGAGGCGTCGAGGTGCAGGTGGCTCTGGAGATGGGCAGCCGCGAGTCCGTTCGAGAGGCGGTGGCGGAGGGGCTGGGCCTAGGCGTCGTGGCGGAAACAGCCTACAGGCCGGATCCTCGCCTTGTTAAGTTAACTATTTCAGACACCAGCATGGCGACACAGGTGCACTTCATCTGTAGAAAGGAGCGGCATCAAGCTCCACTGATCTCGATCTTCCTGGGTTTGGCGCATAGCGTAAGTCAGAAAATTGCCTAGGTATGGAACTTGGATTCCATGCAGCCGTGGGGCATGGGACCGAGGGGCAACTGTTCGCCTGTAGGCCGACTTAAGTTAAGGGTTGTAGGACGCCCGTAATCGCGCGGCGATCCCATCTTGACTGCGGGGCGCGGTCGTGTATCTGAATATGCGCTGTCAGGCTGACTGCCAGCGGTATGGCAGCAGCTCGCCGATCTGGGTGGCGGGCTGCATGGGCAGGCGTGCCATGACATCGCGCAGGTAGGCGTAGGGTCGTCCCGTTCATGGGGAGACGTGTGCTAGACCATGACTGCAGCTCCCTCGATACCGGTCATCGATGCTGCCGCGCTGCTGGGTGAGCCAATGACAGCTTTGTGCCAGGCACCGTGAACTCAGGTCACGGCCGCGACCGACAGCAACCGCTGCGAAGCAGTCTCCCACCCTCCTTCAATCTCGTTCACTTCCCACCCTCAAACCCTCCGCCGCAAATGGCGCCAGGAACTGCTCACAGCGCTCAGCCGTCGCTACCAGCCACTCGTCATAGACCGACTCCGGCAACACCACAACCATGCGTTTCTCGTCGGTCGGCTTGTGAAACTGGTTCATCAGCGGGTGGGTATCGGCGTTGGTCGTCAGCATGGTGTAGCTGTGCACCCATTCCCCCTGGGGAGACTTCCAGGCAGACCACAAACCTGCAATGCCCATGGGCCGACCGTCTGACCGTTCGATACGAGTGGGAATAGCCTTGCCGCTGCGCCAGTCCGGTTCGTAGATGGCCTGGGCCGGGATGATGCAGTGCTGCGCCCGCTTCCAGGCCTCCCGAAAACTTGGTTTGGTGGCCACCGTCTCGCTGCGGGCGTTGTAGGTACTGCGGCAGATCTTCAGGTCGGTCGCCCAGTGGGGTACCAGGCCAAACAGGCCGGGTAACGCTTCCCTATCAGGCACCGCGTCATCCCCCGAGTCCTTCTCCCTGGGGCGGCGGATCAGCAGGCCGGGGTATCCCGGCCAGAGATCGGTTTTTCCCAAGTCGGCCGGTGGCTCCACCTGGAACACCTTTCGCAAGACCTGGACGTCCCGCACGCCTTCGTAGTGACTGCACATGGTTCCATCCTATGCGCGGATTCGCGCCGGTTTTCTGTGAAGCATTCCCAAGGGATGGGCTTGGCCTCTATACTGTTATTATGTCCAGTATTGTAGAAGATCACCTGTTGTCACCCATGTTCCCTGGTGCAGCGTCAGGAAGCTGCAGCCCACCGAGGCCCTTGGCCGAATGCCCACTTCCCGCTTTCCAACTTGAATCCCGGATTCGGGCGGGTTTTCCGTCGCCGGCGGAGGACTTCCAGGCCAAACGCATCGACGTGCTCGAACACCTGATCAAACATCCACAGGCCACCTACAGCATGACGGTGCGGGGTGAGTCCATGCGTGAGGCGGGCATCTTCGATGGGGATGTGCTGCTGGTGGACCGGGCAATCAAGCCCAGCCACGGCCAGATTGTGGTGGCGGTGGTCGATGGGGACTTCACCTGCAAGCAGCTCTGGCAACGCGGGGGGCGGCTGAAGCTCAAGGCTGCCAACCCGACCTTCGCCGACATCGTGCCCACCGAAGGCCAGACGGTCGAGGTGTGGGGCGTGGTGATCGCGGCGATCAAACAGTTCAAACGCTGAAGCCGGCGAACCTTGGTTGAGCGTGCTGCATGGCTTCCTCGCTGTATGCCCTGGTCGATGGCAACAATTTTTATGTCTCTTGCGAGCGTGTGTTCCGCCCCAGCCTGAGCGGCAAACCGGTGGTGGTGCTTTCCAACAACGACGGTTGTGCGATTGCCCGCTCCAACGAGGCCAAGGCCCTGGGCATTGCCATGGGGGCTCCCTGGTTCAAGATCCGGCATCTGGCGGAATCCCAGGGGCTGGTTGCACTCTCGGCGAACTTCCCGCTGTACGGAGACCTAAGCGACCGCATGATGAGCCTGGTGGCCGGGCTCGGTCACCGGCAGGAGATCTATTCCATCGACGAGTCGTTTGTGGATCTCTCGGGTATCCGGGGTGACCTGGTCCAACGCAGCCGGGTGATCCGCGAAAGGGTGTTGCAGTGGGTGGGCATCCCCTGCTGCATCGGCATCGGGCCGACCAAGACCCTGGCCAAGCTGGCCAACCACATCGCCAAGACAGCCGAACGCAAACCCGGCAGTTACCCCGCCGAACTGGCCCAAATCTGCAACCTGGCTGCACTGGAACCAACAGCACGAGATGTGGTGCTGGCGGCCACGCCGGTCGAGGAAGTCTGGGGCGTGGGTCGTCGCATTGCCGCACAGCTCAAAGAGGGTGGCATCCACACGGTGCTTGCTCTCGCCCGCATGGACCTGGCCACGGTACGCCAGCGCTGGTCGGTGGTGCTGGAGCGCACGGTGCGTGAGCTGCAGGGGCAGTCCTGTGTGGTTCTGGGGTCTCCTCGTTTTCAGTGCAATAAGTGACGGTACGCAAAGCTAGCACTGGTGCGGGGGTGGTCTGGGTAGACCGTTGATTTCATTGACTTTCCTGTTCGCTTTGTAAACGGGTATGGTGGCCTCCCACTTTTGAGGTTCACGATGCAGGGTTGGCACACAACGTTTTTGGGGATGCGTGGGCTCCCCCGCGATATCAGCGACTTCGAGATGAAGGCATTTTTCACCTTCGATGGTGCCGAGCGCGACGCAATCAATGCACGCCGAGGTGATTCCCACAAGCTTGGTCTGGCGCTCCATATTGGTTTCCTGCGCATGAGTGGGCGTTTGCTCGGTGCCTTTCGGGTAATTCCAGTAGCCTTGTGGCGCCACCTTGGCAACGAGCTTGGCATTGCAGCACCAGAAGTCGCCTCGCTGAGAGCCATGTATGAACGCGGGCGCACGCTATTCGATCACCAACAAGTAGCCTGCACGGTCCTTGGATTCCAGTGGATGAGCGAGCACCAGCGCCGCTCACTGGTACGTGAACTGCGCGACGAAGTGGCGCGCTGCGCCGACCGCGATCAGCTACTCGTGCGGGCGCGTCAATGGCTGTACAAGAACAAGCTGGTGATCGTGCACGAGCGGGCAATTCGGACACTGATTGCGGCGGCACTTGCCCAGCTTGAAGTTGAAACAGGCACCGCCATCGCCGCCAGCGTTGATCCAGCAACACTTGATCGCTGGCGAGCCTCAGTTTCAGAGCTGCGCCCAGATGGACAAACCCAGCAGAGTTGGCTATGGGCTGCACCGGCGAAACACTCAACCCGCCAAATCAGCGAGGTACTGGAGCGCATCGACCTGCTTTACACGCTGGACGTTCATAAGCACCTGGCAGACATCCCCGATCTCATCTTGCGCCGCTACGCGCGCCGACTTGTCTCCAGGCCGCCCTCAGCCGGAGCCAAGATCAAAGAGCCAGCGCGCACCGTGGAGGTCGCATGCTTTCTTCGGTATTGCCTGTTCACCACCACAGACCAGTTGATCCTTATGGTGCAGCGCCGGATCGCCGATCTGTGGCGTCAGGCTGCCGCCGATGTCCCCGCTACCGTCAATTGGGCCGCAATGTACAAAACGCTGCTCGGCGAACTTGTTGCCTTGAGCGCGCAAGGTGCGGTGCCAGATGCTGAGTTGCGTGCCCGTCTTGAAGCCTTGATCACCGAAACCCAGAAACGCAAACCACCGAGCAGGGCCTCCCTGGTCCGCGAGGGATTGATTGATGGAATTCGCCCCGTGCGGTCGTTGCTCGTCGCCATTGCAAAGCTGCCCTGGCAGGCCACCGGCGAGCATCCTGCCATCGAGTACCTTGCCAAGCTGCAAGCTTTATATCTCAAAGGATCCAGAAAGCTGCCAGTTGAAGTGGTGGCACCAAGTCTGGGAATGATCTGGCAGGTTTCGATCTCCAGCCCAGACCGGGAACGGGCGTTTCAGGCGTTGGAGGTGGCCACCCTGTTTGCCCTGCGCCGCGCGGTGCGCAATGGCTCGGTCTGGATTGAGCACAGCCTGAGCTTTCGGGGTCGTGCGCGCTTGTTCTTCACGGACGAGCGTTGGCAGGCAGAG
>NZ_JBVPZC010000060.1:0-5631 GCF_055702805.1 Hydrogenophaga sp. LT287 | reverse complement strand
GGGGGTGCAGCGTAATTCTTGGACTGGTTTCAGTTGATTAAGCCCAGACTTTCGCGGTACTCGATGGGGCTGAGGGAACCCAACGACATCTTGATCCGTTTTTCGTTGTACCAGAGGATGTACTCGTGCACCGCTCGGATGAACACCTCGATGGTGGTTGACTTCCAATCTCGCGGGTAGAACATCTCATTTTTCAGGCGCCCAAAGAAACCTTCGCAGGCCGCGTTGTCCGGTGAGCACCCCTTGCGCGACATCGACCGCGTCAGGTTCGCACGGTGCATCCGATCAAGCCAGCCCGGCCAGCGGTAATGGGCACCACGGTCGGAGTGAATGATCGGCTTGCTGTCGCACGATTTCACCGTGTCAATGGCAGCGTCTAGCATCGTGTTCACCAACTCGGAGTCCGGTCGGGTACCAAGCGTCCAGCTCACTACCATGCCGTCGAAGCAGTCGATCACAGGCGAGAGGTACACCTTTCCCGCCGGGATCTGAAACTCCGTAATGTCGGTGAGCCACTTCTCATTCGGTGTTGCCGCCTGGAAGTCACGATTGAGGAGGTTGTCGGGCGCAGGGCTGATCTCTCCGAGGTAGGACCCGTATCGACGCTTTTTGCGCGCGGGCACACTCAAGCCCTCCTGCTTCATCAGGCGCTGCACGACTTTTTCAGACAGGTGCAACTGGCGTCTGCCCAGCGCCGCACGCATGCGCCGGTAACCATAGCTGCGGTGGTTGCTCTGAAATACATCGGCAGCGGCAACCCGGGCGTCAGCGTATTTGTCAGGCCTTCGCTGGCGGGCGCAGTGGTAGAAGTAGGAACTTCGAGCCAGGTCAAGTTCGACGAGCAGCTCTGAGAGCGAGTAGATGGGCTTGAGGGCGTCAACCAGCAGAGTCTTCTCCCGATTGCTCAGGAGCTGAGGGTTGACGCCCAGGCCTTTTTTTAGCAGTTCATTGGCCTTCTTCAAGATGTCATGTTCGAGCTGAAGACGGTGAATGCTCTGTTGAAGCGACTCGACTTGGCGCTGCAGTTCGGCAGCATCAGGCACTGGCGGTGAATTGTTTTGACGTTTCATGGATGCGGGTACCTCGCGGCCGAGCAACTGGTTTTTCCAGTTGTACAGCGTAGGCCGACATACCGCCAGCTTCTGGGCGATTTCTTGTGCGCTGGTCTTTCGGGTGCAAAGCTCAATCACCGCTGCACTTTTAAGCTCGTCGGAGTGCAGGGTATTCGGTGCCCGGCCCACCATTCGGTGGCGAACTTCGGGGTGCAGCTCGTCAATCCACTTGGTCAGTAACGCCCGACCGGGATATCCCAAAGCCCGCATGGTCGAGGCAATGCACCGATCGTGATCAAGGTAGTGCTTCACCGCCGCATACTTCTGCTGATCGGAATACTTCTGTCCTGATCGCGAATACCCGACTCGCAGGTTCTGGCTCCGTTCGTACTCGCGGAACCAGCCAATGAGGGAGTTCTTGGTCGGATAGCCCAACTGGCGGATGGTGGCCCTGAGGCGCTTGCCAAGCTTGATGTAGAGCTTGACGGCTCGGATTCGGTCTTCGTAGGAATACATGAACTACCTCCAGGTAGTCCAAGTTTTTAGCCGCATCCCCATGGGGTCAAAATTAATCGGAATTCAACAGGCAGGAAGCTTTCGGAACTGGACGTTCAGGACCTCGCCGGTATATGCATGCCTGTGACAGTTTCTGGCCGGTCGGCATAACGCTGTGCGGAATCGATGGTCATATGCAATGGTCGTTCGCGAGAGTTTCGCGTCGGCCGGGATCGGCCCAAAGTCGAACCTCGGCTTTCCAGATGCGGATCTGGCGCAAGCGACCCGGCCCTGCCGTTCTCAAAGACACACAGAGTTGAGCCAAGGCCTCGCCTCGTCGAGAATGATCGTTCGATTGACAACAGGTTGGATTTAATAGATCATGGCTGCAAAGAAAAACACGGCCCCGCAAAGGCAGGAAATCTACGCGCCGCCGGATGTGCAGATTCCGCGTAGATTCGGCGGAGGCGTGTTGAAGGAGCGGGTGGTTCGGGAGCTGCCTTCAAAGAAGGTCATTCAGTACGCGCTGGCTTACATCAACCCGCTGATCTTCAGCGGAGACAATGGCCGCGTGCTGGGGTACGACAACGCCCATGGCTTCTCGCACAAGCACTTCAAGGGCGAGATGGCACGCGAGGCTTTCCCGGGCTATGAGGCGTTGTATGAACGCTTCGATGTGGAGTGGAAAGAGATCGCGATGGAATATGTGAATGGGAGTGAAAAGTGATGGCAGACAAAATTTCCCTGGAAAACTTCGCGAAGGACAAGACCCTGAGCGAGCACAAGCGCAGGAGCCTGGAAGTCGCTCGCGCGCTGGATGCAAAGGCGGACGTCCTGCCCCACGCTCGCACGTTCACGAGCATTGAGTTTGAGGCATTTGTGACGGAGCTAACGCCCAAGCGATTCGAACTGCTGCGTCTGGCGATCAAGCGCAGTCGCTCCATCGGAGATCTGGCCACGGCCTCCCACCGCGACCAGAGCGCGGTTTCGAGGGACGTTGCCAAGCTGGAAAAGCTCGGGCTTGTGAAGGTTGAATCCGTGGCAAATCCGGGTCACGGACTGATGAAAATCGTGACTCCGGTGGCCACCAGAATAGCGATCGACGCCAGTCTTGAGGCTGCCTGAGGTACCCAAAACCCTTGTAGATCGGTTGAGGGTCGGCTCGCGATGGTCATGGTCGTCGACACCGGTATTTCGGGCCGAGCCATGACCAAGGAGCTTTGCCGAGCTTGGCCTGTAACTGGCAGTCCCGGCCAGAAGCGGACGCTTTCCTCCGCAGATTCTCAACCACCGTCTCTCTCCCGCGCTATAAGCATGCGGCCGCCGCAATAAGACGACATTCGAACCTTGAGCTGCCCGCGTCAGTCCTTCGAGATCCTGCTCTGGTCGATGTCAACTACCCTGACCGCCGTGCCGCCGGCGACAACTATCCTGGCCGGTGGAAGCGGGGAATGAATGTGGTTGGTTACTAGGCTGAACGAGCCTTTCTTGCCGTAGAGGCTGGGAGCGCTTGGGCTGCACGGCGGCAGTAGATCTCCACGTTCATCTCCAGAATAGTGGAGTGATGCACCAGACGGTCGACGGCGGCCAGGGTCATGGCCGGCTGTTGGCGCCGACCGAAATTGAGCCTGTGGCTCAAATTTGGATCGGCGCGGACACCTTTCCACAGGCGCACACGCCAAACCCGCTGGCACAGACCGTCAGCCTCCAAAACGACCCAACGGAATTTGCTGCCTATCGGCAAACCAATCGGCAACGCATGCGCTGACTGGTCAGCCTACGCATGGGCCGCCTCGAACACCATACGCTTAACCACAGGGCGCGGCTGCTGGGATGCTTGCCACAGGTCGTAGGCGCTCTGCATGCCCAGCCACATCTCGGCGCTGGTGCCCAGCAAGGCGGACAGGCGCAGCGCCATGTCGGCAGACACATCAGCATGCCCATGCAGGATGCGCGACAGGTAGGCGCGCGTCACGCCAAGTTCAGCGGCGGCCTGGGTCACACTGACCTCAGCCAGCCACTCTTGCAGCACCGCGCCGGGGTGCGGGGGGTTGTGCATACGGCCCATGAAAAAACTCCTTCAGTGATAGTCTTGGTAATCCACCAGTTCAGCGTCTGTGCCCACAAAACGGAACGTTAAGCGCCAGTTGCCATTCACGGTAATGGCCCAGTGCCCCTTGAGTGCACGCCCCTTGAGCGAGTGCAGCTTCCAGCCCGGGACAGCCATGTCCTGCGGCCCCGTGGCCTGATCTAGGGCACCGAGTTGCAGCTGCAAACGCTGAGCATGATCAGGGCGAATGCCTGCCTTACTGCCTCGGTGAAAGAAGGCTTCGAGGCCCTTGTGCTGGAAACTGCGAATCATGCATAAAGTGTATACGACTTGTATACAAACGGATAGGCTTCAGCCGCCTTCCATGAGCAGACTTTGAGTCCCAAATACAGGAGTGTGTTGATTCATCAGTACAACTGAGCCAGTGGGGATGCGGCTAAAAACTTGGACTACCTGGAGGTAGTTCATGTATTCCTACGAAGACCGAATCCGAGCCGTCAAGCTCTACATCAAGCTTGGCAAGCGCCTCAGGGCCACCATCCGCCAGTTGGGCTATCCGACCAAGAACTCCCTCATTGGCTGGTTCCGCGAGTACGAACGGAGCCAGAACCTGCGAGTCGGGTATTCGCGATCAGGACAGAAGTATTCCGATCAGCAGAAGTATGCGGCGGTGAAGCACTACCTTGATCACGATCGGTGCATTGCCTCGACCATGCGGGCTTTGGGATATCCCGGTCGGGCGTTACTGACCAAGTGGATTGACGAGCTGCACCCCGAAGTTCGCCACCGAATGGTGGGCCGGGCACCGAATACCCTGCACTCCGACGAGCTTAAAAGTGCAGCGGTGATTGAGCTTTGCACCCGAAAGACCAGCGCACAAGAAATCGCCCAGAAGCTGGCGGTATGTCGGCCTACGCTGTACAACTGGAAAAACCAGTTGCTCGGCCGCGAGGTACCCGCATCCATGAAACGTCAAAACAATTCACCGCCAGTGCCTGATGCTGCCGAACTGCAGCGCCAAGTCGAGTCGCTTCAACAGAGCATTCACCGTCTTCAGCTCGAACATGACATCTTGAAGAAGGCCAATGAACTGCTAAAAAAAGGCCTGGGCGTCAACCCTCAGCTCCTGAGCAATCGGGAGAAGACTCTGCTGGTTGACGCCCTCAAGCCCATCTACTCGCTCTCAGAGCTGCTCGTCGAACTTGACCTGGCTCGAAGTTCCTACTTCTACCACTGCGCCCGCCAGCGAAGGCCTGACAAATACGCTGACGCCCGGGTTGCCGCTGCCGATGTATTTCAGAGCAACCACCGCAGCTATGGTTACCGGCGCATGCGTGCGGCGCTGGGCAGACGCCAGTTGCACCTGTCTGAAAAAGTCGTGCAGCGCCTGATGAAGCAGGAGGGCTTGAGTGTGCCCGCGCGCAAAAAGCGTCGATACGGGTCCTACCTCGGAGAGATCAGCCCTGCGCCCGACAACCTCCTCAATCGTGACTTCCAGGCGGCAACACCGAATGAGAAGTGGCTCACCGACATTACGGAGTTTCAGATCCCGGCGGGAAAGGTGTACCTCTCGCCTGTGATCGACTGCTTCGACGGCATGGTAGTGAGCTGGACGCTTGGTACCCGACCGGACTCCGAGTTGGTGAACACGATGCTAGACGCTGCCATTGACACGGTGAAATCGTGCGACAGCAAGCCGATCATTCACTCCGACCGTGGTGCCCATTACCGCTGGCCGGGCTGGCTTGATCGGATGCACCGTGCGAACCTGACGCGGTCGATGTCGCGCAAGGGGTGCTCACCGGACAACGCGGCCTGCGAAGGTTTCTTTGGGCGCCTGAAAAATGAGATGTTCTACCCGCGAGATTGGAAGTCAACCACCATCGAGGTGTTCATCCGAGCGGTGCACGAGTACATCCTCTGGTACAACGAAAAACGGATCAAGATGTCGTTGGGTTCCCTCAGCCCCATCGAGTACCGCGAAAGTCTGGGCTTAATCAACTGAAACCAGTCCAAGAATTACGCTGCACCCCC
>NZ_JBVPZC010000059.1:0-7021 GCF_055702805.1 Hydrogenophaga sp. LT287 | reverse complement strand
GCGGGGGTGGTCTGGGTAGACCGTTGATTTCATTGACTTTCCTGTTCGCTTTGTAAACGGGTATGGTGGCCTCCCACTTTTGAGGTTCACGATGCAGGGTTGGCACACAACGTTTTTGGGGATGCGTGGGCTCCCCCGCGATATCAGCGACTTCGAGATGAAGGCATTTTTCACCTTCGATGGTGCCGAGCGCGACGCAATCAATGCACGCCGAGGTGATTCCCACAAGCTTGGTCTGGCGCTCCATATTGGTTTCCTGCGCATGAGTGGGCGTTTGCTCGGTGCCTTTCGGGTAATTCCAGTAGCCTTGTGGCGCCACCTTGGCAACGAGCTTGGCATTGCAGCACCAGAAGTCGCCTCGCTGAGAGCCATGTATGAACGCGGGCGCACGCTATTCGATCACCAACAAGTAGCCTGCACGGTCCTTGGATTCCAGTGGATGAGCGAGCACCAGCGCCGCTCACTGGTACGTGAACTGCGCGACGAAGTGGCGCGCTGCGCCGACCGCGATCAGCTACTCGTGCGGGCGCGTCAATGGCTGTACAAGAACAAGCTGGTGATCGTGCACGAGCGGGCAATTCGGACACTGATTGCGGCGGCACTTGCCCAGCTTGAAGTTGAAACAGGCACCGCCATCGCCGCCAGCGTTGATCCAGCAACACTTGATCGCTGGCGAGCCTCAGTTTCAGAGCTGCGCCCAGATGGACAAACCCAGCAGAGTTGGCTATGGGCTGCACCGGCGAAACACTCAACCCGCCAAATCAGCGAGGTACTGGAGCGCATCGACCTGCTTTACACGCTGGACGTTCATAAGCACCTGGCAGACATCCCCGATCTCATCTTGCGCCGCTACGCGCGCCGACTTGTCTCCAGGCCGCCCTCAGCCGGAGCCAAGATCAAAGAGCCAGCGCGCACCGTGGAGGTCGCATGCTTTCTTCGGTATTGCCTGTTCACCACCACAGACCAGTTGATCCTTATGGTGCAGCGCCGGATCGCCGATCTGTGGCGTCAGGCTGCCGCCGATGTCCCCGCTACCGTCAATTGGGCCGCAATGTACAAAACGCTGCTCGGCGAACTTGTTGCCTTGAGCGCGCAAGGTGCGGTGCCAGATGCTGAGTTGCGTGCCCGTCTTGAAGCCTTGATCACCGAAACCCAGAAACGCAAACCACCGAGCAGGGCCTCCCTGGTCCGCGAGGGATTGATTGATGGAATTCGCCCCGTGCGGTCGTTGCTCGTCGCCATTGCAAAGCTGCCCTGGCAGGCCACCGGCGAGCATCCTGCCATCGAGTACCTTGCCAAGCTGCAAGCTTTATATCTCAAAGGATCCAGAAAGCTGCCAGTTGAAGTGGTGGCACCAAGTCTGGGAATGATCTGGCAGGTTTCGATCTCCAGCCCAGACCGGGAACGGGCGTTTCAGGCGTTGGAGGTGGCCACCCTGTTTGCCCTGCGCCGCGCGGTGCGCAATGGCTCGGTCTGGATTGAGCACAGCCTGAGCTTTCGGGGTCGTGCGCGCTTGTTCTTCACGGACGAGCGTTGGCAGGCAGAGCCCGCTTTGGCTGTCCACGCCAATGTGCAGCTTCATGCCGAAATACCATTGCTGGCCTTTGCGTGTCTGGTGCATATCGGGGTCGCGCGCCTTGTCGGCGTTCTTGGTGGAGCTGGGCGCTGCGATGATCGTGGCATCCACGATGGTGCCGGTGTTGACCTTGAAGCCGCGCTCCTGCAATTGCTGGCCTACCTTGGCAAACAGGGCTTCACCCAGTTTTTGCTCATTGAGCAGTTTGCGAAACTTCAGCAGCGTGGTGGCGTCGGGCACGCGTTCGCGGCCCAGGTCAATCCCCACAAAGCGGCGCAGACTGGCACTGTCATACAGAGCCTCCTCGCACGCCAGATAGCGTTGGGGACCATCTTGCTCGACAAGCTCGGTACGAGGTGGCCGCTGATTGCCCTTGGCGTATTCGTGCTGGCCGTTTGCGCGCGAGGGCTCTTGGCTGCGCAAGCGATGCCGAGACCTTCGCTTCACCCCTTCTGGGCGAGGCCTTTCGGCTTGGTCGGTGGAGTGTTCAGCGCGCTCTTTGGTACAGGCGGACCGATTTACACGATCTACCTGGCGCGACAGCTTACCGACGTCGACAGGTTTCGAGCGACCATTGCTGTGGTTATTTTGATCAGCGGCATCACGCGCGTTGTGACCTTCGGCAGCGCCGGGTTCTACTCCCAAGGTTCCATCCTGATGATCGCCGCTGCATTGCTGCCGATTGCACTGCTGGGAGCGTTTGTCGGATCGAAGCTCAGGACCCGTGTACCACAAGCGCTGCAGAAGAAGCTCGTCCTCCTGTTGCTTGCAGCGGCGGGCGCGAGCGCGCTGTTCCGTGGTTTGACGTCGTAACTATGATGACGCCATTGTTTCTTTCGGAGTCTGCGCGTGGCCATGGCGCAATTGGGCTGCGGCTTTCCGTTGCATGTCAACTGGAGCCAACAACCTTCTGGGTCAGTTACGGCTCGGGCGGTCTCGGCTTGTTCACTGTGAACTTGATTGGCCTGCTCATGGAGAACCTGACCTTCCATAATATCGAGCGAATCTTGTTGCCGCGTTGGGGAGCGAGAGCGCAGCCCTGATATGGTTTGAAGTATGTCACTACGTCAATTAAAGACCCTCATCGCCGTGGCTGAACTGGGCACCTTTGCGAAAGCTGCAGGGGCTGTCTTCCTCACGCCGGCGGCCGTGAGCCAACAAATGAAAGCTTTGGAGACCGAGCTCGGCGTGGTGCTGTTCGATCGCAACAAGCGAACGCCTGGACTAACTCCTCTGGGTCACGCCTTGGTTCCCAAGGCGCGCGAGGTGGTCAAGGCCTACGGTGGCATGATCAGCGCGCTGGGCGGTGACTTCACCCTGCATGATGAAATCACCATCGGTGCGGTGCCAACGACCATGACCGGGCTGATGCCAAGGGCGGTCAAGGCGTTGAAGGAAATCTACAGTGGGCTGCATATCCGGATCGTTCCTGGCTTGTCGGCTGAACTGCTGCCGCAGGTCGAACGCGGTTTTCTTGATGCAGCGATTCTGAGTTGGCCGGCAAACCTTCAAGGGCATCTGACCTGGAGGGTATTTGCTAAAGAAGAGCTCATCGTGATTGCGCCCCCCGACGCGATTGAGGACGATGCCTGCGCCCTGTTGCAGAACCACCCGTTCATCCGGTTCAATCGACGGGCCTGGGTGGGTCAGCAGATTGAGACCTGGCTCGCGGAGCGCAAGATCCGTGTCCGCGAGAGCATGGAGCTGGACACGCTCGAATCGATAGACATGATGGTGCATTACGGGTTGGGGGTATCCATTGTCCCGAGACGCTGCGTGCCGCCGCCGCACATGCTCGATCTCAAGTGCGTCTCGCTCAATCCACCTGCTGCACCTCGGCTGCTCGGTTTGCTGTCGCGCCACGACTGCGAAAAAGCGCTCCTGATCGACATCGTTTTTGCGGAGCTCGAGCGACAGGTGCAGTTGGGTCAAGCCGTCGGCGACGCAGAAACCGAATCGACCCAAAGGGCCGGGTCCATAAACCACTTGCCCCTGTGACTTCAAGTCGCTCGGCGCAGCCATTGAAACGGCCCTTGTTGGCCAGGAGATCATTGTGAACATCCCCGATCACCCGCGCACCACCGTTCCGAATGGTTTTCATAGGCACGGCAACGGTCAAATCACCTTCGCGGTGCTCGGCGGCTCGTTGGCTGACCTGGTGAGCATAGACGGTAGAGGAGCCAAAGCATGAGCACCGCTGCCAACGGGTTTCAACCGGTGAAGTTCGCCATGAATGTGCTGCCCGGCACGATGCTGGCCGGCGTGGTGGCCATGGCCGCCACCCTGGTTTCGACCCTGCACGGTGGCCCGCAGCTGCTCTACGCGCTGTTTTTCGGCGTCGCATTTCATTACCTGAGCGCAGACCCCAAAGCCAAGCCCGGCATTGATTTCTGCTCGCGCACCGTGTTGCGTCTAGGCGTGGGCTTGCTCGGCGCGCGCATTACCGCCACGCAGATCGCTGGTCTGGGCTGGTCGACTGCGGCGATCGTAATCGTTGCGGTGGTCACCACTATGCTGGTGGGCTATTTCCTGGGCAAACGTCTGGGACTGAATCCAGCCCAAGGCGTGCTCTCTGGCGGTTCAGTTGCAATTTGCGGCGCCTCGGCGGCATTGGCGATCTCGTCGGTGTTGCCGCATAACAAGGAAAGCGAACGTTTCACCCTGACCGTGGTGGTGACGGTGACGGTGCTGTCCACCGTGGCCATGGTTTTCTACCCACTGATTGCAGTCGCACTCAAACTACCGCCCGAACTGGCGGGTCTGTTCCTGGGTGGCACCATCCACGACGTGGCTCAGGTGGTCGGCGCGGGCTACACCATCGATCACCCAACCGGTGACTACGCGACCATCGTCAAGCTGTTCCGCGTCGCCATGCTGGCGGTGGTGGTGGTGGTGGTTTCGACCATGTTCAAGACAGAGCGAGAGCAGCTTGAGCATGACAGGTCAGCAGCCGGCGGTCTGACTGCCATCAAAAAGCAGCCTCTGGTGCCGTGGTTCCTTTGGGTGTTCGTTTTCTTGGTGGGGATCAACTCGCTTGGTTTCGTGCCGACCGAGGTGGGCAAGGGGATGAACGATCTCTCACGCCTGTGTCTGGTGGTTGCGATTTCCGCGCTGGGCATCAAGACCTCATTCCAGGAACTGGCCAAATCCGGCTGGAAACCGTTTACCCTGTTGGTGGTTGAAACTGTCTGGATGGCAGCCTTTGTGCTGCTGGCGATCTACGCTCGCGAGCTGGGCCATTTCTGAAGGATCACTCGCTCAAATCGCGACGAGCGCTTGGGCGCACCTTCCCTCGCAATACATTTGGTCTTGGCGCTGAAGCCGAACGCCTTCGTGCGCCAGATTCGCGCTAAAGCCTAGCAAGTGACGTCTCCCCCATATCCGGACATGTGCAAACTGGAGTTGGGCGGCTTTTTGCTGTTTGATTTGACCTCTTTTTGACGAGCTCGCTCGGGGTGAGGTGGCCGAGCGAGCCATGCGGGCGATGATGGTTGTAGTCATGCTGCCAAGTCTTCAATTTCTCCCGCGCATCCTGCATCGCAATGAATTCGTTGACGTTGAGAAACTCATCTCGTAGCCTACCGTTGAATGACTCGATGAGCCTGTAGTCCGTGGGCTTTCCGGGCCGTGTGTAGTCGAGCTTCACGCCCCGTCGCCAGGCCCATTCCTCGAGCGCCTTGGACGTGAACTCCGTCCCGTTGTCCACCGTGATTGCCTTGGGCCATCCTCGTTCCAGCGCAGCCTCGTCAAGTGCGTTGCTGACGCACCGGCCAGTGAGCCGGAAGTTGGCCTCTAGAGAAACGCTCTCGTGACTCCACTGATCGATCACCTTGAGCACACGGAATGGGGTCTCCTCGTTTTCAGTGCAATAAGTGACGGTACGCAAAGCTAGCACTGGCGCGGGGGTGGTCTGGGTAGACCGTTGATTTCATTGACTTTCCTGTTCGCTTTGTAAACGGGTATGGTGGCCTCCCACTTTTGAGGTTCACGATGCAGGGTTGGCACACAACGTTTTTGGGGATGCGTGGGCTCCCCCGCGATATCAGCGACTTCGAGATGAAGGCATTTTTCACCTTCGATGGTGCCGAGCGCGACGCAATCAATGCACGCCGAGGTGATTCCCACAAGCTTGGTCTGGCGCTCCATATTGGTTTCCTGCGCATGAGTGGGCGTTTGCTCGGTGCCTTTCGGGTAATTCCAGTAGCCTTGTGGCGCCACCTTGGCAACGAGCTTGGCATTGCAGCACCAGAAGTCGCCTCGCTGAGAGCCATGTATGAACGCGGGCGCACGCTATTCGATCACCAACAAGTAGCCTGCACGGTCCTTGGATTCCAGTGGATGAGCGAGCACCAGCGCCGCTCACTGGTACGTGAACTGCGCGACGAAGTGGCGCGCTGCGCCGACCGCGATCAGCTACTCGTGCGGGCGCGTCAATGGCTGTACAAGAACAAGCTGGTGATCGTGCACGAGCGGGCAATTCGGACACTGATTGCGGCGGCACTTGCCCAGCTTGAAGTTGAAACAGGCACCGCCATCGCCGCCAGCGTTGATCCAGCAACACTTGATCGCTGGCGAGCCTCAGTTTCAGAGCTGCGCCCAGATGGACAAACCCAGCAGAGTTGGCTATGGGCTGCACCGGCGAAACACTCAACCCGCCAAATCAGCGAGGTACTGGAGCGCATCGACCTGCTTTACACGCTGGACGTTCATAAGCACCTGGCAGACATCCCCGATCTCATCTTGCGCCGCTACGCGCGCCGACTTGTCTCCAGGCCGCCCTCAGCCGGAGCCAAGATCAAAGAGCCAGCGCGCACCGTGGAGGTCGCATGCTTTCTTCGGTATTGCCTGTTCACCACCACAGACCAGTTGATCCTTATGGTGCAGCGCCGGATCGCCGATCTGTGGCGTCAGGCTGCCGCCGATGTCCCCGCTACCGTCAATTGGGCCGCAATGTACAAAACGCTGCTCGGCGAACTTGTTGCCTTGAGCGCGCAAGGTGCGGTGCCAGATGCTGAGTTGCGTGCCCGTCTTGAAGCCTTGATCACCGAAACCCAGAAACGCAAACCACCGAGCAGGGCCTCCCTGGTCCGCGAGGGATTGATTGATGGAATTCGCCCCGTGCGGTCGTTGCTCGTCGCCATTGCAAAGCTGCCCTGGCAGGCCACCGGCGAGCATCCTGCCATCGAGTACCTTGCCAAGCTGCAAGCTTTATATCTCAAAGGATCCAGAAAGCTGCCAGTTGAAGTGGTGGCACCAAGTCTGGGAATGATCTGGCAGGTTTCGATCTCCAGCCCAGACCGGGAACGGGCGTTTCAGGCGTTGGAGGTGGCCACCCTGTTTGCCCTGCGCCGCGCGGTGCGCAATGGCTCGGTCTGGATTGAGCACAGCCTGAGCTTTCGGGGTCGTGCGCGCTTGTTCTTCACGGACGAGCGTTGGCAGGCAGAG
>NZ_JBVPZC010000058.1:0-7671 GCF_055702805.1 Hydrogenophaga sp. LT287 | reverse complement strand
GGGGATGCGGCTAAAAACTTGGACTACCTGGAGGTAGTTCATGTATTCCTACGAAGACCGAATCCGAGCCGTCAAGCTCTACATCAAGCTTGGCAAGCGCCTCAGGGCCACCATCCGCCAGTTGGGCTATCCGACCAAGAACTCCCTCATTGGCTGGTTCCGCGAGTACGAACGGAGCCAGAACCTGCGAGTCGGGTATTCGCGATCAGGACAGAAGTATTCCGATCAGCAGAAGTATGCGGCGGTGAAGCACTACCTTGATCACGATCGGTGCATTGCCTCGACCATGCGGGCTTTGGGATATCCCGGTCGGGCGTTACTGACCAAGTGGATTGACGAGCTGCACCCCGAAGTTCGCCACCGAATGGTGGGCCGGGCACCGAATACCCTGCACTCCGACGAGCTTAAAAGTGCAGCGGTGATTGAGCTTTGCACCCGAAAGACCAGCGCACAAGAAATCGCCCAGAAGCTGGCGGTATGTCGGCCTACGCTGTACAACTGGAAAAACCAGTTGCTCGGCCGCGAGGTACCCGCATCCATGAAACGTCAAAACAATTCACCGCCAGTGCCTGATGCTGCCGAACTGCAGCGCCAAGTCGAGTCGCTTCAACAGAGCATTCACCGTCTTCAGCTCGAACATGACATCTTGAAGAAGGCCAATGAACTGCTAAAAAAAGGCCTGGGCGTCAACCCTCAGCTCCTGAGCAATCGGGAGAAGACTCTGCTGGTTGACGCCCTCAAGCCCATCTACTCGCTCTCAGAGCTGCTCGTCGAACTTGACCTGGCTCGAAGTTCCTACTTCTACCACTGCGCCCGCCAGCGAAGGCCTGACAAATACGCTGACGCCCGGGTTGCCGCTGCCGATGTATTTCAGAGCAACCACCGCAGCTATGGTTACCGGCGCATGCGTGCGGCGCTGGGCAGACGCCAGTTGCACCTGTCTGAAAAAGTCGTGCAGCGCCTGATGAAGCAGGAGGGCTTGAGTGTGCCCGCGCGCAAAAAGCGTCGATACGGGTCCTACCTCGGAGAGATCAGCCCTGCGCCCGACAACCTCCTCAATCGTGACTTCCAGGCGGCAACACCGAATGAGAAGTGGCTCACCGACATTACGGAGTTTCAGATCCCGGCGGGAAAGGTGTACCTCTCGCCTGTGATCGACTGCTTCGACGGCATGGTAGTGAGCTGGACGCTTGGTACCCGACCGGACTCCGAGTTGGTGAACACGATGCTAGACGCTGCCATTGACACGGTGAAATCGTGCGACAGCAAGCCGATCATTCACTCCGACCGTGGTGCCCATTACCGCTGGCCGGGCTGGCTTGATCGGATGCACCGTGCGAACCTGACGCGGTCGATGTCGCGCAAGGGGTGCTCACCGGACAACGCGGCCTGCGAAGGTTTCTTTGGGCGCCTGAAAAATGAGATGTTCTACCCGCGAGATTGGAAGTCAACCACCATCGAGGTGTTCATCCGAGCGGTGCACGAGTACATCCTCTGGTACAACGAAAAACGGATCAAGATGTCGTTGGGTTCCCTCAGCCCCATCGAGTACCGCGAAAGTCTGGGCTTAATCAACTGAAACCAGTCCAAGAATTACGCTGCACCCCCCATTGCGTGGAATTCAACAGGAACATCTCCAATGCTTTTGATGTTGATTTATATCCAAAACTGGGCTCAAATTTGGATCGGCGCGGACACTTCTGGAGATCGGTTCTTGAACAAAGCCGCCACCAGGTCGGACTGGGTCACTATGCCCACCACCCGGTCGTGCGCGTCCACCACCGGCATGTGGTGCAGGCCACCGTCGGAGAAACCAGGCACCAGATCGGCCACGGTCTGGTGAGGCCGGGCGGTGATGACGCGCCGCGACATGATTTCACGCACACGGCGTGCGGTGCTCAGCAGCGGCGGGCGCTGCGGCACCGGCGCGCTCTGCCCGATGAAGAAGTCGTGCAGGGACACAATGCCGACCAGGCGCCCGTCGGCTTCGGTCACCGGCAGCGCCTTGACCTTGTGGTGGGCCAACCGTCGCCAGGCCTCATCCACGCTGTCGTTGGGACCCACGCTGACCACGTCGCGCGACATGATGTGCTCACATATCACGCCTGCCCAGTGCCGGCGCTGGGCGTGCATCTGCGCGCGCACCATGATCTCCTCCATGTCGTCCCGATCGATGTCCAGCACTTCGCCGAAGGACCCCAGAGCGGCGTCCAGGTCGGACGGCAAGACGCCCGTGCGGTGGGTCGGCAAGGGGTCACTTGTGCGATGGGGTGGTGTCGCGCCGTGGTGCGGGTAGCGCCTGCCGGCAATGTTGTTGAGCAAAAGTGCCAGCAGCAACATACAGACTGAGTTGACCAGCACTGGCCCGAATGCAAATGCAAGCTCCAGCCGTTGCACCGCCGAACCACCCAATACCGCCGTGAGCGCCACCGCACCACCGGGCGGGTGCAGGCAGCGAAGGGCCACCATGGCAGCCACGGACAATGCCGCGGCAAGCGCCGCTGCGGAGCCGCCGTCGCCCAGCCAGCAGTAAACCAGCCACCCGATCAGTGCCGAGACCAGGTTGCCGCCCACCACGGACCAGGGCTGTGCCAGGGGGCTGGCGGGCAGCATGAACAGCAGCACGGCCGATGCGCCCATGGGGGCGATGAACCAGGGGGAGGTCCCGCCCAGCCAGTGACGGCCCAGCCACTCGGTGCACAGCAAGCCCAGGCCCACGCCCAGGCCGCCCAGCCAGAGCTCGCGCCTGCCGCCCACCTGGCGCGCAGGCACAAACGACCGCAGCCACAGGGGCAGTGGGTGTCGACCTGTGGGCACTCAGTTCAGCGCGGCCGCAGGCCCGAAGAACTCGTAGCGCGTCTGCGCCTCTGGCACCCCCAGTGCCTGCAGGCTGCGCTTGACCAGTGCCATGAAGGGCTTGGGGCCCAGGAAATAGGCGTCCACGTCGCGGGAGGTAGGCAACCATTGGGCCAGGCGGTCCTGGTCGAGCAAGCCCACGGCATGGGCACCATCATCAGTGCCCTCGTCGGCCTGGTCGTAGCAGTAGAAGCGCTGGAGCTGCGGGTGGCGTGCGGCCAGAGCGTCGATGGCATCACGGAAAGCGTGTACCGCCCGGTTGCGCGCGCAGTGGATGAAGTGGACCGGGCGACCGCTTTGCAGCGCCTCGCTGAGCATGGCCAGGGTGGGTGTGATGCCCACGCCACCGCTGATCAGCACCAGCGGCTTCTCGCTGGGTGCCAGCGTGAACGCGCCGGCCGGGGGGAACAGGTCCAGGGAGTCACCTACCTGAACCGCGTCGTGGAGGTGGCTGGACACCCGGCCATCGGCCTCGCGCTTGACGCTGATGCGCAAATCCTTGCCGTTGGCAACATCCGACAACGAGTAATTACGGCGCTGTTCCTGTCCGTCCAGGATCAGACGCAGGCCGATGTACTGGCCCGGCTGGTGGGCCACCACAGGTCCGCCGTCCACAGGGCTCAGGTAGAAGGACGTGATCTCGCTGCTCTCGGCGATCTTGCGCGTCACTCGGAAAGCCCGCGCGCCGCGCCAGCCGCCCGTCTGTTCGACGATGGCGCGGTAGGCCTGTTCTTCGGCGCCAATCAGGAGGTCGGCCAGCTGCTGGTAGGCCGCACCCCAGGCAGCGATCACCTCGTCAGTAGCGATCTCTGCGCCCAGCACCTCGCGGATGGCGCGCAGCAGGCAGGCGCCCACGATGGGGTAGTGCTCGGGCATCACCTGCAGCGAGACGTGTTTGTTGATGATCTGCGCGGGCAGGTTGCCCAGGGCTTCGAGGCGGTCGATGTGTTTGGCGTACATCAACACGCTGTTGGCCAGTGCACGCGGTTGGTCGCCGCTGGCTTGGTGGGCCTGGTTGAACAGGGGGCGCACCTCGGGGTACTCGCTCAGCATGATGCGGTAGAAGTGGGTGGTCAGCGCCTCGCCGCCGGTTTCGAGCAGGGGTACGGTGGATTTGACGATGGCGCGTTGGGAATCGGTGAGCACAGAGAACTTCCTTTGTGGATGGAGAACGGCTTGGAACCTTCTGCCTTGCAACCCATGTGCCATCCCCTCCAGCTTTACGGATCAAACACTTGCACGAGATAATGTCGATTTGACACACATCAAAACGAAGTCAAAACGACTTTCAAATAGGTCAAATTGACAACATCCGAATGGCTGCGGACCCTGGTGCCGCTGGTGGCCGACCTGCCGCAGGACATTGCCGAGGCCGAGCGCTACCGCCGCTTGCTCCAAACCCTGCGCACCCTGTTCCCGTGTGACGCGGTGGCCTTGTTGCGCCTGGAAGGCGACAGCCTGCTGCCCCTGGCCACCGATGGCCTGAGCCGCGACACGCTGGGGCGGCGTTTCAAGGTGACCGAACACCCGCGCCTGTCTGCCCTGCTCGAATCGGCAGGGCCGCAGCGCTTCGCACCCGGCAGCACCCTACCCGACCCCTACGACGGCCTGATCGAGGGACTGCATGGGCACCTGGAGGTGCATGACTGCATGGGCTGCGCTTTGCAGGTGGAAGGCAAGGCATGGGGCGTGCTGACCTTGGATTCACTGCGCCCGGGCAGCTTTAACGACACCCACCTCGATGTGCTGCAGGCCTTCGGCAGCCTGGCTTCGGCCACGGTGGGCGCGGCCATGCGAATCAACCGGTTGGCCCGGCTGGCGCAAAGCGAACACCTGCGCGCCGAATCTTACAAACGGGCGGCCGGCCAGCCAGAGCGCGCCTTGCTGGGCCAGAGCCCGGCACTTAAACAACTGCTCAGGGAAATCGACTTGGTGGGCGCCAGCGAGCTCACCGTGCTGGTCGCCGGCGAAACCGGTGTGGGCAAAGAGCTGGTGGCGCAAGCGCTGTGGGTATTTCGGACCAACGTGACCGGTGATTTCGGCATCGTGACCGAGGATTTCGGACCAACGTGACCGGTGATTTCGGCATCGTGACCGAGGATTTCGGTCCATCGTGACCGCGTTCCTTTTCGGCTCATCGTGACCGGCCGTTTCGGCATCATGACCGATCATTTCGGTCATCGTGACCGCCGTTTCAGTCCCCATTTTGGTGGGGGTCTGTTGCCGGCGGTGCTGCGTAGAGAACTCAACCGGGCGTCCTAACCTCGACGGCTTTTGCCATCAGGAGCCAGATGCCCAAACCTCGAATTTCTCTACGCATGATCAAAGACGTTATCCGCCTGAAGTGGCAGGCCGACCTCTCGCACGAGCAGATCGCATCCACCCTCAACATCTCCAAAGGGGCCGTGACCAAGTATGTTGGCCTGGCCCATGCCGCCGGTCTGGATTGGGAGACTGTCCAGGACTGGAGCGAGCAGCGACTGACCTCCACCTTGCTGCCCAAAGCGAACACCTCGCAGCCCTACATCACCCCCGACTGGGGCCGAATCCACCGCGAACTCGACCGCAAGGGGGTCACGCTCATGCTGCTTTGGCAGGAGTACGTGGAAGCACATCCCCATGGACGTACTTGGCGCTACACCCAGTTCTGCGGTCACTACAAGGCCTTCGCCCAAACCCTCAAGCGCTCGATGCGCCAGCACCGGCGTGCCGGCGAGAAGCTGTTCATCGACTTCGCGGGCTCCACGGTGCCCTTGCGCGATGGCGCGCGCGCCCAGGTCTTTGTCTCGGCCATGGCCGCCTCCAGTTGCGTCTTCGCCTGCGCCACGCCCGCGCAGCGCCTGGATGACTGGGTCCAGGGCATGGTGCGCGCTCTGCACTTCTACGGGGGTGTGCCGCAGCTCATCGTGCCTGACAACGCCCGTGCCGTGATCGCCACCCCGGACCGCTATGAGCCACGTGCCAACGAGACGGTGCAGGACCTGGCCCGTTACTACGGCACTTCGGTATTGCCTGCGCGCCCACGCACGCCACGCGACAAGGCCACGGCCGAGAGCTCGGTTCAGGTCGTCACACGCTGGATCCTGGCGCGGCTGCGCCACCAGCGTTTTGACAGCGTCGCCCAGGTGGATACGGCCATTGCGCAATTACTACCCAGCCTGAACGAGCGCCCCTTTCAGAAGTTGCCGGGCAGCCGCGCCAGCGTGTTTGCCGAGCTGGACGCCCCAGCCCTGATGCCGCTGCCGCAGCAACCCTATGAGCTCGCGCGCTTCAAGACCGTGCGGGTACACATCGACTACCACGTCGAGATCGACGGCCATCGGTACAGCGCACCGCACCCGCTGGTCGGGCAGAAGCTGGAGGCACGCATGACCGGCTACGGCATCGAGTTGCTCCTGCGCGGCCAACGCGTGGCCGCCCACGCGCGCAGCGACAAGCGTGGGGGCTTCACCACGGTGGAGGCACACATGCCTGCGGCGCACCGCGCCCACATGGAGTGGACGCCACAGCGCCTGATCGAATGGGGCCAGCGCATCGGCGTGGCCTGCGGCGAGTTGATCACCCGCCTGCTGCAAACCTACAAACATCCTGAGCATGGTTATCGGTCTTGCCTGGGCTTGTTGAGCCTGTCCAAGCGATACGGCCCAGGGCGGCTGGAGGCCGCCTGCGAACGGGCGCTGGCTCTGGGCACATTGCGCTACAGCCATGTGCGTGACTTGCTGGCCAACAACCGTGACCAGATCACGCCACAGGCCGAGTCGGATTGGACCAGCCCGGCGCACGCGAACCTGCGCGGCCCGGGCTATTACCAGTGACGCCCTGCCTTGAACTACTCGAACCAACAACCAAATCCGAACACTCCCATGCTCAACAACACCACCATCGCCCAGCTGCGCTCCCTCAAACTCGTGGGCTTCGCCGATGCCTTACAACAACAGCACGAACAGGCCGATTGCCTGAACCTGTCCTTCGATGAGCGCCTGGCCTTGCTGGTCGAGCGAGAGGTCTACGCCCGGGGTGACCGCAAGCGGGTTCGCCTGCTGCAACAGGCGCAACTCAAGTACCCTTCGGCCACCTTGGAGGACGCCAGCTTCGAAGGCATCCGGGGGCTGGACCGCCCAGCCCTCATGGGCCTTGCGCTGTCCACCTGGATTGAGCGCGGCGAGACCGTGACCCTGGCTGGTGCGACCGGTTTGGGCAAGACCTGGCTGGCGTGTGCGCTGGCCCAGTATGCGTGTCGCCAGGGTCGCTCGGCGCTGTACTTGCGCGTGCCTCGGCTAGCAGAAGAGCTGCGCATCTTGCATGGTGCCGGCAGCTTCCGACGCTGGTTGCAGCAACTTGCCAAGATCGACGTGCTTATTTTGGACGACTGGGGCATCGGCAATCTCGATGCCGCCACGCGAGCCGATTTGCTGGAGGTCATTGATGACCGGGTGGGTCAGCGCGCCACCATCATCGCCCACCAACTGCCCATCGAGCACTGGCACGCTTGGCTGGGCGACCCCACCGTTGCCGACGCCATCCTCGACCGGTTGCTGCAGAGTTGCCGGCGCTTCAGCCTGGACGGCGAGTCGCGGCGAACGGGCCGTACGGCGCGCGCTGCAACCGTTTCAAAAACGACTATCAAGGACCTCCATGAAAACCTGACAGCCTCTCCAAAACCGTAAACTCAACCCTCTACGCAGCACCGCCAGCATCACGGCGGTCACGATCGCCGAAACGGGCGGTCACGTTACCGAAACAGCGCTGAAATCACCCCTCAGCCCACCGGTCACATTCGCCGAAATGACCGGTCACATTCGCCGAAATACGCAG
>NZ_JBVPZC010000057.1:0-7677 GCF_055702805.1 Hydrogenophaga sp. LT287 | reverse complement strand
CGCAAACAGGTCGTGAGGCTGTACAGACAAGGCACCAAGATCATGCAGATCGTCACGATGACGGGGCTGAGCTACCCGACAGTGCGAACGGCTATCGATCTGTTTGACGCTGGCGGCTGGGGTGCGATACGTCCCGCTGTTCGTGGACGAGCCAGAGGCGATGGCCGGGTGCTCGGTCAGGCGCAGGAAGACACCATCCAGCGCCTGATCATCGACAAACGCCCCGAGCAGCTCAAGATGGATTTCAGCTTGTGGAGCCGGGCCGCAGTGGGTCAGCTCATCGAACAGGAATTTGGCATCAAGCTGCAAGTGCGCAGCATCGGCAAGTACCTCACCCGCTGGGGCTTCACACCGCAAAAGCCCATCAAGCGCGCTTACGAGCAAAGCCCTGCTGCCGTGCAGGCTTGGTTGGAGGGCGAGTACCCCGGCATTGAGCAGCGCGCCAGGGCCGAGGGGGCCGAGATTCACTGGGGCGACGAGACGGCCTTGGTCAACACCGATGTGCGCGGCAGGAGCTTCGCGCCAGCGGGCAAAACACCGGTGGCCATGGCCGTGGGCGGCACCCGTCAAAAGCTCTCCATGATTGCCACGGTGACCAACCAGGGCAAGACGCGGTGGATGATCATTGACGAGGCTTTCGATGCTGAGAAGCTCATCGAATTCCTACAAGCTTTGATCAAGGACGCGGGTAAAAAAGTCTTTCTGATTCTGGACAACCTGCGGGTCCACCACAGCAAGCTGGTGAAGGCTTGGGTGGCTGAGCGGCAGGACCAGATCGAGTTGTTCTACCTGCCCAGCTACAGCCCACAGCTCAACCCAGAGGAGCGGCTCAATGCGGACTTGAAGCAGGAGATGGGCAAGCGCGTGCCGGTGCGAACCAAGGCCAAGCTACGCGATGCGGCCAACGATCACATGGCGATGCTGGAGCAAAACCCCGAGCGCGTCATGAGCTACTTCCAGGACCGTCACGTTCGATATGCAGCTTAAGACTTCACAGGGCCGGATCAATAGCCGTTCCAGCCACTCTCCGGAGCCGTATTCCGCATTCTGAAGGTGGTCTGAGATGTGTACTTGCCAGTCTGGGAAACGCTGTTCAACGGCTTTGACCCATTCCTCTATGCCGGCTTCACCGGTGTTGATTTCTTGACCGCCACCCACCAAGCACACCACGACTGCCCAATCCTTGTGGCGGTTCAAACACGAAATCAGGAAAGCTGGCTCCGATTGGTCGAAGTCTTGGTAGCCCTTTTTGCGGCGCATGAACGACGCGGTCTGTTCGAGGTTCCAGGCACGCTGCGCTTCGTCAAAAATCGCGATGTGTTCGTCGGGGGCTCGCGCTGCATCGCGAAGGCATTCGTCCCGGTAGTGGTGCACGTTTTGAATGAAAGAAGCCACAGCCCGCAGTGCTTCACCTTTTTTTATTCTGCTGCCTGCCGCCCGATGTTTGGCGACGCTGTCGCGCGCCAATGCCTCTTGCAGAACAGCAACCAACGGCCCGTTTCCAGACAAGTACACAGCATGAAGATCATCGCTGGTGGTTTTGTGTTGCGTGGCAATGTTCAGCCCGACCAGTGTTTTGCCTGCGCCGGGCACGCCGGTGACAAAGCAGATAAATTTTTGTTTCTGTGCTTGCGCCTGACCAATGACCGATTCGATGGCAGCCGATGTGCGCGACAGATTGATGTCAGATGCATCGTTTCTCGAAATATCACTGACGTTGTGGCCGCTGTACAAGGCCATGGCAGCTTCAATGATGGTGGGCGTCGGGCGGTATCCACCGCGCACCCATACGTTGGCATCAATGCAAGCGCCGTGCGAAAACGCCAGCGCCTGAGTGATTGTTTCGCCAATTTGTGAACCGCTGATCGCGACTGGCTGGTACACGCCGTCATCCTGCACGCTTGTGGTCATGACGATGGCTCTCGGGTGGGTGTGTGTAGCCACCAACACCGGCGCAATAGAAACACAGTGGGACGTTTCGTGGAAATTCTTCAAATCAACCGCGTAGTCCCAGACCTGATCTATCGCTGCGCTGTGAATGACGGCCTCACCCACTTTGAACTCGATCACCAACACGAGGTTGTCGATCAACACGACACTGTCAATACGCTTGCCCAATCGAGGGACAGAAAATTCGAAATACACCGTCCCGCGGCCGGTGAAGGGAGCCAAGGCTGGGCGCAACAAGTTCAGCTGTTGCTGCCAGGCTCTTCGCTGTGTTTCTTCAACGGCAAATACGCTCTCTCGAAGCAGCTGACCCAAAATTGCATCGTCGGAGCGGCACAAAAATGCTGCAATGGTGTCTTCGAAGTAGGCGCGACCCGTCAAATTGTTCCCCCTGTTGAATCCTGCGAGCTTGTTATACCCGACCCTATTCCCGCTGAAGTGGCCAAACTGATGCGCTTTTAAAGCGATACAAAGCGGGTGTGCTGTCAGCGCTCACGCTTGCGGGCCAGCTCCCAACGCGTGCACAGTTCCATTCCTCGTGCTACATTAACCGGCTCGCCTTGGGCGACCGGCCGCGCGCAAGTTGTCAGCAACCTGCGCGCACCACCCCAGGCAGAGGGGTTGCTGGTCCAGTCCCACCTTGGTGAGCCACGCCAGCCCCGTACCCGTCTTGGGTCGGCGCCGTGGCAAATGTTTTCCCTCCTGTTGCCGATGCCCCTGCCGTGGCTCGTGCGCCGGATCTGGCTTGGTGTTCCCAACACCGCGCTGGCTCCGGGAGATTCAGTTGGGCACCCCGGCGCTTGGGGCTGCCACTTTGTTTTTCGGGCGTTTTCAGGTTTTGCGGCTGTTGCTGCGGGCCCGTGCCCACTGATGTTTTTAATGATTCATACGACCACGATTACGACAACGAAGAGTCTTTCTCCTCTCACTTTGGGCAAATACCGCATTGCGGCTTGTCCGCGTCCGCTCCCCTGCGGGCGCTTTGCCGCACAGGTGTCCATTGCCAGTGGACGCGGCAGCGCTTCCACTGCCCGAGTGATGCGCTTTGTTGACGATTTCTCGACCCACGATGCCGCGGCAAAATACGCTGTTGCGCAAGGCATTGATTGGGTCAACGACACACTGCGCACCCACGCGCGCCCGATCGCTGTGGGGCAGGTGCTGTCACCCCAAATCTGTATTTGAAAAGGAGCCACACATGGCCAAAGAAGATCTGATTGACATGATGGGTATCGTCAACGAGGTGCTGCCCGACACGCGTTTTCGCGTGACTCTGGACAACGGTCACCAGTTGATTGCGTATTCGGCAGGCAAGATGCGCAAGAACCACATCCGCATCCTGGCGGGTGACCGCGTGTCGCTGGAGCTGTCCCCTTACGACCTGAGCAAGGGCCGTATCAATTTCCGCCACATCGAAGGCCGCGGCCCGATGGTGCCGCGCAAGCCGCGCTGATTCGACCTTGAAACCGCCTCGGCGCCGCCAGCGTGAGCGGTGCCAAGGCTTGCGCCTGACGTCAGTTGTCTGATTTCAGGCGCTTTCGGCGCGCCTGCACGGCCGCCGCCAGCCCTTCGAGCACCGGCACGGTCTGCTCAAAGCTGATGCAAGCGTCGGTGACGCTGACACCCGCCTGCAGCACCTGGCCGGGCACGATGTCCTGCTGTCCTTCGTTCAGATGGCTCTCGATCATCAAACCGGTGATGCGCGTTTCGCCTGCGGCGATCTGCTGCGCCACGTCGGCGGCCACGTCGATCTGTTTGCGGTGTTGTTTGCTGCTGTTGGCGTGCGACACGTCCACCATCACCTGTTCGCGCAGGCCGGCGGCTTTGAGCAGCTGGCAGGCAGCGTCCACATCGGCCGCACTGTAGTTCGGTACTTTGCCGCCGCGCAAAATCACGTGGCAGTCCTGGTTGCCCCGGGTTTCAAAAATAGCCGCCTGGCCCATTTTGGTCATGCCCATGAAGGCGTGTGCTGACTGAGCGGCTTGTATCGCGTCGGTGGCCACTTTAACGCCGCCGTCGGTGCCGTTTTTGAAGCCCACCGGGCAGCTCAGGCCGCTGGCCAGCTGGCGGTGGCTCTGGCTTTCGGTGGTGCGCGCACCAATGGCGCCCCAGCTCACCAGGTCGCTGATGAACTGCGGGCTCAGCAAGTCCAGAAACTCGGTACCCACCGGCAGGCCCAGCGCCAGCACGTCCAGCAGCAACTGGCGGGCCAGTTCCAGACCTTCGTTGATGGCGAACGTGCCGTCCAGGTGGGGGTCGTTGATGTACCCCTTCCAGCCCACCGTGGTGCGGGGCTTTTCGAAATACACCCGCATGACCACCAGCAGGTCGCTGGCCAGTGCGTCGGCCTGGGTTTTGAGCCGCTGTGCGTAGTCCATGGCCTGCGCGTGGTCGTGGATGGAGCAGGGCCCGACCACCACGATCAAGCGGTCGTCTTGTCCGTGCAGCACGCGCGAGAGCGCGCTGCGGCTGCTCTCCACCAGCGCCAGCGCCTCGGGCGGTGTGGGCAGCCATTCCTGCAGCAGCGCGGGCGTGATGAGTGGGCGCACCGCGCCAATGCGCAGGTCGTCAATGCGGGTGGTGTCCTGGGTAGACAGCGGGGTGGAGGTGCGTTGGGCGTGGGTCATACCCCTATTGTCGCGCGGCCTTGGCAGGCTGCTGCCTGGCGCACGCGCCGTGAACGCGCTCAGGGGCGGCGAAAAGCGGTGGGCTGGGCGGCCCAGTAGCGGTTGTCCAGGCGGTCCATGCGCACCGTGCCGCCGGTGGACGGCGCGTGCACAAACCGGCCTTCACCCACATAGATGCCCGCATGAAACGGCCTGCCAGCGCCAAAAATCACCAGGTCACCGGTGCGCCGCTCGCGGGCATTCACAGGTTGGCCAAAGCGTGACAGCTGTGCCACGGTGCGCGGCGGCGCCACACCAGCACTGCTTTTGTACACATAACCAATCAGCCCGCTGCAGTCAAAGCCGCTTTGCGGTGTGTTGCCGCCGTACCGGTAGGGCGTACCCACCAGGCCCAGCGCATGGATAGCGATGTCGCTGGCCTGCCCCGTCAACAGTGGGCGGTGAGCCGACCCGGGTGCCGGGGGCGCACTGCCGCAGCCCCCCATCAGCAGGACGAAAAACAGGGCAAGGCTGGGTACAACGAGGCGCATGGTTGCCCAGCGTACCGGATCGCCCCGCTTCTGTGCGTGTGTTGGCTGGGGTGTCATGTGGGGCAAGCTTGAGCTGCCACCTGGCGCAGCAGCTTGGCCACGGCTGGCTTGGTGCAGCGCTGTAGCCCCATCAGGAACGCATGGTCGGGGTTGGGCACACCGTGGCGGGTGCGCAAATCGTGCTGAATGCGCCCCAGCAATTCGGCCGCCATTTCGGCGTCGCCCAGCGCGCGGTGGGCCTTTCCGGTGCGCGGCAGGTGGAAAAAATCCACCAGGTTGCCCAGCTTGTGGCTGGGCGCCTCGGGGTACAGCCGGCGCGACAGCAGCACCGTGCACGCAAAAGGCTGCTGCGCCGGTTGCCCGGCGCGCGCGAGCTCGGCCACCCAGTAGCGGCGGTCAAACGAAGCGTTGTGCGCCACCATCGGCACCTCGCCCACAAAGCGGGCGGCCTCGGTCATCACGGCTTCGGCCGGCGGCGCGGCCTGCACCATCGCGTTGGTGATGCCGGTGAGCTGCGTGATGAATGCCGGAATGTGCACGCCCGCATTCATCAGGCTCTGAAAGCGGTCGACCACCCGGCCTTGATCCAGCAACACAATCGCCACCTCGGTGGCACGGTCGCCCTGGCCGGGCGAGATACCGGTGGTTTCGAAGTCGATAACGGCGATGCGGCTCATGGCGGTGCGTTGTGTGGGTGTGCTGGGCGCTCAGGCCTTCTTCAGAAACTCCGATTTCAGCAGCATGCTGCCCAGCTCGGTTTTGCAGTCCACGTTGTGGCCATCGGCACCGTCCACCAGGCGGATGCTTTTGATCTTGCTGCCCTTTTTGAGCACACTCGACGAACCCTTGACCTTCAGGTCCTTGATCAAGATCACCGCGTCACCGTCGGCCAGCGGGTTGCCGTTGGCGTCTTTCACGGCGGCGCTGCCAGCGTCTTCATCGCCTGCGCCTGCCTCAGCCTTGGGCCATTCGTGGGTGCAGTCGGGGCAGACGAAGTTGTCGCCGTCGGCGTACGTGTTTTCAAGGCCGCATTGTGGGCAGGCGGGAGCGGTATGGGGCATGGTGAGCAGGAGCCAAACGGAACGAAGACTCCAATGGTAGTGGACCGGCCCAACACCGGTCCCACAACCCACCAAACCTCGAGCGTCAGCGCACCTCGGTCACAAATTCAGCCATCGGGCGGCGCACCTTTTTCAGGTTCACCAGCCAGTCGCCTTCTTCGGCCCGGTAGCCCAGCGGCAAGATCGCCACGCTGCGCAAGCCGCGTTCGCGCAGCTTCAAAATGGCGTCCAGCTTCGCCGGGTCAAAGCCCTCCATGGGTGTGCTGTTAGCGGCGCTCTAAACCCGCGTAAATCTGGTGTCGGCAAGCAGTCGGTGGCGGTCATCCGCGGCAGTCAGCTGACTGCTTTGAATTTCCTTTGAATCGAAGGGTGCCCGTTGCACAGGGCACAGACGTGTCCTGAGCGTGCCTGCTTTGGCCATGGCGAGCGGGCTTGAGCCAGCGCAGGGGTATGGCGCAGCGCTGGTGTTTTGCGTTACATATCGCCTACCTGTGTAAGAAGCAGGCGCGACAGTGACAGTCACTTTCCGGTAAACCCACTGTCGCGCCCCGAGACCCACCGCTTTGGAGGGCGCCGTTGCCGCTGTCAGTATTCACGAAGCGGGCGTGGCTGTCCAGCAGCGTGGGCCCACGCATGGGAATGGACCGCCCATGCCCACTGCCCAACACGCACCACCACAGCCGCCGTCACCACCGCCCAGACGTTTTCTGTGCGCCCTGTGTCGCAGCCCTGTGCTCATCTGCAGCCACTGCGACCGCGGCCAGCGCTACTGCAGCGCAGTCTGCTCACTCCAGGCCAGAAGTTGCGCCCAGCGCGCCGCTGCCAAACGCTACCAGGACAGCCGCAAGGGCCGCCACGCTCACGCCACACGCCAGGGGCAATGGCGCGCGCGCCAACAAATAGTGACGCATCAGGGTGGCCCACCACCGCCCTGCGCTGATGTACTCCCATCCAGCGACGCAACCGCTCTGAATCCAGACGCAAGCCAGCGCTGCAAGTGCCAGTTTTGCGGCCGTTCGGTCTCGGCTTTTGTGCGTCAGGACTTTCTGCGATGCCGCTTTCGCCATCCATCCCAACCTTCCGTATGGAGTACCGACTCACATGGCCATTTCACCTGAACTCAAGGCGCAGATCCTGCGCTACCACCACGCCGAGCGCTGGCCGGTGGGAACCATCTCGTCCCAGCTGGGCGTGCACCGCGAGACCGTCATGCGCGTGCTCACCCAGGCCGGCGCGGCCCCAATCGTGCCCGCACAACGCACTTCGGGCGTGACCCCCTACCTGCCCTTTATCCAGGAGACCTTGAAGCAGTTCCCCAACCTCACGGCCAGCCGGCTGCACACCATGGCCGCCGAGCGCGGTTACGAGGGGCGCCCCGACCACTTTCGCCACATCGTCGCCCGCCACCGTCCGCGCCCCCCAGCACAGGCCTACTTGCGCCTGCGCACCTTGCCCGGTGAACAGGGGCAATGCGACTGGGGCCACTTCGGCCACATCCAGATCGGGCAAGCC
>NZ_JBVPZC010000056.1:0-8012 GCF_055702805.1 Hydrogenophaga sp. LT287 | reverse complement strand
GTTGGCACGCTCAGCACCGAAAACCGCACCCAGAATCCGCCACCAGAAATGAACACCGGATTACGTCACCAAATTCCGTCACCACTTACCGCCGCCAGATTTACGCGGGTTTAGACCGCCGCTAACAGGTGTCGCTCTTCTTCGGACGCAATGAGGAAAATGGCATTCGCTGCGCGTATCACGGTCTCAAGTTCAACAGCGCAGGCCAATGTGTGGATGTTCCCTCTGCGCCGCAAGCTTGTGCGCGCATGCATATCAAGGGGTACCCCTGCATCGAGCGCGGAGGAATCGTGTGGACTTACATGGGGCCCGCCGATCAACAACCAGAACTGCCGGAACTGGAGTGGTGCACCCTTCCAGCCGAGCACGTCTATGTATCGAAACGGCTGCAGTACTCAAGCTACCTGCAGGCCATGGAGGGTGGGATCGATACCGCCCACGTCTCATATGTTCACCGCTACGAGGTTGACTCGGACCCGATGCACAAAGGCGTGAAGGCGCTCGACTACATCAAAGCCGATGGGAATGTGGTGTTCGAGATCGAGAAAACACCCTTTGGCTTGAGCCTGTTTGGCCGCCGCAATGGAGAGCCTGACTCCTACTATTGGCGCGTCACCCAATGGTTGTTCCCTTGGTTCACGCTGATTGCACCATTCGGTGACCACGCCTTGGGCGGTCACATCTGGGTACCGATCGACGATCACAGCTGCTGGGCCTGGAGCATCAACTGGCAACCCAACCGACCATTGAGCCAGGAAGAGCTGGATGCAATGAAGGCCGGCATGGGTATCCACGTCGAGTACGAGGCCCCCGGCAGCTTCGTCCCTGCGGCCAATCGGGAGAACGGGTACCAGATGGACCGTGTGGCCCAAAAAGAGCACCGAGCCTACAGCGGAGTTTTTGGCTTCTCTGCACAGGACTACTCGCTGCAAGAAAGCATGGGCTCTATCCAGAACCACGAAGCTGAGCGACTACTGCCCACAGACAAGGCCATCGTGATGGCGCGTCGCATGTTGCACGAGGCTGCCTTGGGACTGGAAGAGGGGCTCATGCCGCCAGCGCTGGATTCAAGTCAACAGCGTGTGCGTCCGGCAGGTGTGTTGCTGCCCAAAGAACAGAGCCCAGTTGAGTGGGCCAGGGAGCACCTTGCCGACAGCACAGAGAAGCCTGTCTTCAGCCTCTGAAATCGTTCGCTTTTCCACCCACAAAGAAGGAGACAACATGACTGCATCCAAAACACTCATCGCCAGCGCCGTGCTCATGGCATTTGCGGCGTCCCCCGCATGGTCGCAAGCTACAGCCGATTGGCGTCCTACCAAGACGGTCCGAATCGTGGTGCCGATCGTGGGAAGCACAAACGACGTGCTGGCTCGCCTCTTAGCGCCCAAGCTTCAAGAGGCGCTCGGGCAGCCCTTTGTGGTCGAGAACAAAGGCGGGGCTGGCGGGAACATCGGTGCATTGGACGTGGTGAGGTCAGCGCCTGATGGGCACACGCTCCTGGTGGGGTACAACGGCCCGTTGGCGATCAACGTGACCCTGTTCGACAACATGCCCTACGACCCCGTGAAGGACCTCGCGCCCATCACCCTGGCGGTGAAGTCCCCCCAATACCTGGTGGTGAATCCCACCACAGGGATCACCAGTGTTCAGGACTTCATCGCCAAAGCCAAGGCCAATCCGACCAAGTATTCCTATGGGTCGGTGTCACTGGGCAGTGCATCACATTTGACGATGGAAATGATGAAGTCGGAAGCGGGGTTCCGGATGACGCACATCCCCTACCGCGGTGCGGGGCCGGCCGTGGCTGACCTGCTGGCCGGGAATGTTCAAGCAGGCTTCTTTGTACCGGGCAACGTGCAAGGGTTTGTCAAGGAAGGGAAGTTGAAGCTGCTGGCCACCTCGGGCACCAAGCGCTTCGACAGTACCCCGGACATTCCCACGCTCAGTGAATCGGGATTGAAGGACTTCGAGGCGACATCCTGGATCGGCTTTCTTGCCCCGGCAGGCACGCCACCCAACATCATTGCCCGATACAACCAAGAGATGGTGAGAATCATCAACTCTCCGGAAATCAAAGCTCGTCTGAAAGACATGGAGTTTGAAATCGTCGCCAGCTCACCGCAGGAGTTCAGCAACTGGATTTCGACGGAGATCGTGCGCTGGGGCAAGGTCATCAAGGACACTGGCGCGAAGGTGAACTGAGTGACCAGCAACAGTTACCGTTTGGCGAACAAGGTCGCGCTGATTACTGGTGCGGGCGCCGGCATCGGCGCTGCAGTGTCAACCCTCTTCGCTCGCGAAGGCGCTGCCATCCTGATGGTGGATGCCGATGCGCAGGCACTCGCGAGAACGAAGGCCGCCATACTGAATGCTCAGCCTGATGCGAGGGTGTTCTGCGTGCACGCTGATGTGACCGATGAGGCCGCGGCGATGGCCAGCGCCAGGCACTGTGTGGACGTGTGGGGTTCGCTGGATGTTCTCGTCAACAACGCAGCGATGCGAAACTATTCGGCAGCAGCCGATGCGACACCCGGTGAATGGCAGGCGATGGTGGGCGTCAACCTGGTTGGAATGTCCAACTACTGCAAAGCGGCCCTCCCGGCGTTGCGCAAGTCGGGTGCCGGGAGCATCGTCAATGTGTCCTCTTGTTATGCAGTCACAGGACGTCGAGGAATGGGTCTCTACGATGCCACCAAAGCTGCTCAACTTGCCTACACACGCACGCTCGCCTTTGAAGAGGCGCCACATTCGGTAAGGGCGAACGCTGTCTGTCCAGGATCCACGCTGACCGATTTTCACGTGAGTCGCGCGCAGGGTGCTGGAAAGAACGTGGAACAGCTCAAGACTGAACGCAAGGACACGTCCTTGATTGGGAGGTGGGCAGACCCTATCGAAATTGCGCGGCCCATCCTCTGGCTGGCTTCCAGCGAAGCCTCCTTCATCACCGGCACAACGCTGATGGTGGACGGCGGTCTGCACATCATGTAATCCCGGCCGTAGCGCATTTGCGCCCGGGCTGAATATCGTCCTTTCATGTCCACCTCCACTCTTTTTGCACGAGTTCACACCCTGCGCTATGAGGCACCGGAGATCATCAGTGTTGAATTGAGGCCAGCGGATGATGGCGTGCTGTTTACGTCCCATGAACCTGGCTCACACATTGATCTCCACTTGGGAAATGGTCTCGTCCGGAACTATTCCGTGCTCAACCCGTGCTCAGAATCAGGACGCTATGTCGTGGGCGTTTTGAAGGATCGCAAAAGCCGCGGCGGTTCCAGATATGTGCATGAGAACCTTCGCGTTGGCCAGGTGCTCAAGATCTCAGAGCCACGCAACAATTTTGCGCTGGACGAAGCCGCGCTGCACTCTGTATTTTTGGCCGGGGGAATTGGCATCACCCCCATGCTCTGCATGCTGAACCGATTGCTCGAGTTGGGGCGACCTGCTGACTTGATCTATTGCTCAAGGTCGCGACAGGACGCTGCATTCCTGGAGAACTTGAAAGCAATGACCGCGCGTGGGTTGAATGTTTCGTACCACTTCGACGACGAAGAGGGCGGACCACCCGATTTGCACACGCGGCTGTCGGCCTATTCCCCAGCAGCACACTTTTATGCATGTGGGCCCGCACCCATGCTTGACGCGTTTCAAAGGGAGTGTTCGAACTTGAGCTTCAACCAGGTGCATCTCGAACGGTTTGCTGCGCCTCACGCACCGCAGGCGGCTGCGTCCGATTTCACTGTGGAGTTGCGGCGCAGTGCCAAAGTCATACAGGTCAGTGCTGGGCAGTCGATCTTAGATGCCATGTTGGACAACGGTTTGTTGCCCGACCACAGTTGTCGCGAAGGACTTTGTGGTGCATGCGAGACCAAAGTGTTGGACGGTCAGGTAGACCACCGGGACAGCATCCTCACCGCCGAAGAGCGCAGGGCGAACAAGTCGATGATGATCTGTGTATCGCGCTGTAGCTCTCAGCGCCTTGTCTTGGACGCGTAAGTTTTCAGTAGAGGCCCACTTGGCTTGAATGGTGATCGACCGCTTTCTCCCGGCGCGTCGTTTCGCTATAGGTCGGCAGTTCCAGGTCACCTTGCGCTCGACCGGACATTCGTGAACGGGGTGATCTCAGATTCGGTGCAAATGACCCGGTTAGGATGCGAGGGTAAACCCGTGGCTTCCTAAGCAGCGAGCGCCATCTTGTCCGATGATCTCCCCCATGGTTGCCAAGGAAAACTTCTCTTCTCACCGTTCAGAGGCCGTTGCCACCGACCACCGGGCACGCCAATTCCGCGACATCAGCGAAGCAAGGCTGTCCGTGCGCTTGTCGCGCAGCTTGTAAAGGGCTTCAATCAGCTGCTCCACCACCTGGTCCTCGCTGCAAGCCTTGGGAGGCGCGATGCCGTTGCAGTTGAGCAACTGAGCCCGGACCATCTTGCTCCGCCAACTCACGGGCGGTCGGATCGAGTTTCAGGCTGGGATAGGCCGTCTCATGGAGTGTTGTCATTTGCGGGGACTACCCCGCCAGGCTGCCTGTCTGCCCATCGCCTCAGTCCCAGTGTGAATCGGTGGCGGGTTCGTGAAACGAGGTCTCCAACAGGCACTGGTTGTCCTCGGCGATGCGGTACATATCATCCAGCAGCGTGGCGATCACCTCATCCAGCACGTCGCGGGACAGGTAGGGAATCGCCAGTTCGTAGCGTGTGCCCTTCGCGTTCAGGCGCTGCATGGCGAAACGCTCAAAGCAGGTCTGCTCGATCAGCCGGTGGCCCAGCGCCAAGCCGCGCGACTGCTTGCTGAAGCGGGTCAGCACCATCGTGACACGCAAGACTGCCACAGGCGTCGTTCCTGCGGCCGGCAGGCGCAGAGCGTCGGCCTGTTCTGTCAACAACAAAGGCGGCGCTGGCTGCAGAGTTGCCGGCGCCAGGGCTGTCAGGCCTTGCTCGAACCGGGCTTGCAGGCTGGAATCCGACGCATCGAGGTAGCGCATGGCCGACTTGACATCCTTCCAGCCGACGTATTCCATCAGCTCCTTGATGTCCCAGCCGCTGGCACGTGCCCAGCCGGCAAAGCCGCGGCGCATGGAGTGGCTGCTGTATTCCTCGGGCGACTCGACGCCGGCTTCAGCGAACAGGCTGCGCAGCAAGGGGATCAGGCTGTTGGCATGCAGGCTTTCATCGGCGACATGGCCCCAGCGGTCGATCTTGCGGAACACCGGGCCCTCGGTCAAACCGGCCAAGTCGACCCAGACATTGAAGGCGGTCACGGGACACAGGCGGGACAAGGCCGGGCATCTGAAAACGCGGCCCTGCAACTGCCTGTCGCCTTTGCTGCGGCCCAGGAAGCAGGCCATGCCCTGGCCGGGGGTGACCTCGGTGTTCTCAACGCGCAGGTTGACCAGTTCGTCGGAGCGGAATCCGCGCCAGAACCCCAGCAGCATCAGACTGCGGTTGCGCGCGTGGCGAAGCAAAGCCGGCTGGTCACCGGAGCGCTGGGCATTGCTGATGGCAGCGTCGAGCCACTGATCGATCTGCTGGAGCACCGCCAGTTCCAGCGGGCGCGCGCGCTTTTCTGGCGCGGAGTGGACGGAGCGGATGCCTTTGAGTACCTGGCGTACCAGCGGCGACTTCGTGGGGTCGGGGAAACCTTGATCGGTATGCCAGCGGGACAGCGCGGCCAGCCGCTGGCGCAGCGTGTTGATGGCCAGGGTCGCCGCATGGTCGGCCAAGTAGCGGGAGATGGCGTCGGCCGTGGAAGGCAGTAGGCCCTTCCACTCGATCTCGAAATGGCGAATTGCGGAGGCGTAACTCCTGCGCGTGTTGTCGCGCTCGGCGGCCTCGATGTATTGGGCAACACGGGTCATGTGACGGTCGTCAGGCTGCTTTCCCGTCAGGAGGATTGGCGTCGACCGATGTTATGACGGCAGCGGCCATCGCATCGGGCACCGCCGACGCCAACAGCAGCTCACCGGTCCACATGCGAGCAACAGCTGACAGGCAAGCGTGTCGCAAATTGGGTTGAGCCTGATGCTGCGGGGCGAGCTCAGGCAAACTGCAACTCGATCTTGCCGGCGCGGCGGCGCACCGGGCCGACCACGATCTTCACATCGTGACCCAGCCTGGCCACCAGTTCCAGCAGCTTGGCTTCGCTGACGCCGCGGAATTGGCCGCGTGTGATGCGCGAGACCTTGGATTGATCGATGCCCAGCAGCGTCGCAGCATCCTCTTGCGTCAGGCGGCGTGCCTTGATCGCGCGCGCGATCTCACCGGCCAGCTGGGATTTGCGCGCCATCTCGGCCGCGTCGGTGTAACCCAGGTCGGCGTAGACATTCGTGCCACCTTCTTCAATGGTGATGTCGTTGTGTGCATTCATTTGCGTACTCCTTGCTGTGCCAACCATACCTCGAAATCTTGCTTTGCGGCCTTCAGGCGGATATTGATCAGGTCCATATCTGGCTTGGGCGTTGCGATGCCGCTTTTGGATTTCTTCTGGAAGCAGTGCAGAACATAGACCCAGCCGGCGAACTTGACGGTGTAGACAGCCCGGTAGGTGTCTCCCTGGTGGTCCTCGACCACCTCCAGCACACCGGCCGAGCCGAAACCCGTCATGGCCTTGGCATCCTGGTGCTTGCCGCCGGCTTGCGCCAAGTCGATGGCATGGCCGAAGACGTCTTTGACATCCTCTGGCATGGCATCCAGATCGCGCTTGGCGGAGCTGACCCATTTGATGGGTTTGCGCGCTTGCTTCAACATCGCCTCAATTATGTCCGTTTAGGCATACCGCCGTCAACTCGCCGAAAGCCAAACCTCGGGCAATTCACGCATGCACCGGCCGTGCCCGCCGACGCCGAATGATCAGCATTTCCCCAGGCCGATTCTCCGTCCCTGACGTGTATTGGAGTTGACCCACTTCAGTGGACGGTTACTGGTTTGATTCTCAAAAGTTTGGGGTGGTTGCTCGGCGTGCTCGGTGGTGGAGAAGAACGTGCAGGACATCATCATCCCCGCCAAGAGGTGAAGGGCGTTCGAACTACGGATGATCCCTCTAGCCCCTGCTCTAAAAGGGCGTTGGTGAACGATAAACCTTCACTGGACCCGCGCCTTCGTACACCATCTCACCGTTGACAATCACGATCACAATCCACCAGTCGTGCACCTCGATGACGTGGTATTCGTGAGGCTCCAGCGGTAGGGGCGTCTCGCGGTAGCTGTTCACGCCATCAGGTTTGGGATGCCACAGTAACGTCGGATGTTCAGTCATCAAAATGGCGCTTCGGATACGAAAACATCAACCGGACCCGGACCTTGGTAAACGGCTTCACCGGTGACCACGACCCTCACAATCCACCAGTCGTCTCGCTGCTCCACTTCATAGGCTACCGCAGGCAGTTCGAGCACGGTCTCCACCGGGAATGGAATCCCATCCGGCACTGGGTGTCGTAGCAGCGTCGGATGCCCTGGAGGAAAGTTCACGGTGGGCGTCATACGGGTTGGGGTATGCGAATTGTCCTTGATCACGCCCTCGCCACCGGCACATCCTCAAGCCTCGTTGTGTACTGAGGGGTTCGGCGTTCCTGCTTCATCCCCATCCATGAGCCGCATTCCGATCATGAATTTCTACTCGGAACTCGGAAGCTCGCGCGACAGTTCGATGCTCAGAGTGCCGTGATGTCGGTCCGCACCGGCCAACGCAGCGCGCCGGTGGTGGACCTTTGCGCCGTCGCCTCGAACTCGTGTTGCAGCACCAGCGTGTAGCGACCCGGGCGCGGCGTGCACAGGCGGTAGCCGTCGTGCATCGCATCGAGCGTGATGCCGCCGCTTTGCGGCGTGTGCAGGCGCCAGGCGTCGACCTCGGGAGCGCTCATGCGCAAGGTGACGCAGAAGCCGCGCTTCATGTTGGACACCACCACCAGCCGCTGCTGGGCGCTCCAGTCACCATCGGCATCGGCGTCCAGCACCACGGGGTGGCTGTTTTCCAGCACGCGTATGAACTGAGGGATGATGATGCGGAGTTCTAAC
>NZ_JBVPZC010000055.1:0-11074 GCF_055702805.1 Hydrogenophaga sp. LT287 | reverse complement strand
ACAACCCATACGCCGAATCGCTGTTCAAGACCTTGAAGTACCGCCCGCAGCTGCCGCTCAAGCCGTTTGCCGATCTGATGCAGGCCAGGCGCTGGGTGACCGAGCTGGTGCACTGGTACAACGAGCAGCACAGGCACAGTGCAATCAGCTTCGTGACCCCCGCGCAGCGCCATGCACAGACCGATGAAGCTTTGCTGCACGCACGTGCTGCGGTCTATGAAAAAGCCAGGCAACAACATCCAGCGCGTTGGTCAGGAAACACCCGCAACTGGACCTTCATCGACGAGGTTCACCTAAACCCAGACAGCCCACAAACCAAGGAGTCCGATCAGAAGGCAGCTTGATTTGACAACCTCAGGCGACAACTAGCTTGACAGCTTCCGGGGCTGACCAGGACTACATCGCCGCCGAAAAACACGAGCAACTGCAAACCATCCACTCGCGTCGCGTGCAGTACTCACCGATCCGCGCCCCCATCGACCCCGAAGGCCGCACCGTCATCGTGGTCGACGACGGTCTGGCCACCGGCGCCACCATGATCTCGGCCCTGCACAGCCTGCGCCGTCGCCTGCCCGCCAAACTGGTGTGTGCGGTGCCCGTGTCATCGCCCGAGGCCCTGGCCCGCATCCGCACCATGGCCGACGAGGTGGTGTGCCTGCACGCCCCCGAAGACTTCCAGGCTGTCGGCCAGTTTTATCGCCACTTTCCGCAGGTGGACGACGACGAAGTGATGGCCCTGCTGAGGGACTGAATCGCAGCCCACCGCCTGCAGACCGTCCAGTCCGTTAGCGCCAGAGCAGGAGCTGCCCACCGCACCCTCCGAAGAGATGGACACTGGTGGAGCGGTGGGGAAACCCGTCGCGGACCGTTTCGGCCGGGTGCATGCACCGCAGCCAAAGGCGCTCAGCGAGCCACTTCGAAGGTGTAGGCGATGAAGCGGCTTTCCCAGCGCGCATCTTCTGTAATCGGCGGGCGAAGGTCCACGCCACGCAACAACCAGCGGCCAGGCTGGGGCAGGCGAAAGCTGACGCGTCCCGCGGCATCGGTACGCGCCCAAAGGCCGCCCGGCGTGGTCTCGTGTAGCAGCTCCACGGGCAGAGCGGCCAGGGGCTTGCCGTCGCGTTGCACCTCAAACACCGCATCGCTACCGGCCTGCAGCACGCCGCGGGGAGCCACGCGAAGCACATCCAGCGGCTGGCTGTTGTCGCGCGCCGGTGCCGCTGCGCCTTCTATTCGAGCGACCTTCAGGTAACGTTCCTGAAAAGGGCGGCCTTGTGCACGCTGTCGGGCGAGCACCGCGCGCAGCGTGTCGCTGGCACGGATCTCGTCGAAGTAGATGTCGACGATGGCGGACGCGAGCTCGACCTCGAAGGGCTGCAGGCGCACCACGCAGCTGAACGTCCCGACCTCGGGACCGGGCACGCGATACAGCGTGTGCCGGCGACCCACGCGCGTTGACGCTGGCTTGTGAACCGTGCCCTTGGCATCGGTACAGGCCCAGTGGGTCACCACCTTCGGCTCCACTGGCGCCTCGTAACGCGGGTACAGGTTGCCCGTGCCCAGCGCCAGTTGCAGCGGCTGTCCGGCGCCGCCTTCCGGGTTGTCCACGCGTTCAAACCAGGTGTCGTGCGCCATCGCCGGCCAAGCCGACAGCATCAACAAGGCGAACGCCAAGCTGCGACCAAGCGATGTCAGCTGGGCGGTCATGGCCATGGCAGCGTTCCTGTTCATATTCATGGTTGAGAGGCGCTCAAGGCCAGAACGATCAGCGAGGCCGCCGCCACCCACGACGCCAGCACGCGCACGCCGACCTGAGCCCAGGCCCAGCGGGGCAGACGCACCAGCGCCGCTGCGGCCAACGCCCAGACCAGACTGCCCACAAAGAGTCCCATGGCCAGGGCCCAAGGCAGCGCGGTGGCAGACGCCGCCGCGGGAGGCGGTAAGGCCGCCAAACCCACCCCGGCGCCGAGCATGGCAGCCACCGTTGCCGTGACGGGAGCGCCCCAGGGCCGCCCCACTGCGACCGCGAGTCCGCCGAGCGCCGCCGCCAGCAGGCTCGGCCAAGGCACCCGCGCCAAGGGCAGTGCATCCGACAGCGAGAGCACCAGCGCCACGGCCAGCGGCAGCGCAAACGCCAGCCACGCCACCACGGGCCAGCCGGGCTGCGCGCCCCACTGCTGCCCAATGAACAGCGCCGCGGCCAGCAACGGCAGCAGCATGCCGGACGCCAGCAGCGGTTGTGTCAACCCAGAAACGAAGCCCGGTTCCAGCACGGCGATGGACCTCAAAAGGCGCGCACGAGAAACACCGCGCCCACCAAGGCAATGAGGGCACCCAGCCCCCGCACCGCCTTGGTGCCCCAGGGCCAGCGGGTGAGCTCACCAAAGGCGATGCCGCAGAGATGCAGCAAGCCCGTTGAAACGACGAAGCCCAGGCTGTAGGCGATCGGATCGGCGGCCTGGGGCAGCTCGGTGCCGTGCGCATGGCCGTGGAAAACAGCGAACGCCGCCACGATCACAGCCGCCAGCGCCAGCGGCGCCCGCCAGCCCCAGGCCACGGCCGCACCAAGCGCAATGGCCGACAACGCAATGCCCACTTCCACGCCCGGCAGGGGCAGGCCCAGCACACCGGCCGCTCCACCCGCAGCCATCACCAGCGGAAACACCACCGGCAACAACCACAGCGCCGGCCGGCCAAGAAAGGCGCCCCAGAGCCCGACCGCGACCATCGCCACCAGGTGGTCGGGACCAGCCAGCGGGTGCAGCAAGCCGCTCGCAAACCCTCCGGCAACCCCGCTGGCCTCGTGTGCCAGAGCGGCCCCCGAAGCGGCGCAGCCGCCCAACACCACAGCCAACCGGCCGAGGCGGCGCGTCAGGCGCTGACCCAGCGCCTGCAAACCTGCCCAGACGCCGTGGCCCCGGATCCCATTCGGCGCCTTCAATCGGCGGTGGACGGCAGCGTCGAAAACGGCGTCATGGTGCAGTGTGGTCGGCGCAGACCAAGCGTTCAGAGGCATGAAACAAAGTATCTCACAGCACCATTCAGGCACAGGCGGCGGGGCTCCATGGCGATAGGTTCCCGCCCTGGGCTCAAGGGGGTGTTCATATGGGGGGCTTGCCTGCTATCCCGATCGCCCGTCATCGGTCTGGAGCCGCAAACCCGGCGCAGCCCCGGCTCAGGTTTTGGACACCACGATGACCACCGCAACCAGCACACCACCGGCCAGCGCGACCAGGCTGAAACGCTGGTGCGCTTGCTCTGCCTGGGTGATCGTGGTGTGCGCGCGCAAGCCACCGCACCACGCCACTTTTGCACAGGCGCCCGGCGAACGATTTGAGTGGGCTCAACGCGCAGCGCCAGCGCTGGATCGCTCAATGTGTTTAAATACCATCCAAATGGAATCCAATTGGAATCCAAACAGATGGTTTACAGATGGCAAACACTCCAACCGAACCCAAAGCCCGGGTGGGCGATACCGAAAAACTCACCATCAACCTGGGCGTGGTGGACCTGGGGCAGGTCGACCTGCTGGTGCAGGAAGGCTTTTATTCCAACCGCTCCGACCTGATCCGCACCGCCGTGCGCAACCAGCTGGCGGTGCACGCCGACACGGTGCGCCAAACCGTGGCGCGGCGCACCCTCATGCTGGGTCTGCAGCACCTGAGCCGGGCCGACCTGGAGCGCGCCGTGGCCGCCGGCCAGCGGCTGCGGGTGCAGGTGGTGGGCCTGGCCCGCATTGCCGAGGACGTGCCACCCGAACTCGCGCTGGCCGCGATCGAGTCGGTGTCGGTGCTGGGCGCGTTTCATGCATCACCCGAGGTGCGCCGCGCGCTGGCCGGGCGCATGGTGTGAGCGCGCCTTGTACCGCGCCCTACCTGCCTGAACACGACACCCCACGCGAAAGCCCTTTTTGACCCCACGCCTCCCCCGCAACCCCTCTGCCTTTTCACCACCGAGCGCCCTTGCCATGAACATCCAGGAAACCATTGAACGCGCGCTGGCGTCGGCCGGGCTCGACACCCAGAGCGACCCCATGCGCGGGGTGACCGACACCATCCGCAACGCACTGGCCTCGGCGGGTCTGGCGGTGGGCGCAGCGGCCACGCCAGCGCAAGCCGCCCCGCCCAACGACAACACCATCGACGTGGTGGCCCGCGAAGTGCCGGCGCCGGGCGCTGAGGCGGCCGAAGCGGATGCGGCCGGCGGTCAGTTTGTGCTGCGCAGCTTCAGCGCCCCGGCGGGCACCCGGGCTTACAAGCTGTATGTGCCGGCGCAGGCCGTGGGCTCCCAAAAGCCCAAGGCCGGCAGCTTGGCGCTGGTGGTCATGTTGCACGGCTGCACCCAGTCGGCCGACGACTTTGCCGCCGGCACCCAGATGAACCGGCTGGCCGACGAACACGGCTTTGTCGTGGTCTACCCCGAACAGGCCTCGGGCGCCAACGCCTCGCGCTGCTGGAACTGGTTTCGCGCCGAAGACCAGGTTCGCGGCGCTGGCGAGCCAGCGTTGCTGGCCGGCCTGGTGCAGGCCGTGGTGGCCGAGCACCCGGTGGACCCCGCGCGTGTCTATGTGGCCGGGCTGTCAGCCGGCGCGGCCATGGCGGTGGTGTTGGGCGAAACCTACCCCGAGCTGTTTGCCGCCGTGGGCGCCCATTCGGGCCTGCCCTATGCCGCCGCGCACGACATTCCTTCGGCCATGGCGGCCATGAAAGGCCACGGCGCCATGGGCATGGGCCACCTGCCCGGCACGCCGGCCGACCCGCGCCGCCAAGCCCAGCAGGCGGTGCCGGTGATCGTGTTTCATGGTGACCGCGACCACACCGTGCAGCACAGCAATGGCGAGCAGATCGTGCGCCAGGCCACCAGCGCCCACGCGGCCGGACTCAGCGCCCGCACCGAACAAGGCCAGTCGCCCAGCGGCCGCAGCTACACCCGCACGCGCCACACCAATGCCCAAGGCCAGTGTCTGGTGGAGGCGTGGACGCTGCATGGCGCGGGCCACGCCTGGTCGGGCGGTGCTGCCGCGGGCTCGTTCACCGACGGCAGCGGCCCCGACGCGTCGGCCGAAATGCTGCGCTTCTTCCTGGCGCTGCCAGGGCAGGGCCAGCGCTGAGTCTTAAAACTCGATCTTGTCGGCAATCGCCTTGATGCCCGCCTTGGCGCAGGCGTCGTCGGCGTCGCCGCCGGGCGCGCCCGACACGCCAATGGCACCGTAACTGGAGCCGCCGCCCTCAATCACCACACCGCCGCCCACCGCCAGCATGCGCGGTGTGCTGCGAATACCGCTCATGGGCTTGCCCGCTTGCGATTCGGTGGCCAGGTCCAGCGTGGACGTGCGAAAACTCGCCGCCGTCCAGGCCTTGTTGGTCGCCACGTCCACCGTGTGGGCGCCCGCAAAGCGGTCGCGCAAAAACACCTGGGTCAGGCCCGAGCGGTCCACCACCGCCACGCCCACCTGAAAGCCCTGCACGCGGCAAGCCGCCATGGCCGCCTGCGCCGCCACCAGCGCGGTTTCGGGCGTCAGGGCCTTGATCTGGAACGTGGCTGCCGGGGCCTGTGCAAAAGCAGGCAAAGCCACACACAAACTGGCCGCAGCCATCAAAACGTGTCGCATATCGAAGTCTCCACAAAGGGTTGAAACCACGGCCAGCCCAGCGAGCCGCCGCACCAAACCCATGCTAGCCACAGCGGCTGGGCGGCGCCCTGCGTTGCGTCAATCAACACGCCCATCCCGAGGCCGCGGTAGCGCCGTGGCACGATCGGTGCTTCCCCAACAGCGGTTCACCCACCGCCCGCCTTCCATTCAAACCCATGCAACTCCCTGCACACCAGCTCAGCATGTCGGTGCTGATGGCGCCCGACACCGCCAACTTTTCAGGCAACGTCCACGGCGGCACCATATTGAAACTGCTCGACCAGGTGGCCTACGCCTGCGCCAGCCGCTATGCCGGCACCTACGTGGTCACGCTCAGCGTCGACCAGGTCACGTTTCGACAACCCATCCATGTGGGCGAACTCGTCACCTTTCTGGCCTCCGTCAACCACACCGGCAGCTCGTCCATGGAAATCGGCATCAAGGTGATTGCCGAAAACATCCGCACGCAGGAAAACCGCCACGTCAACAGCTGCTTTTTCACCATGGTGGCGGTGGACGACGCGGGCAAGCCCACGGCGGTGTCGCCGCTGCGCCCCTTCACCCCCGACGAGCGCCGCCGCCACGCCGCCGCCGAGGTGCGCAAGGCCATGCGCCGCGAAATGGAACAGCGCTTTCTGGCCGTGCGCTGAAGCGCCGCCGGGCCGGCCCACCCCACCGGCTGCGGGTGACAGGCTTTCAGCCCGGTGGCGGTTACAGTGGCGTGCGGCCACAGAGGCCGCTGACTTTTTTGGGGCCCGCCGCTGGCCCCGCACCGCTGAATGACCGCTGCCCAAACCCCACCCCCCACCCACGCGCTCTTGGTAGCCAACCTGCTGGCCCAGCTCGCCTTTGGCCTGCTGGCCATGACCATCTGCCTGCCCTCCATGCAGGAATGGGCCAGCATATTTGGCGCCAGCCAGGCCAGCGTGCAGCTCACCTTCAGCGGCTATGTGATCGCCTACGGCGGCCTGCAGTTGCTCTACGGCCCGCTGTCTGACCGCCTGGGGCGCAAAAACATCTTGTTGTTTGGCCTCTTTGTGGCCGGCGTGGGCTCGGTGCTGGCGGCCCTGGCGCCCAACCTCGGCCTGCTCACCCTGGCGCGCGTGCTGCAAGGCGCGGGCAGCGCGGCCGGCATGGTGGTGGGGCGCGCCATGGTGCAAGACCTGTTTCAAGGCCCCGCGCGCACCCGCGTCATGGCCTACATCGGCATGACCATGGGCCTGTGCCCGCCGCTGGCCACCATCATCGGCGGGCAGCTGCACGTGCGCCTGGGCTGGCAGTCCAACTTTGTGCTCATTGCGGTGCTGGCCGCCGTGCTGTTTGTGGCCGCCTGGCGCGGCCTGCCCGACCACCAGAAAGCCACCACCGTGCAGCCGCACTGGCTGCGCGCCATGTGGGCCTCGTATGCGCGCCTGGCCCGCGAGCCCGCGTTCATCCTGTATGTGGCGCTCCTGTCCATGATCACGGCCACCTTCTACACCTTCCTCAGCGGCGCCCCCATCGTGCTCGGCAGCTACGGCGTGGGCCCGGAAGGCATTGGGTACTACATCATGAGCATTCCGCTGGCCTACATCGTGGGCAACTACCTCACCTCGCACCTGGTGCACCGCACCGGCGAGCGCCCCATGATGCGGCTGGGCCAGGCGCTCACCCTGAGCGGCGTGGCCCTCATGCTCGGCCTGGCGCTGGCCGGCTGGCATTCCCCGCTGGCCTTTGCCTTGCCGCTCATTTTGCTGGGCATCGGGCACGGTTTTCTGGTGCCGCCGGCGCTGGCAGGCACCGTCAGCCTCGTGCCCGCACTGGCCGGCTCAGCCGCCGCCGTGGCCGGCCTCATGCAGCAAATGATGGGCGCCGTGGGCGGCTTCACCGTGGGCCTGTTCCCGCACGAAAGCGCCGTCAACCTGGGTCTGCTGATGCTGGGCTACGCCCTGTGCGCGGCGCTGGCGCATTGGCTGCTGCACCGGCGGCCATCCTAGCCGTCCAGCCGAAACCGGGTCCCCGGTGGCCAAAAAAGCTTTGTTGGAGGTCCTTGCGGGCGGCTTTTAAACACGCGTTGAGCGCTGCGTTTGACGGGTGCCTGTGGTCGTGCCATAAGTCACGATTTACAAGGAGAACGCTATGAAACACCCCGCCGTTGCCATGGCCCTGTCCGGGCTGCTGGTGCTCAGCACCTTGGGCTGCGCGGTGTCGCGCGAACAGTCCACCGTGGGCGAGTACGTGGACGACGCCACCATCACCGCGCGCGTCAAGGCCAAGTTTGCCGAAGACCGGGAGGTCAGCGCCTTGTCGATCAGCGTGGAAACGCTGCGCGGCGCGGTGCAGCTGTCGGGCTTTGCCAAGAGCGCGGCTGAAAAGAGCCGCGCCGAAAGCATTGCGCGCACCACGCCCGGGGTGTCCAGCGTCATCAACAACATCGTGGTGCGGCCCTGAGCAGCCCGCCTGCGCGTCTTTCCCCTTCCATCCCACGGAGACCAATGCCATGAAGCACAACCTGAACCCGCAAGACAAGCAAGAGCCGCACACCCACAAGGTGGAAAACGACACCAACAAGGTGGGTGAGCAAGACCCGACGCAGCTCAACCAGGGCCAGCGCACGCCCGCCAGCCGCAGCGACCGCGAATCGCATGTGGGTGGCAGCAACCAGTCGCAGTCGCGCCGGGCGCCGCCGGGCAATTCCGCTCGCTGAAACCGGCAAGCGTTCAGCCGCTCAGCCCGCCTTGGGCTGAGCGGCTTGCGTGGCTTCGCGCAGACGCTGCTGAAAGGCCTCAGGCACCGGCGCGACCTTGCGGTCGGCCTTGTTCACAAACACCACGCCCACTTTGCCGCGCGCCACCTCGCGGCCCTGGCTCAGTTCGGACATGCGAAACACCAGGTCGAAGCCGTAGCGGTTGAAGTCGGCGGGCACCATGTCCACGCGCAGGGTTTCGCCGTGAAACGCCTCGGACTTGTATTGCGCCACGAGGTCCCCCACCACGATGGGGCTCCCGGCCACATTGCCTTCGGTGTAGCCCAGCCAGCGGAAAAACCGCACCCGCGCCTCTGACACCAGCGTCAGCAGCTGCGCGTTGTCCAGGTGGCCGCCCTGGTTCACGTGGCTGATGTAGATCTGCATGTCGGTGGCAAAGACAAAGCGCTCGGGGAGTTCAAAAGTGATGCGGCTCATGGGGTGAAAACGTGCTCTGAAAAGGGGCTGGAGGGGGGAATCAGGGCATTGTCGCCGGCACATAGAATGGCACCCCTTTCCCCGTATCCCGCACCCTGGACCGCTCGCCATGCACATCGCCGTCAACGAAGAACTCAAAGCCTATATCGACCCCCTGACCCCGGACGAATACGAGGCGCTGGAGCGCAGCATCCTGGCCGAGGGTTGCCGCGACGCGCTGGTGCTGTGGGGCGACACGCTGGTGGACGGCCACAACCGCTACAGCATTTGCCAGAAACACGGGCTGCCGTTTCAGACCGTGCAGAACACGCTGTTTCGTTCCATGGAAGACGTGCACCTGTGGATGATTGGCCAGCACCTGGGGCGGCGCAGCGTGTCCGATTTCCAGCGCGGGGTGCTGGCCTTGCGCCAGCGCGAGATCATGGCCGAACGCCGCGTGCGCACCCAGGCAGCGGCCAGCGCTGAGCGCACCGACAGCACCGTAGGCGAGGCCGTTGCGCCCGCCGCACCGGGTGCGCCCGAGCCCGACGCGCTTAAGAGCCGCGAAGCCATTGCCCGGGCCGCCCGCCTCAGCAGCAGCCAGGTGGTGGCCATTGAAAAGATCCAGAAGCAAGCCGCGCCCGAGCTGGTGGCGGCGGTGAAGTCGGGCACCATTTCGCTCAACACCGCCGCCGCCGTGGCTTCTTTGCCCGCTGACGAACAAGTGGCCGCCGCCCACGCCGGCAAAGACGAGCTGAAGCTGGCCGCCAAGCGCGTGCGCGAGGCCAAGCGCAAACCGCGCGAAGACGCAGCACCCGAAGCCACCACCCCGGTGGACACCGACGCGCCCGACGCGGTGCAGGCCCTGCAGCGCCAGGTGGCCACGCTGCAGGCCGAAAACGCCGCGCTGCGCCAGCAGGTGCAAGCGCTCGAAGCGCAACTGGTCTGACCGGCCAGACCCAGGCCCGTTGAGCCAGCTGCGCGCAGCTGGTCGCTTTTTTTCGGCATTTTTTTCAATGCTCCAAGCCTGCCGGCCAGCCCCGGCAGGCTGGCCTGCGCCTGCGCGCTTCGGCCTGCGTGCGCCAGCGCACAGACGCGCCGCGCACCAAGCCCTAAGGCAACGCTGAACAAGCGGTCGATCCAGCGACCCGTTGCCTCCTGATTGCGCCATGCGAGAAGCAAGGTCAAATCAAGTGGATTTCGTACCGTTTCAGGGCCATTTCGACCTTGTGCACGCGTTTGGCGTGCGCTGCAGACGCACTCATCCCATGAGGCGCTGACGCGCCAGGTAGATGTTGGCCAATCCCAGCGCCACGAACGAGCGCGTGGCGTTCTTGGCCAGCCCCCGGTAGCGCACCTTGGCAAAGCCCCACAGCCGCTTGACCACTGCAAAGACGTGTTCGACCCGCGCCCGGATTCTGGACTTGTTGCGGTTCTTCGAGCGTTCGGCTTCATCGACTTCACCGCCCTTGCGCACGCGCTGGTTGGTGAAGTCTTTGGCCTTGGGCGCCCTGGAAGCGATCAGCGTCTTCTGGCTAGCGTAGGCGCTGTCGCCGTACACGCGCTGCTCGTTGCCGTGCAGCAAATCGGGCAGCGGGTGTTTGTCGTGCATGTTGGCCGCTGTCACCACGGCGCTGTGCGCCAGCCCGCTGCGACTGTCCACGCCGATGTGCATCTTCATCCCGAAATACCACTGCTGACCCTTCTTGGTCTGGTGCATCTCGGGGTCACGTTGCTTGTCTGCGTTTTTGGTCGAGCTCGGTGCGCCGATGATGGTGGCGTCCACGATGGTGCCGGTACCGACCTTCATGCCCTGCGCCTGCAGCACCTCTCCCACTTTGGCAAACAAGGCCTCGCCCAGTTGGTGCGTCTCCAGCAAGCGGCGAAACTTCAGCAGCGTGGTCGCATCGGGCACGCGCTCGCGCCCGAGGTCTATGCCGACAAAGCGCCGCAGCGCGGTGCTGTCGAGTAGCGCATCCTCGCAGGCCTCATCGGCCAGGTTGAACCAGTGCTGCACGAAGTACATGCGCAGCATACGCTCGAGCCCGATCGGTGGACGCCCGTTGCCGGCCTTGGGGTAGTGAGGCTCGATCACCGCGCACAACGCCTGCCAGGGCACGATCTGCTGCATCGTGGCCAGGAAGGTATCGCGCCTGGTCGGCCTGCGGTAAGGCTCAAAACCTTCAGCTTGATCGGCGGCCATGGCAAGGGTTTGCTGTTTCATCTTCATCTGCCTGTTCGTCTGTACTGCAACGGTACAGGTAAACACCACGCTCGAGCAGTACTTAATCAGCGTTGCC
>NZ_JBVPZC010000054.1:5000-7500 GCF_055702805.1 Hydrogenophaga sp. LT287 | reverse complement strand
ACCGTACCGCAAACCGACACTGGTGCGCGAGATGAGTATTCTAAGGCGCTTGAGAGAACTCAGGAGAAGGAACTCGGCAAATTGACACCGTAACTTCGGAAGAAGGTGTGCCCTTGTAGTGTGATGAGAACATCTGAGCACGAACGGGTTGCAAAAAATTGGTGGCTGCGACTGTTTATTAAAAACACAGCACTCTGCAAACACGAAAGTGGACGTATAGGGTGTGACGCCTGCCCGGTGCTGGAAGATTAATTGATGGGGTGCAAGCTCTTGATCGAAGTCCCAGTAAACGGCGGCCGTAACTATAACGGTCCTAAGGTAGCGAAATTCCTTGTCGGGTAAGTTCCGACCTGCACGAATGGCGTAACGATGGCCACACTGTCTCCTCCTGAGACTCAGCGAAGTTGAAATGTTTGTGATGATGCAATCTCCCCGCGGAAAGACGGAAAGACCCCATGAACCTTTACTGTAGCTTTGTATTGAATTTTGAACAGATCTGTGTAGGATAGGTGGGAGGCTTTGAAGCAGGGTCGCTAGATCTTGTGGAGCCAACGTTGAAATACCACCCTGGTGTGTTTGAGGTTCTAACCTAGGTCCATTATCTGGATCGGGGACAGTGCATGGTAGGCAGTTTGACTGGGGCGGTCTCCTCCCAAAGTGTAACGGAGGAGTTCGAAGGTACGCTAGGTACGGTCGGACATCGTGCTAATAGTGCAATGGCATAAGCGTGCTTAACTGCGAGACTGACAAGTCGAGCAGATGCGAAAGCAGGACATAGTGATCCGGTGGTTCTGTATGGAAGGGCCATCGCTCAACGGATAAAAGGTACTCTGGGGATAACAGGCTGATACCGCCCAAGAGTTCATATCGACGGCGGTGTTTGGCACCTCGATGTCGGCTCATCTCATCCTGGGGCTGTAGCCGGTCCCAAGGGTATGGCTGTTCGCCATTTAAAGAGGTACGTGAGCTGGGTTTAAAACGTCGTGAGACAGTTTGGTCCCTATCTTCCGTGGGCGCTGCAGATTTGAGGAAGCCTGCTCCTAGTACGAGAGGACCGGAGTGGACGCACCTCTGGTGTACCGGTTGTCACGCCAGTGGCATTGCCGGGTAGCTAAGTGCGGAAGAGATAACCGCTGAAAGCATCTAAGCGGGAAACTCGTTCCAAGATGAGATCTGCCGGGGCCTTGAGCCCCCTAAAGAGTCGTTCAAGACCAGGACGTTGATAGGCTGGGTGTGGAAGCGCAGTAATGCGTTAAGCTAACCAGTACTAATTGCTCGTGAGGCTTGACCCTATAACTTTGATCTAATCCATCAACAGTTTGAATGTCACCCGACTACAATACACAACCGTTTGTAGTCCAGTTATGCCCTTATGGAATTCAACACCGTTGATCCATAACGTTGGCAGCAATCAAAAAGACAGCTGATTCGAAGCTCTATGAATTCGTCGCCGTAGCACCCTGGTGCTGCAGCGGCAACCCTTTATGCCTGACGACCATAGCAAGTTGGTACCACTCCTTCCCATCCCGAACAGGACAGTGAAACGACTTTGCGCCGATGATAGTGCGGATTCCCGTGTGAAAGTAGGTCATCGTCAGGCTCTTACCAGCCCCCCCAAACCCCCTCGTACCCCGTGTACCTGGGGGTTTGGGCTTTATATAAGTGTAGGCATGTGTTTTGTCTTGTAAGCTTCAAAAAGAAATTTGCAAAGACACCAAAAACTGTGTCATAATACGAGGCTCAGCTGATCGCAGCTAAGCAAGACGGATGAAGTGGCAAGTGCTGCTAAGTTTGTCAGATCATTAAAAATATACAGCCGATAAGCGTGGGCGTTTGAAGGCGATTGCGAAAACGGATTCTTCGGAATCCAAGTCGCAAGACTTTAAACGTTCATGAGAATAGAAATGAAGTTTACTTCGTTTGCGTTTTTATGAGTAAATTCAAGATCGAACTAAAGAGTTTGATCCTGGCTCAGATTGAACGCTGGCGGCATGCTTTACACATGCAAGTCGAACGGTAACAGGCCGCAAGGTGCTGACGAGTGGCGAACGGGTGAGTAATGCATCGGAACGTGCCCAGTCGTGGGGGATAACGCAGCGAAAGCTGCGCTAATACCGCATACGATCTAAGGATGAAAGCGGGGGACCGTAAGGCCTCGCGCGATTGGAGCGGCCGATGTCAGATTAGGTAGTTGGTGGGGTAAAGGCTCACCAAGCCGACGATCTGTAGCTGGTCTGAGAGGACGACCAGCCACACTGGAACTGAGACACGGTCCAGACTCCTACGGGAGGCAGCAGTGGGGAATTTTGGACAATGGGCGCAAGCCTGATCCAGCAATGCCGCGTGCAGGAAGAAGGCCTTCGGGTTGTAAACTGCTTTTGTACGGAACGAAACGGCGAGCTCTAATACAGTTTGCTAATGACGGTACCGTAAGAATAAGCACCGGCTAACTACGTGCCAGCAGCCGCGGTAATACGTAGGGTGCAAGCGTTAATCGGAA
>NZ_JBVPZC010000054.1:0-2500 GCF_055702805.1 Hydrogenophaga sp. LT287 | reverse complement strand
GGGTGAAAGGCTAAACAAACTTGGAAATAGCTGGTTCTCTCCGAAAACTATTTAGGTAGTGCCTCAAGTATTACCGTCGGGGGTAGAGCACTGTTTTGGCTAGGGGGTCATGGCGACTTACCAAACCAAGGCAAACTCCGAATACCGACGAGTACAGCTTGGGAGACAGAGCACCGGGTGCTAACGTCCGGACTCAAGAGGGAAACAACCCAGACCGCCAGCTAAGGTCCCTAAAACGGGCTAAGTGGGAAACGAAGTGGGAAGGCTAAAACAGTCAGGATGTTGGCTTAGAAGCAGCCATCATTTAAAGAAAGCGTAATAGCTCACTGATCGAGTCGTCCTGCGCGGAAGATGTAACGGGGCTAAGCCAGTTACCGAAGCTGCGGATTTGCAATTTATTGCAAGTGGTAGGAGAGCGTTCTGTAAGCCTGTGAAGGTATCTTGTAAAGGATGCTGGAGGTATCAGAAGTGCGAATGCTGACATGAGTAGCGTTAAAGGGGGTGAAAAGCCCCCTCGCCGTAAGCGCAAGGTTTCCTACGCAACGTTCATCGGCGTAGGGTGAGTCGGCCCCTAAGGCGAGGCAGAGATGCGTAGCTGATGGGAAACAGGTCAATATTCCTGTACCGATTACAAGTGCGATGTGGGGACGGATCTTAATAGGTTATCCGGCGGTTGGATGTGCCGGTTTAGATGGATGTAGGCGACACGTAGGCAAATCCGCGTGTCATATACCGAGGCCATTGATCGAGCGAGCTTGCTCGCGAAGTAACTGAACGAGGTCCCAGGAAAAGCCACTAAGCTTCAGCTTGTAATTGACCGTACCGCAAACCGACACTGGTGCGCGAGATGAGTATTCTAAGGCGCTTGAGAGAACTCAGGAGAAGGAACTCGGCAAATTGACACCGTAACTTCGGAAGAAGGTGTGCCCTTGTAGTGTGATGAGAACATCTGAGCACGAACGGGTTGCAAAAAATTGGTGGCTGCGACTGTTTATTAAAAACACAGCACTCTGCAAACACGAAAGTGGACGTATAGGGTGTGACGCCTGCCCGGTGCTGGAAGATTAATTGATGGGGTGCAAGCTCTTGATCGAAGTCCCAGTAAACGGCGGCCGTAACTATAACGGTCCTAAGGTAGCGAAATTCCTTGTCGGGTAAGTTCCGACCTGCACGAATGGCGTAACGATGGCCACACTGTCTCCTCCTGAGACTCAGCGAAGTTGAAATGTTTGTGATGATGCAATCTCCCCGCGGAAAGACGGAAAGACCCCATGAACCTTTACTGTAGCTTTGTATTGAATTTTGAACAGATCTGTGTAGGATAGGTGGGAGGCTTTGAAGCAGGGTCGCTAGATCTTGTGGAGCCAACGTTGAAATACCACCCTGGTGTGTTTGAGGTTCTAACCTAGGTCCATTATCTGGATCGGGGACAGTGCATGGTAGGCAGTTTGACTGGGGCGGTCTCCTCCCAAAGTGTAACGGAGGAGTTCGAAGGTACGCTAGGTACGGTCGGACATCGTGCTAATAGTGCAATGGCATAAGCGTGCTTAACTGCGAGACTGACAAGTCGAGCAGATGCGAAAGCAGGACATAGTGATCCGGTGGTTCTGTATGGAAGGGCCATCGCTCAACGGATAAAAGGTACTCTGGGGATAACAGGCTGATACCGCCCAAGAGTTCATATCGACGGCGGTGTTTGGCACCTCGATGTCGGCTCATCTCATCCTGGGGCTGTAGCCGGTCCCAAGGGTATGGCTGTTCGCCATTTAAAGAGGTACGTGAGCTGGGTTTAAAACGTCGTGAGACAGTTTGGTCCCTATCTTCCGTGGGCGCTGCAGATTTGAGGAAGCCTGCTCCTAGTACGAGAGGACCGGAGTGGACGCACCTCTGGTGTACCGGTTGTCACGCCAGTGGCATTGCCGGGTAGCTAAGTGCGGAAGAGATAACCGCTGAAAGCATCTAAGCGGGAAACTCGTTCCAAGATGAGATCTGCCGGGGCCTTGAGCCCCCTAAAGAGTCGTTCAAGACCAGGACGTTGATAGGCTGGGTGTGGAAGCGCAGTAATGCGTTAAGCTAACCAGTACTAATTGCTCGTGAGGCTTGACCCTATAACTTTGATCTAATCCATCAACAGTTTGAATGTCACCCGACTACAATACACAACCGTTTGTAGTCCAGTTATGCCCTTATGGAATTCAACACCGTTGATCCATAACGTTGGCAGCAATCAAAAAGACAGCTGATTCGAAGCTCTATGAATTCGTCGCCGTAGCACCCTGGTGCTGCAGCGGCAACCCTTTATGCCTGACGACCATAGCAAGTTGGTACCACTCCTTCCCATCCCGAACAGGACAGTGAAACGACTTTGCGCCGATGATAGTGCGGATTCCCGTGTGAAAGTAGGTCATCGTCAGGCTCTTACCAGCCCCCCAAACCCCCTCGTACCCCGTGTACCTGGGGGTTTGGGCTTTCTGGATTCTTAAATAGTTCGCGCCGATAG
>NZ_JBVPZC010000053.1:0-11768 GCF_055702805.1 Hydrogenophaga sp. LT287 | reverse complement strand
GGCTTGCCCGATCTGGATGTGGCCGAAGTGGCCCCAGTCGCATTGCCCCTGTTCACCGGGCAAGGTGCGCAGGCGCAAGTAGGCCTGTGCTGGGGGGCGCGGACGGTGGCGGGCGACGATGTGGCGAAAGTGGTCGGGGCGCCCCTCGTAACCGCGCTCGGCGGCCATGGTGTGCAGCCGGCTGGCCGTGAGGTTGGGGAACTGCTTCAAGGTCTCCTGGATAAAGGGCAGGTAGGGGGTCACGCCCGAAGTGCGTTGTGCGGGCACGATTGGGGCCGCGCCGGCCTGGGTGAGCACGCGCATGACGGTCTCGCGGTGCACGCCCAGCTGGGACGAGATGGTTCCCACCGGCCAGCGCTCGGCGTGGTGGTAGCGCAGGATCTGCGCCTTGAGTTCAGGTGAAATGGCCATGTGAGTCGGTACTCCATACGGAAGGTTGGGATGGATGGCGAAAGCGGCATCGCAGAAAGTCCTGACGCACAAAAGCCGAGACCGAACGGCCGCAAAACTGGCACTTGCAGCGCTGGCTTGCGTCTGGATTCAGAGCGGTTGCGTCGCTGGATGGGAGTACATCAGCGCAGGGCGGTGGTGGGCCACCCTGATGCGTCACTATTTGTTGGCGCGCGCGCCATTGCCCCTGGCGTGTGGCGTGAGCGTGGCGGCCCTTGCGGCTGTCCTGGTAGCGTTTGGCAGCGGCGCGCTGGGCGCAACTTCTGGCCTGGAGTGAGCAGACTGCGCTGCAGTAGCGCTGGCCGCGGTCGCAGTGGCTGCAGATGAGCACAGGGCTGCGACACAGGGCGCACAGAAAACGTCTGGGCGGTGGTGACGGCGGCTGTGGTGGTGCGTGTTGGGCAGTGGGCATGGGCGGTCCATTCCCATGCGTGGGCCCACGCTGCTGGACAGCCACGCCCGCTTCGTGAATACTGACAGCGGCAACGGCGCCCTCCAAAGCGGTGGGTCTCGGGGCGCGACAGTGGGTTTACCGGAAAGTGACTGTCACTGTCGCGCCTGCTTCTTACACAGGTAGGCGATATGTAACGCAAAACACCAGCGCTGCGCCATACCCCTGCGCTGGCTCAAGCCCGCTCGCCATGGCCAAAGCAGGCACGCTCAGGACACGTCTGTGCCCTGTGCAACGGGCACCCTTCGATTCAAAGGAAATTCAAAGCAGTCAGCTGACTGCCGCGGATGACCGCCACCGACTGCTTGCCGACACCAGATTTACGCGGGTTTAGAGCGCCGCTAACAACACCCCGCGGTGTGAGCAGAACTCACTGATCAGGCTGGCCTGTCCATCCGTGTTCCGAAAAGCCAGCAACTTTTCACCCAACAGCTGTACCCGCACCTGGGGGCCATCCGGCTCCGCGATTTCGCTCGACATCAGCGCCGGGACCCAGTACCGCCGCAACAGATTGCCCATGCGGGTCTCAGGTCCGACCCGGGTAAGCGTTTCCGACATTTCTTTGTTCACATGAATCTCCAAAGTCTCTTGATGCTTGCTTATGTCCATTTAGTGGACATGTAGTCCATGGTATGGACATCATTGATCTGCGTCAAGAGTTGAGAGATCAGTCCGACAGGCGGACAGTTGGACGCGTAACATCCGCCAACAGCAATGAACGGGCGAACGGAAGTGGAACCACCAGAAAAACCGGGCGAAGGTGTCCGAGCTGTGGACAGGGCACTGCAGATCTTGATGGCCTTTACCGCAGACGACCATCGACTCACTGCCGGGGAACTGACCAAACGCGTGGGTCTTAGCCGCCCCACGCTGTACAGGCTTCTGCACACGCTGGAGAACAGCGGATTCATCGTTTCATCTGGAGATCCGCAGAGGTTCGAACTCGGTCCGTCAGTGGCTCATTTGGCTCATGTTTGGAGCGCCAGTCTGGACATCGCAACGATTGCCCAGCCGATGATGCGCAGACTCTGGGATCAGACAGGAGAGACCGTCTCTCTTCTAGTCCATCAGGGCAACAGTCGAATTTGTGTTGCCGAACTCGCCAGCGGACAACCCTTGAGCTTCAAACGCGGCGTGGGGTACCGCGAGGACGTCACGTTGGGTGCAAGCGGCCGGGTGATCCTTGCTCACGTCTCCTCACCGGAGACCTACATCGGTCGCGACAAAGCGAGGCCGACCGACGTTGCGGAATACCTCGATCGCTTGAAGAAGATTCGCGAACAAGGGTATGAGATCAGTCGCGATGAACTGATCAAAGGGGCCGTCGCCGTTGCCGTGCCGTTCTTTATGGGAGATAGCAAGGTGGCAGGCTCACTGGCTGTGTTTGGACCAGGCGTTCGCGTCGATCGTCATCGCGTTCAGACCTTTGCAGACATGTTGAAAGTCGAAGCGACAGCCCTTTCAAAAGCTCTGGGTCAGCGGCTTGTATCCAAGAACGTCGCCAAAACTTGAACTTCCAATATCAATTCACCGCATCCAAAAAAGCCAACCAGGTTGAAAAGCCTTCGCTCTGAAAGGTAGGTTCAGCCTGGTCTGAGTCATTCGAGCCCGACGTCCCGAAAGATGGCGGGGTTCGTCACCGGGCATTCCAGGGCCAGCTTTCCGTTCGACCGCTGTGCCTCACAAACCCGCCATTCCGCGGTTCGCGTTGGTTACCCGGGTGGCGACAGACTGGCCGCGCTCCAACACGCACACCGGCACCACCCGAAAATCAGTTTCCGTCTGCGTTCGCCCCTATTTGAAGAGCCGTAAAGCAAGCTCACGCAGGAAAGAGGCGCGCCTCCAGCGTCTCGCGCGCCCGGTTCAGCATGGGCAGGAAGGCGTCGCGAAATTCTCCCATGCCCATGCGCTCCACCCGCACCGCAATGCTGATCGCAGCGACCACCTGTCCCGTCCGGTCGCGCACCGGTACCGCCATCGACCGCACCCCGATTTCCAACTCGCCATCGTTGGTGGAGAAGCCGTCTTCCCGGCAGCGATCCACCAGTTCGACGACTTGCGCCACGCTGTGGATCGTCTGCGGCGTCAGCGCCACGCGCCTCATGCCACGCACGCGAGCCAGTGCGTCCTGCGCGGACATCCCGGCCAGCAACACACGTCCCAGCGCCGAACAGTAGGCCGGCAGGCGTGAGCCGATGCCCAGGCCCGTGCTCAGGCTGCGGCGCGCCGTGGACCGCGCCACGATGATCGCGTCGTCATCCAGCAACTGCCCCAACGACGCCGATTCGCGCGTGCGCTCCGACAAGGCATCCAGCAGCGGTTGTGCCAGCGAGGGCATCGGTCGCGAAGACAGGTAGGCATGCGCCACCAGCAACGCACGCGGCTGCACCCAGAAGCGCTTGCTATCGCTGTCCAGGTAGCCCAGCTGATGCAGCGTGAGCAGGGAGCGCCGCGCAGACGCGGGTGACATGCCGGTCAGGCGTGCAACCTCCGATAGCGTCAGGCGGTTGTGTTGGCGGCCAAAGCAGGTGAGCACGTCCAGGCCCTTCTCCAAAGAGGTCACGAAATAGCGGTCGGCCGCATTCACGTCCGTCAACTGTTTGGGTTCATTCTTGCGCATGGCGCAAATCTACCTTGTTTGGGAACGCCTCAGCGGTAATACTGGCCTCCCCATAAAACAACTGCGGAGACAACCCATGTTTCATTCCTTCCCGCGCCGCCTCGGCGCAGCCTTTGCGCTGGCGTCTTGCCTGATCGGCAGTGCCTTGGCGCAGACGAGCAACCAACCCCTGAGGCTGATCGTGCCCTTCCCCGCAGGCGGCACGGCGGACGTGCTGCCGCGCATCCTGGCCGAGAAATTGCGCACGCACTTCCCTGCGGGCGTGGTTGTTGAAAACCGAACCGGCGCAGGCGGCAACATCGGTGCCGAATCGGTGTTCCGCTCGGCGCCCGATGGCACCACGTTCCTGGTCTCGCCACCCGGACCCATTGCCATCAACCACCACCTGTACAAGAAGCTCGCATTCGACCCGACGAAGTGGGTGCCCGTCACGGTGCTGGCCACCGTGCCCAACGTGCTGGCGGTCAGCACCAAGGTGCCCGCGCAGAACGTGGCGGAGTTCATTGCCTACGCCAAGGCCAATCCGGGCAAGGTGACCTATGCCTCGCAGGGCAACGGCTCCACTTCGCACCTGACAGCCGCCCTGTTCATGCAGCTGACCGGCACCCAAATGACCCACATCCCCTACCGTGGCACAGCGCCCGCGCTGGTTGATCTGGTCGGCGGGCAGGTCGACGTGTTCTTCGACAACCTGAGCTCGTCCGCGCAGTTCCACGCGGCGGGCAGGCTGCGCATCCTGGCGGTGGCGGACGCGGTACGTTCAACCGTGTTGCCTCAGGTGCCCACCTTCGAAGAATCCAAAGTGGCTGGCATGAACGCTGTGACCTTTTTCTCCGTGGTGGCCCCTCCCGGCACACCACCGGCCACGGCCACCGCCATGCAGAAACTTCTGAGTAACGCGATGGCGATGCCCGACGTCAAGGCCAGGTTCGCCGAACAGGGTGCAGAGCCGCGCGGCTGGTCCACCGAACAGTCCGGCCGCTTCATCCAGGCCGAGTCAGACAAGTGGAACAAGGTCATCAAAAGCGCCAACGTGACGCTGGAGTAAGAGAAACCAACATGCAGGAACAGACCATTCACTGGCGCAGCGACGCGCTCACACGCATTCCCTATTCGCTGTACACCGACAAACAGGTGCCCGAGCAGGAACAGGAAAAGATCTTCCGTGGCAACACCTGGAACTTCCTGTGCCTGGACGCCGAGTTGCTTGAGGCGGGCAGCTACCGCACCACGTTTGCCGGCACCACGCCGGTGGTGGTGGTGCGCGACGGCGACGGTGAGATCTACGCGTTCGAAAACCGCTGCGCTCACCGTGGCGCGCTGATCGCGCTGGAGAAGTCCGGCAAAGCTGAGAACTTCCAGTGCGTTTACCACGCTTGGAGCTATAACCGCCAGGGCGACCTGACCGGCGTGGCGTTCGAGAAGGGTGTCAAGGGCCAGGGCGGCATGCCGCCCGATTTCTGCAAGGAAGAACACGGCCCGCGCAAGTTGCGCATCGCCGTGTACAGCGGCCTGGTATTCGGCAGCTTCTCCGAAGACGTGCCCGACATCGAGGAGTACCTGGGCGACGAGATCTGCCAGCGCATCGAACGCGTGATGCACAAGCCGGTGCAGGTCATCGGCCGCTTCACGCAGGCCCTGCCCAACAACTGGAAGCTCTATGTCGAGAACGTCAAGGACAGCTACCACGCCAGCCTGCTGCACATGTTCTTCACCACCTTCGAGTTGAACCGGTTGTCGCAGAAAGGCGGCGTCATCGTCGACGAATCGGGCGGCCACCACGTGAGCTTTTCGATGATCGACACCGCGGCCGAGAAGGACTCTTCCTACAAGGACCAGGACCTGCGTTCGGACAACGACCGCTACCGCCTGAAGGACCAGACACTGCTGGCCGGCTTCAAGGAGTACGACGACGGCGTCACGCTGCAGATCCTTTCCGTGTTCCCGGGCTTCGTGTTGCAGCAGATCCAGAACTGCCTGGCGGTGCGCCAGGTGCTGCCCAAAGGTGTGGTCCGCACCGAGCTGAACTGGACCTACTTCGGCTACGCCGACGACACGCCCGAGCAGCGCAAGGTGCGCCTGAAGCAGTCCAACCTGGTGGGGCCGGCCGGCTTCATCTCGATGGAGGACGGCGCGGTGGGCGGTTTCGTGCAGCGCGGCATTGCCGGCGCGAGTGACAAGGAAGCCGTGGTGGAAATGGGCGGAGACGAGTCCGGCTCCAGCGAAGGCCGCGCCACCGAAACCTCGGTACGTGGTTTCTGGAAAGCCTACCGTCACCACATGGGGGCCTGAGCATGATCGATCTTCTGACCATCGCCGCTTTCAACGCCCGCTACGCTCACACCATCGACAGCGATGCGCTGGAGGCCTGGCCCGCCTTCTTCACCGAAGACTGTCACTACCGCATTACCCACGTCGAGAACGAACAGGAGGGTCTGGCCGCAGGCATCGTCTATGCCGACTCGCGTGCCATGCTGGAAGACCGCATCGCCGCGCTGCGCGAGGCGAACATCTACGAGCGCCAGCGCTATCGCCATCTGCTGGGCATGCCCTTGGTGGATTCGGCCGACGACACCACCGCGCAGGCGCGCACGCCCTTCATCGTGGTGCGGATCATGGCCACCGGGCAAAGCGAAGTGTTTGCCACCGGCGAATACCGCGACTGTTTCGAGTGCGAAGCTGGCGAGCTGCTGCTGGCCGAGCGCGTGGCCATCTGCGACAGCACGGTGACCGACACGCTGATGGCCTTGCCGCTGTGAGCGCCACGCCACCTTTGCGCCGCATCGCTCTGGCGGCGGGCGATCCCAACGGCATCGGCCCCGAGATCGCGCTCAAGGCCCTCGCCGCGCTCGCCCCGGCCCAGCGCGACCGCATCACGGTGTTCGGCCCCGGCGCAGTGCTGCAGCGCGCGGCATCCATCTGCGGTTTGTCCACGCTCTGGCCGCAACTCCGTCATGTGGAGGCGGGCACGCTGTCCGACAGCGCCGCGGTACCCGGTCGCATCGATGCCGCGGCCGGCGCGTCCACCGTTGCCTCCGCCACCGCAGCGCTGCAGGCCGTTCGCGCGGACGACTTCGACGTGGTGATCGCCTGCCCGCACCACGAGACCGCCATCCACCAGGCCGGTATTGCCTTCAGCGGTTACCCGTCGCTGGTGGCGCGCGTCTGCGGCATGCCGCAGGACGAGGTGTTCCTGCTGTTGGTGGGTGGCGGGCTGCGCATCGTGCACGTGACCCTGCACGAGAGCGTGCGCACCGCGCTGGACCGGCTCACCCCCACACTCGTGCAGCAGGCCGTGCGGGCCGGTGCGCGCGCCTGCGCCCTGCTGGGCGTGAACGATCCGAGCATCGGCGTGTTCGGCATCAACCCGCACGCCTCTGAAGGCACGCTGTTCGGCCCCGAAGACCAGCAGATCGTGGTGCCCGCCATGGCGACCCTGCGCGCCGAGGGTTACCGGGTCGATGGGCCGCATGGCGCCGACATGGTGCTGTCTCAGCGTGGGCACGACTTGTACGTGGCTATGTTGCACGATCAAGGCCACATTCCGATCAAGCTGCTGGCGCCGAATGCGGCGAGCGCCTTGAGCATCGGCGGGGACGCACTGTTGTCCAGCGTGGGCCACGGCTGCGCCATGGACATCGCGGGCCAAGGCATTGCCGACCCGACCGCGCTGCTGCGCACGATCGCCCTGTTGTCGGGCGCCACACAACCCCAAGCAGTCGCATGAGCCCCTCCATTGCCATTGAAGCGACCGAGGTCGCTTTCGAAGCTGCGCCCGGCCAGAGCCTGCTGGACGCGGCCTTGCACGCCGGCATTGACCTGCCCTACTCGTGCCGCAAGGGCGTGTGCGGCAGTTGTGTGGGCGGCATCGTGTCGGGCGAGGTCCAGGGCATCAACGGCGCGGCCATCCGCAACGACATCTGCGGTCCGGATCAGGTGCTGTATTGCATGTGTGAACCCAAGAGCGACGTGGTTCTGCGGCCCGTGTCGTGGAAACGGCTGGAACCGAACGCGCGCAAGACCTTCACCGCCAAGGTACACAGCAACCAGCTGGCCGCGCCCGACGTGTCCGTGCTCAAGCTGCGCCTGCCAGCTGGGCAGCGCGCGAAGTTCCAGGCCGGCCAGTACCTGCAGATCCTGCTGGAGGATGGCAGTGCGCGGTGTTATTCCATGGCGAACCCGCCCCACGAAAGCGATGGCGCTACGCTGCACATTCGCCATGTGCCGGGTGGGCAGTTCAGCGCGCGCGTGGCGCAACTCGTGCCGGGTGACCTGCTAACGATCGAGATGCCGTTCGGCAACGTGGCGCTCGCCGCGGACGACATGCGCCCCATCGTTTTCGTGGCCGGTGGCACCGGGTTCGCGCCGGTCAAGTCCATCCTGGACGACATGCTGAAGAGGCGCGTGCAGCGCGACATCACCCTCATCTGGGGCGCTCGCGAGGCGGGTGGCCTTTACCTGCGCGCCGCCGTCGAACGCTGGCAGAAACAGTGGCCCGGGTTCCGCTTCGTCGCCGCCTTGAGCGGCATGTCGGCAGATGCTGCGGGCGAGGCCTTCGCAGGCCGTGTGGACCAGGCCCTGCACACCACCTGTGCCGACCTGGCCGGTCACGTCGTGTACTGCTGTGGCTCACCGCCCATGGTGTCGGCAGTTCGCTCGGCGGCGACCGCCAAGGGATTGACCTCCGAGGACTTCCACGCCGATGTGTTCGTATCTGGGCCTTCGTCAACTCCGGCATAGCGCGTCAACGACCTCGACAATCGAGGCTCCCCCCAATGGAAGCTTTACCGGCAACGTACAACAGCTCAATGTCTGTTTCAGACGGCGGATTCAACCGGTCGATGCAACACACTAACCCCCGCCTGTAAGCTGATTGAGTACCGTGCCTTGGCTCGAATCGTTGCAGACAAGTTGCGCATGCTCTGGTCGCCAGAACAAATCGCAGGTTGGCTAAACTGCCTACTGATCTGGTTGTCAGCGTGCAGGAGCAACTCAAACGCATTGATGCCTTGGTTGCTGACATTGACCACATTGGCCAACGGCTGCGCGCCATGATTCAGGAGGATCGACAGATGCAGGCGATCCAGCAGATCCCCGGCATCGGAGACTTAACGGCCTCCGCTCTGGTAGCAGCCGTGGGCAACTTCTCGACGTTCAAGTCTGCGCGCCAATTTGCATCGTGGGTTGGCTTGACACCACGGCAGGTGGGCACCGGGGGCAAGACCCAGCAACTGGGCATCTCCAAGCGTGGCGACACCTACTTGCGGACCCTGTTGATCGCGGGGGCCAGAGCCGTGATTGCCAGGGCGGAGAGATCGGGTTGGATCACATGGCTGCTGGAGAGTCGCCACTACAACGTGGCGGTCGTCGCGTTGGCCAACAAGATTGCGCGCACAGCGTGGACAGTCCTGGCCAAAGGCGCCGCCTTTGACCAGGTCAAATGGCATCCGCTTGAACAAGCAAGCACCTGATCAACGAACGCTTGAGCATCAAGCCGGCAAGCGACTGATCAGAACCGCTTTGAAGGAGAACCTGCAAGAAGCGAAGTGATGGGATGAAGGTCAAACCGGGTTGGAGACATTCCGATGAACCGCCAGTACCTTGAGTACAGCCCGGAGGTAGGAGCTCCAACCGCGAACAGCCATCATGGGCAGCAGCACCGACTGCAAAAACAGCCCGAATGTAAGGCAGCAAACCTTTCAGACGATCACGACGCGGAAAACTTGTTCTCCTCGGGCGGACCATGTAGGCGGTTCACTCCGTCTGCCTCTCGAATCCGAAACTCAGCAGCTACTTCAACGTCGCCACGACTGAGAACTTCCAGAGGTCGCAGTTCTGAATCGCCCCGGGACGATTCATTCATAGCTACCGGCTGCCGCACAAGGAACTGAAGCTTTCGACGTTTGGTCGCCCGGAGTGCCATCGCAGACATGTGTGTGCTCGACTACGTGGAGATGTTCCGCGGCAAGGTGAGCCAGACCTCGGTGTATCCGCGCGAAGTGGTCCGCGATGCGCAGCTGCTGGTGCACAACCACCCCTCGGGCGTGGCCGATCCGTCGCGGGCCGATGAGGTCTTGACGCAGACGCTCAAGCAGGCGGCCGCCTTGATCGACGTGCGGGGTGCTGGACCACTTCATCGTCGCGGGCAGCGCGGTGCAGTCGATGGCCGAACGCGGGCTCGTTTGAGCCATGGGCCTTCGGGCCCATTTTTCTTTTGCTGGCGGCCGGCAACACGGTCCTCCTGAAACCCCCTGAACAAGCCCCCCTGTCCACCTTGCGGCTGATGGAGCTTCTTGACGGTGTGTTTCCACCCGGCGTATTGAACTGCGTGGTGGGCGGCCGAGAGGTAGGGGCCGCCATCGCTCAGCATCCGGACGTTGACGCCGTGGGCTTGATCGGAAGCGTGCAAGCAGGCAAGGCCGTTTTGCGCTCCTCCGCCGACACCATGAAGCACTGTCTGCTGGAACTCGGTGGCAAGAGCGCCATGGTGATTTATCCCGATGCCGACCTGGAAGACGCTGTCGATGGCGCCGTGCGGGGGATGAACTTCACCTGGTGCGGCCAGTCCTGCGGTTCCACAAGCAGACTGCTCATTCATGAAAGCCTGTACGAGCGGTTTCTGGAAGCCGTTGCCATCCAAGGCCTGGATCGAGGGTGTGCAGAATTTTGTGTAAACGGACAATCAACCGCCGGCGCAAGCCGGCCTGTCCGTAAGCACAATGAGCACCAAGAAACACGACGTACCCGAAGAACTGCTGTCTGGCCTGCTGGCCAACTACAAGAAGCCCGAAGACCTCATCGGCGAGAACGGTCTGCTCAAGCAACTGACCAAGCTGCTGGTCGAGCGAGCCCTGGACGCTGAGCTGACTGAGCACCTGGGCCATGAACGCAACGAGGCGGTGGCCAATCCCGCTGGCAACACCCGCAACGGCAAGAGCAGGAAGACCCTCAAGGGCGACTTCGGCGAACTGCCCATTGAGGTCCCCCGCGACCGCCATGGCAGCTTCGAGCCCCAACTCATCCCCAAGCACCAGACCCGATGGGCCGGCTTCGACGACAAAATCATCTCGCTGTACGCCCGTGGCATGACGGTGCGCGAGATACAGGCCCACCTCGAAGAGATGTACGGCACCGAGGTCTCATCCAGCCTGATTTCCTCGGTGACCGATGCCGTGGCCGATGAGGTCAAGGCCTGGCAGGCCCGGCCGCTGGAGCCGATTTACCCCATCGTCTATCTGGACTGCATCCACGTGAAGGTGCGCGAGGGCGCGGTGCGGGTCAAGGCGGTGTACCTGGCCATCGGCATCACCATGACGGGCGAGAAGGAGGTACTGGGTCTGTGGCTGGCGCAGACCGAGGGTGCCAAGTTCTGGCTGCAGGTGGTGACCGAACTGCGCAACCGGGGCGTGCAGGACATCTTCATTGCCTGCGTCGATGGGCTCAAGGGCTTCCCTGACGCCATCGAGGCCGTCTTCCCCAAGGCGGTGGTGCAGCTGTGCATCGTTCACATGGTGCGCCACAGCCTGAACTACGTCTCGTGGAAGCGCCGCAAGGAAGTGGCTGCCGACCTGCGCCGCATCTACACGGCCGCCACCGCCGAGGAGGCCGAGCTGATGCTCGGTGAATTCGAGACCCGCTGGGATGCCGAGTACCTGCCCATCGGCCAGTCCTGGCGCAGGAACTGGAGCCGCTTGACCCCGTTCTTTGACTACCCGCCGGAAATCCGCAAGGTCATCTACACCACCAATGCCATCGAGTCGGTGAACATGAGCCTGAGGAAGCTGACCAAGAACCGGGGCTCGTTCCCCAGCGACGAGGCGCTGACCAAGCTGTTCTACCTGGCCCTGCGCAACATCAGTCAGAAGTGGACCCTGCCCATCCGAGATTGGAAGGCTGCCCTGACCCGCTTTACCATTCAATTCGGAGACCGCATCTCCGTCACTTGAAGTCCCACCCGTTTACACAAAAATTCGGACACGCCCCCGACTCCGCGTGGCCGACTGAATGCCCGCATAAAGTAAGCCATCCTTAGTGACTTTGACGCTTATGAGCTAAAACTGGCCGTATGCCGGCTTGACCTCCTATGGGGGTCATGTTTCTTGATCTGAGGCCTATAGTGGGTCATGGTTGCTTGCACGCGCCCCCTCATCCCCGTACTGACCGCCTGTGCACTGCTGCTGCCCCCCTCGACCAGCAGCAGCGAGAGCGTGCTGGTCAGCTTGGAAAAGTCCAGCACCGAGTTAGAAC
>NZ_JBVPZC010000052.1:0-12836 GCF_055702805.1 Hydrogenophaga sp. LT287 | reverse complement strand
TGTTGCCGCCGCCCGAAAACTGACCCACCCCAGGCCACTGTGCCGACTGAAAACTGACCCAGGTGTTTAACTTGCCTTGCTCAATTATTGGGCAGGGGGCAAAGAGGGTGACACCCAAGGAAATGTTGGGAAGAATTCGTCGGATGTACCTGCGCGACAAGATGTCGTTGCATGAGATCGCCAAGCGCACGGGCCTGTCGCGCAACACGGTACGAAGCTGGCTGAGGACGCCAGAAGAGGTGAAGGAGCCGGTCTACAAACGCAAGCCGGGATTCAACAAGCTCGGTGCCTATGTGGCCGAGCTGGTGCTCTCGCTCAAGGCCGATGCTCAGCGGCCCAAGCAGGACCGGCGAACGGCGCGCGCGCTGTTTTCGCAAATCAAGGCCAGCGGCTATGAAGGTGGCTACACCCGCGTCACGGATTTCATTCGAGGCTGGCGTGCCGATGCAGGCAAGGGCGTCCAGGCGTTCGTGCCGCTGAGGTTTGAAATGGGCGAGGCGTTTCAGTTTGACTGGAGCGAAGAGGGGCTGGTGGTGGGCGGCATCTACCACCGCATGCAGGTGTCACACATGAAGCTGTGTGCCAGCCGTGCTTTCTGGTTGGTGGCCTACCCCAGCCAGGGGCACGAGATGCTGTTTGATGCCCATACGCGTTCGTTCGCGGCGCTGGGCGGCGTGGCCCGCCGGGGCATTTACGACAACATGAAGACAGCGGTGGACAAGGTCCAGCGAGGCAAAGGTGGACAAGGTGGTAAAGGCCGTGTCATCAACGCCCGCTTTGCCGTGATGTGTGCGCATTACCTGTTTGACGCCGACTTCTGCAACGTCGCCAGCGGCTGGGAGAAAGGCGTGGTGGAGAAGAACGTGCAGGACAGCCGCAGGCGCATCTGGCTGGACGCGCAGCAGCGCAAGTTTGGCAGCTTTGCCGAACTCAACGCCTGGCTGGGCGAGCGCTGCCGCAGCCTGTGGGATGAGGTGCGCCACCCCGAGCACAAGGCGTTCAGCGTGGCCGAGATGCTGGAGCAGGAGCGTGCAGAACTCATGCCGATGCCGACGGCCTTTGATGGCTATGTGGAACGCTCGGCCAAGGTGTCGAGTACCTGCCTGGTGGCGGTGGCGCGCAACCGGTACTCGGTGCCGTGCGAGCTGGTCGGCCAGCGCGTGAGCACCCGGCTGTACCCGGGCCGGGTGGAGATCGCGAGCTGCGACGAGGTGATTGTGGCCCGGCATGAGCGGCTGCCCAACCGGGGCCATATCTGCTATGACTGGCAGCACTACATCACGCTGATCCAGCGCAAGCCCGGCGCGCTGAGAAACGGCGCGCCCTTTGCCGACATGCCGGCTCCCCTGCAGCGCCTGCGTCAGGGCCTGATGCGGGTTGAAGGCGGTGACAAGACCATGGCCCAGGTGCTCAACTGCGTATCCAGCCACGGGCTGGACGCTGTGCTGGTGGCGGTCGAATTGGTCATCGAGTCCGGCGCGCTCAGCACCGAGCACGTACTCAACGTTTTGGCGCGTCTGAACGCCGTGGAGCCGCCGCCCAATGTGCAGAGCACTCTGGAGCTCAAGGAGGCGCCGTTGGCCGACACCGGGCGCTACGACAGACTGCGCGGTGACGCCATGGAGGAAATCAGCCATGCGTGATGTCGCTGCCGAACTGAAAGAGCTGCGCCTGAACGGCATGGCTGAGGCCTGGGCAGAGCTGATGACGCAGGAGGGGCCGCCAAGCGATGTTGGCGTTCAAACGTCGCGCTGGTTGATCGAGCACCTGCTGAAGGCTGAGCATACGCAGCGGGCCTTTGCGTCGGTGCGCCACCAGATGAAGGCAGCGAAGTTCCCGTTGCATCGCGACCTCGCAGGCTTCGACTTTGAGGTCTCCAAGGTGGACCAAAAGCTGGTGCATCAACTGGCCACGATGGCGTTCACGGAGGCGGCACAAAACGCGGTGCTCATCGGCGGCCCGGGCACAGGAAAGACGCATCTGGCCACCGCCATTGGCGTGACCGGCATTGTGGCCAAGGGCAAGCGTGTGCGCTTCTATTCCACGGTTGATCTGGTCAATGAACTGGAGCGTGAAAAGCACGAGGGCAAGGCCGGGCGCATCGCACTGGCGCTGAAGCGTCTGGACCTAGTCATCCTGGACGAATTGGGGTACCTGCCCTTCAGCCAGGCGGGCGGTGCGTTGCTGTTCCATTTGCTCTCCAAGCTGTACGAGCACACCAGCGTGGTCATCACCACCAACCTGAGCTTCTCGGAATGGTCGGCGGTGTTCGGCGACGCCAAGATGACCACGGCGCTACTGGACCGGCTGACGCACCATTGCCACATCGTGGAGACCGGAAACGAGTCCTACCGCTTCAGGCACAGCACCCTGGAGGCCAAGTCACGCATCAAGGCCCGGGAGACCTCACGCAAAGGCCGCTCGACCACACCAGTACCCCCGGGGGCGGACGAGCCGTTATGAAAGGGCCAATCGCTACACTTATCCACAATTGCTGAAAGAAAATTCAGCAGTCCGCCCTGGGTCAATATTGGATCGGCAGGGTGGGTCAATATTCAATCGGCGCCAACACGACTGGAGAGGCAGCCTGACCTGTGACGACTTCAGCGGCTACAAAGCCTTGATCGCCAGTGGCGTGACCGAGGTCGGCTGCCTGGCGCCCGCACGGCGCAAGTTCTTTGACCTGCACGCAGCGAACCAGAGCCAGATCGCCGAGTTCGCGCTGCAGCAGTTCGCGCGGGTCTACGAGATCGAGCGTGAGGCCAAGGCGCTGCAGACCGATCAGCGCCAAGCCATCCGGCAACAGCAAACGAAGCCGCTGCTCGATGCCTTGCACCAGTGGATGGTGCTGCAACGTCAGAAGGTGCCCGAGGGCTCAGCTAGCGCCAAGGCGCTGGACTACAGCCTGCGGCGCTGGGATGCATTGACCCGGTTCGTGGGGGATGGGCAATTGCCCGTGGACAACAACTGGATCGAGAACCAGATCCGGCCGATTGCCATTGGCCGCAACAACTGGCTCTTCGCTGGCAGCCTGCGCGCGGGCCAGCGGGCAGCGGCCGTCATGAGCCTGATCCAGTCAGCGCGCATGAACGGGCACGACCCCTACGCCTACCTGCGCGATGTGATGGCACGCCTGCCCATGCAGCGCGCCAGCCAGATCGGCGAGTTGCTGCCGCACCACTGGCAGCCAACCTGATAGCGCATTCTCAGGTGGGGAACGGCCTTGTCGTACGGGCGGGGTGGGATCGCCGTCCGCTTACAGTTGCGCTTCGCTTCGTTCGTCTTGGTCAACTTGGGGCGGGACTTGCACCCGCAGGAGTGAGCCCATGCTGGGCGCACCATGAAAAAGGGCTCCAAAGGGAGCCCTTTTACTTACCGCAACTGCGTCAAATCACATCGTGTCGATGAAGCTGCGCAGCTTGTCAGAGCGGCTGGGGTGCTTGAGCTTGCGGACCGCCTTGCTCTCAATCTGACGGATGCGCTCACGCGTCACGTCGAATTGCTTGCCCACTTCTTCCAGCGTGTGGTCGGTGGACATTTCTATACCGAAGCGCATGCGCAGCACCTTGGCTTCGCGTGGCGTCAGGCTGTCAAGAATCTCCTTAACCACTTCGCGCAGACCGGCTTGCATCGCGGCCTCAATGGGTGCGGTGTTGGCCTGGTCTTCGATGAAATCGCCCAGGTGCGAATCGTCGTCGTCGCCGATGGGGGTTTCCATCGAGATCGGCTCTTTCGCAATCTTCATGATCTTGCGGATCTTGTCTTCGGGCATTTCCATCTTCTCGGCCAGGATGGATGCATCAGGCTCAAAACCATGCTCTTGCAGGTGTTGGCGGCTGATACGGTTCATCTTGTTGATGGTCTCGATCATGTGCACCGGGATGCGGATCGTACGAGCCTGATCGGCGATCGAGCGCGTGATGGCCTGGCGGATCCACCAAGTGGCGTAGGTCGAAAATTTGTAGCCGCGGCGGTATTCGAACTTGTCCACCGCCTTCATCAGGCCGATGTTACCTTCCTGAATCAGGTCCAGGAACTGCAGACCGCGGTTGGTGTACTTCTTTGCGATCGAGATCACGAGGCGCAGGTTGGCCTCGATCATCTCCTTCTTCGCATCGCGCGACGTGGACTCGCCCTGGTTCATCCTTTTGTGGATGTCTTTGAGGTGCGCGAGCGGCACCACCACACTGGTCTGGATCGCCATCAGGCCGGTTTGCAGTTCTTGCACCGGCGGGATGTTGCGCTGCATGACCACGCTCCAGGGCTTGCCCGCAGCGGCCTGCTTTTCAACCCATTTGAGGTTGAGCAGGTTGGCAGGGAAGTCTGCAATGAACTTCTCTTGTGGCATGCCGCACTTGTCCACGATGATGCGGCGCAGTTCGCGTTCTTTCTTGCGCACTTCATCGACCTGGCTGCGCATGGTGCTGCACAATTTTTCGATGGCTTTGGCGGTGAAGCGGATCGACATCAGCGTTTCGGTGATGGCGGCTTGCGTCTTCAGATAGGTCGGCGTGCCGTAACCTTCTTTGTCGTAGGTTTTGTGCAGTTTTTCAAACAGCGCGCGCATGGAGTCGAAGCGGGTCAGCGCTTCGCGCTTGAGCTCTTCGAGCTTGCGGGTGAGGGCCTTGGAGCCGCCTTTGCCGTCGTCGTCATCGGCTTCGTCGTAGTCGTCAAAGTCTTCTTCGGCCACATAGTCGTCGGCCGCGTTGGCGTCTGCAAAACCGTCCACCACGGTGGAAATCACCACCTTGCCTTCGCGGATGTCTTCGGCCATGGCCAAAATCTCGGCAATGGTGGCCGGGCTTTCCGAGATGGCCGCGATCATGTCGTTGAGACCTCCCTCGATGCGCTTGGCGATCTCGATTTCACCTTCGCGTGTCAGCAGTTCCACGGTGCCCATTTCGCGCATGTACATGCGAACCGGGTCGGTGGTGCGACCGAATTCGCTGTCCACGGTGGACAGCGCGGCTTCGGCTTCTTCTTCGGCTTCTTCTTCGGTCGCGGCAGTGGGGCCGGTGTTGTTCAGCAGCAGGGTTTCGGCGTCGGGCGTCTGTTCGTAAACGGCCACACCCATGTCGTTGAGTAGCGAAACCACCACTTCCAGGGTTTCGGCTTCGACCAGCTTGTCGGGCAGGTGGTCGTTGATCTCGCCGTGCGTCAAGTAGCCGCGCGTCTTGCCCAGCTTGATCAGCGTCTTGAGGCGTTCGCGGCGGTTTTTGGCTTCTTCTTCGGACAGGACGGTTTCGTCCAGACCAAATTCCTTCATCAGCGCGCGCTCTTTGGCCTTGCTGATCTTCATGCGCAGCGGCTTGACCTTTTCAACCGGCTGTGCCGAAGAATCTACCGCTTCGGTCTCCACCTCGGGTTCACCGCTCAGATCGTCTTCAATGTCGCTCAGATCGGCGTCGTCCATGTCGACGTCAGACGAAGCGCCAGCTTTGGGCTTACGACCGCGCTTGGCTGCTGGTTTGTCGGCAGAGGCCGCTTTGGCCGGGCGGCCAGCTTTCTTTTTGACGGTGCCCGCCTCAACCGCCAATTCGGTGTCGAGAGCTTCGGGTGCGGTCTTGCCGGCGGCTTTTTTGGCAGCGGCTTTGGTGGGTGTCTTGTCGGTCACAGCAGGGGCTTTCTTCGGGGGGGCTACCGGTGTTGCCTTGTTCGGGCTGGCCTTGGCGGCGGTTTTGCTACTGGACACGACGGACGCACTGGACTTCTTCGTGGGCATGAGGACCTCAAAAAAACGTCAAACAGGAACCGGCAGAACAGACAAAAGCCGCCGGGCAGCCCCAACAGATGGGCAACCCCGGTGATTTTTGTGGTGCACAACGCCCACCTTTCGCCGGAAAGGGTGGGCCTGCAAGCTGTTGGGGCGATCATTTGGTGTGCAGCCCTTGCGGGGTTCCGTCAGGACCGGTGTGGTCGCTGGGGTGGCCGGGAATGAGATCCGTGTAGCCCCGTTACTGGGGGCCGGGCCGGGCCGGAGGTGCTGCTGTCGCGCTTGCGGTGCGTAACCCTACATTATACCGCCTGGCTATTTTTCAAGGCCTTGATGCGTTCGTTCACGCGTTTGAATTCCTCGTAAGCCGACGCATCGCCTTGCTGGACCCGGGCAGCGAGTGCATCGGCCATGGTTTTGAGCGCATCGGCTCGCAGCAAATTCATGATGCCGTCGAGCTCCGACAGCTCAGACGCGGCATCGTTCACCAGCGTCACCTGTTCGACCTGGGCGCATATATAGGCTTCAGAGGCGTGACCACGCAATGCCTCGCGCAACGCGACCCAGGGTTGCGGTCCATGTTCATGCATTTGTGCTTCAAGCCAGGCGAGAGCGGGGCCTTGCGGTGAGGGCAGATGGGCAAGCAGTGCATGGTCGTCGGCCGACAGGTGGTCCCAGGCTTGGGCGTTGGACAGCAGCAAGCCCACCGCCCGGTCGGCGCGGCTGGTGTTGGCACGGGGCTGCCCCAGCATGCGTGGCGGTGGTGGTTCCCCACGGCGGTATTTGCTGAAGCGTTTGCCGCCGAAGTCGCCACCCTTGCTGTAGCCACCACCCGATGTCTCCCACGGTTTGCGGTTGCTAGGGTAGCGCGCTTCGTAGTCGGGGTATTGACCGCCACTGTCTTCCGGGGTGTACTCGTGGGTGCGGCTTGGTGGCTCACCGCTGGCGCTGCGGGGCGCGCGCTGGGTGCTGCCCGCTTGCTGCCAAAGCTGCAAAAGATCTTGGCTGTTAAGCCCGGTGCCTTCGGCCAGCTCGCCGATCAGCTGACGTTTGAGTGCGCCGTCGGGCAGGGCGCTCCACAGTGGGCGGGCCTGCGAAGCCATGCGCGCGCGGCCTTCCGCGGTGGTGAGGTCGCACTCCGCGCCGGCCGCTTCAATGAGAAAGCGCGAGAGCGGCATGGCTTCTTTCACGCACTGCGCAAAAGCCGCTTCACCGTTGGCGCGCACGAAGCTGTCGGGATCGTGCTCGGCCGGCAGAAAAAGGAACTTCACGCTGCGCGTGTCGGTGGCCAGGGGCAGGGCCGCATCCAGCGCCTTGCGCGCGGCGCGGCGCCCAGCGTTGTCACCGTCGAAGCTGAAGACCACGCTGTCGGTGAACCGAAACAATTTTTGCACGTGGTCGGCGGTGCATGCCGTGCCCAGCGTGGCCACGGCGTTGGCAAAGCCGAGCTGCGCCAACGCCACCACGTCCATGTAGCCTTCGGTCACCAGGGCGTAGCCGGCCACGCGGATGGCGGTACGACCTTCAAACAGGCCGTACAGCTCGCGACCCTTGCTGAACACAGGCGTTTCGGGCGAATTCAGGTACTTCGGCTCGCCTTTGTCGAGCACCCGGCCACCGAAGCCGATGGTTTCCCCTTTCACATTGCGAATGGGGAACATGATGCGGTCGCGGAAGCGGTCGTAGCGTTTGACTTCGCCGTCCTGGCCTTTCTCGTCCTCGTGCACGATCACCATGCCGGACTCGACCAGCAGCGGGTCCGTGTAATCCGGGAACACGCTCGCCAGGCTTCGCCAGCCTTCGGGGGCGTAGCCGAGTCCAAACGTTTTGGCAATTTCGCCGGAAAGACCGCGGCCTTTCAGGTACGCCACAGCGCGGGGCGAGGCCTTGAGCTGTTTGATATAAGCCTGAGCGGCTTTCTCCAGCACATCGTGCAGCGTGGTCTGCTTTTGGCGCTGCTGCGCCGCACGCTCGCGGTCTTGCGGTGACGCGTCGTCTTCCGGAATCTGCAGCCCGGTCTGCTGCGCCAGGTCTTTCACCGCTTCAATGAAGCTCATGCCAGCGTGTTCCATGAGAAAACCGATGGCATTGCCGTTGGCGCCGCAGCCGAAGCAGTGGTAGAACTGCTTGGTCGGACTGACGCTGAAGGATGGCGATTTTTCCCCGTGGAAGGGGCACAGCCCCATCAGGTTGGCGCCACCCTTTTTGAGTTGGACGTAGCGACCTACCACGTCGACCACGTCGACGCGGTTAAGCAGTTCCTGGATGAATGTTTGCGGTATCGCCACCCTTCTATTCTCCCCCACCAGACAATAACGACAGGAGACACGACATGACCAGCATCTTTGACCGGGATCTGCCCCGAAACGAGGCCAACTTCACCCCCATTTCCCCGTTGTCGTTCATCGAGCGCACCGCCGAGGTGTATCCGGAGCGGCTGGCCATCGTGCATGGCCCGCTACGCCAGACCTGGAGCCAGACCTATGCCCGTGCGCGCCAGCTGGCCAGCGCCTTGCACCGCGCCGGCATTGGCAAGAACGACACCGTGGCCGTGATGCTGCCCAACACGCCGCCGATGGTGGAGGCGCACTTTGGCGTGCCCATGGCGGGCGCTGTGCTTAACGCGCTCAACACCCGGCTGGACCCGGAGGCCATTGCATTCATGCTGGACCACGGTGAGGCCAAGGCTGTGATCGTGGACCCGGAGTTTGCCGCCACCATGGCCCGGGCGCTCCAGCTGCGCCAGGCCACGGCGCCCCTGTTGTTGATTGACGTGGAGGACCCACTGTTTACCGGTGAGTCACAGCCTGTGGGCTCGACCACCTACGAAGCCTTCATGGCCAGTGGCGACCCGGCGTTTGCCTGGAGCCTGCCTACCGACGAGTGGGACGCCATTGCGCTGAACTACACCAGCGGCACCACCGGCAACCCCAAGGGCGTGGTGTACCACCACCGGGGCGCGGCGACCAACGCCATTTCCAACATTCTGGAATGGGACATGCCCAAGCACGCGGTGTATCTCTGGACGTTGCCGATGTTCCATTGCAACGGCTGGTGCTTTCCCTGGACGGTGGCGGCTCGCGCGGGTGTGAACGTGTGCCTGCGCCGCGTGGAGCCGCAAGCCATTTTTGACGCCATGCGCGACCACGGCGTGACGCACTATTGCGGAGCGCCCATCGTGCACGGCCTGCTGGTGAATGCGCCGGCGGCCATGAAGGCGGGTGTGCCCGCCGGCATCAAGGCCATGGTGGCTGGCGCTGCGCCGCCTGCGTCCATGATTGAAGGCATGGAGCAGATGGGTTTTGACCTGACCCATGTGTACGGCCTGACTGAGGTGTATGGCCCTGCCACCGTGTGCGCCAAACACGCCGCGTGGGACACGCTGGACATTGGCGAACGCGCCCGGCTCAACGCGCGCCAGGGCGTGCGTTACCACCTGCAGCGCGATGTGCGCGTGTTGAACCCCGAGACGATGGAGCCGGTGCCCCTGGACGGCGAAACCATGGGCGAGATCATGTTCAAGGGCAACATCACCATGAAGGGTTACCTGAAGAACCCCCAGGCCACGGCCGAGGCCTTTGCCGGCGGCTGGTTCCACAGCGGTGACCTGGCGGTGCAGTACCCGGACGGTTATTTCAAGATCAAGGACCGCAGCAAGGACATCATCATTTCAGGTGGCGAAAACATCTCGTCCATTGAGGTGGAAGACGCGCTGTACCGCCACCCGGACGTGCTCGCGGCTGCGGTGGTGGCCCGACCCGATGCCAAGTGGGGCGAAACGCCGTGTGCGTTTGTCGAACTGAAATATGGCGCACACACCACCCCTGAAGAGATCGTGGCGCACTGCAAAAAACACCTGGCCGGCTTCAAGGTGCCGCGCTTTGTGGTGTTTGGTGAATTGCCGAAAACCAGCACCGGCAAGATTCAAAAATTTGAACTGCGCAAAAGGGCGGGTTCCGCCGAAGCCATCGACGTTTGAATGAAGATGCCAAATAGGCTCAATCTCCCGCCACGATCCCTTCGCGCCGGGGGTCGGCGCCACCCAGCCACACGGCTTGGCCGGCTTGAACGCCGCGCTGAATAGCCTGCAGCCCGCTGGGTAAAGGTATTTCGTTCACCGTGTGGCCGCGCTGCCGCAGCGACTGCACGGTGGCGCCCGGGAAACGCCCAGCTTCCAGCAACAGCGGGCCGCCCAGCGTGCCGAAGTTGGGCAGGTCGATGGCCGCTTGCGGGCTCAGGGCCCAATGCCAAGTGCCCAGCAGCGTCTTGGCCGTGAAATGGATGATGAACGCGCCGCCCGGGCTGCCCACGCTCATGAGCAACTGGCCTGTTTGAGCGTCAAAAACCAGGGTGGGCGACATGGACGAACGTGGCCGCTTGCCCGGCTCTACCCGGTTGGCCACCGGCTTGCCTGCGGCGTCGTTGGGCGCGAAGCTGAAATCGGTGAGTTGGTTATTGAGCAGAAAACCACCTGCTCGGCCTTCGCCGGTGTTGACCATCAAACGGGCGCCGAACCCGGCTTCGATGGTGGTGGTCATCGCCAGCGCGTTGCGCCAGGCGTCCACGATGCTGATGTGGCTGGTGCCGTACTCGGGTTGATCGGGCATGGGTGCCCAACTGCTGCGCACGCCACCGGGCTCCCCGGCGGACGCTGTGGGCATGCGCGCGGTGCCGATCAGGCGCGCCCGGTCATTCAGGTAGCGGGCATCCAGCAGACTGCTCCAATGCCCAGCGGGTGCCACCACGAAATCGGGATCGGCCACAAACTGGGCGCGGTCGGCAAACGCCAGCCGCGCGGCTTCGGTGTAGGTGTGCAGCCAATCAGCCCCCGGGTTTTGTGTAGCGGGCTCCAGGGGTACGGCTGGCTGCGGTGTGCGTGCCAGCAAGCCCATGATCTGGCCAATGGCCAGCGCCCCTGAGCTTGGCGGCCCAAAGCCGCAGATGCGCAGTGCACGCTGCTGCGCCGTGTGGTCAAAACACAGGGCGTCCCGCTCTTTGGATCGGTAGTTTTTCAAATCGTCCAGGCTCAGGCTGCCAGGGTTGGTGGGGTGCTGCTGCACCTTGCTCACCAGGGCGCGAGCCACCGTGCCTTCGTAAAAGGCTTGTGGCCCCTGTGCGGCGATGTTGCGCAGCACCAGGGCCAGTTCGGGGTTGCGCAACACATGGCCAACCGGGTGCGGTTCGCCATTCGCTTGGAAAAAATAATCCAAAGCGATCGGGTCGTTTTTCAAGGCGGTTTCAGCCCGCAGCAAGGTGTGCAGCCGGGGGCTGATGGCAAAGCCTTGTTCGGCCAGCCGGATGGCCGGGGCAAACAGCTGGCCCCAGGCCAGGCGGCCGTGTTGGCGGTGGGCTTGGGCCAGCATGCGCACGGTGCCCGGCACGCCCACGGAGCGCCCGCCCACCAAGGCTTCCATGAAGGGCAAGGGCTTGCCCTGGTTGTCGAGAAACAGTGTGGGGCTGGCTGCGGCGGGAGCGGTTTCACGGCCGTCGAACGCTTGCAGACGCTGTCCGTCGTGGTGCAGCAAAAAAGCGCCGCCGCCTATGCCGCTGGACTGTGGTTCCACCAGGGTCAGCACCATTTGCACGGCAATGGCAGCATCGACCGCGCTGCCGCCTTCGCGTAGCACCTGAGCGCCCGCTTCGGTGGCCAGCGGGTTGGCCGCTGCCACGGCAAAACGGTGGTGCACCCAGCCGGGTTTGGCGCTGACGCCTGAGGCGAGTTCGGGCTGTGCCAGCGGTAAGGCTGCGCCGGTGGACCGGTCCGCGCCCCCCATGCCGGCACAGGCCCCCATCATCCAGCAGGCCATCAGCGCGATGGCCTTGGTGCGCAGCAAGCTTGTGCAATCTGTCATGGTTCGGGTCTTTTCCGGATGTGTGGCGGTGCTGCGCCGGCTTGAAGGTTGCTGAAGCGCAAGTCGAAAGCTCCAGAGATGCGCTAAGGCAACGCTGAACAAGCGGTCGATCCAGCGACCCGTTGCCTCCTGATTGCGCCATGCGAGAAGCAAGGTCAAATCAAGTGGATTTCGTACCGTTTCAGGGCCATTTCGACCTTGTGCACGCGTTTGGCGTGCGCTGCAGACGCACTCATCCCATGAGGCGCTGACGCGCCAGGTAGATGTTGGCCAATCCCAGCGCCACGAACGAGCGCGTGGCGTTCTTGGCCAGCCCCCGGTAGCGCACCTTGGCAAAGCCCCACAGCCGCTTGACCACTGCAAAGACGTGTTCGACCCGCGCCCGGATTCTGGACTTGTTGCGGTTCTTCGAGCGTTCGGCTTCATCGACTTCACCGCCCTTGCGCACGCGCTGGTTGGTGAAGTCTTTGGCCTTGGGCGCCCTGGAAGCGATCAGCGTCTTCTGGCTAGCGTAGGCGCTGTCGCCGTACACGCGCTGCTCGTTGCCGTGCAGCAAATCGGGCAGCGGGTGTTTGTCGTGCATGTTGGCCGCTGTCACCACGGCGCTGTGCGCCAGCCCGCTGCGACTGTCCACGCCGATGTGCATCTTCATCCCGAAATACCACTGCTGACCCTTCTTGGTCTGGTGCATCTCGGGGTCACGTTGCTTGTCTGCGTTTTTGGTCGAGCTCGGTGCGCCGATGATGGTGGCGTCCACGATGGTGCCGGTACCGACCTTCATGCCCTGCGCCTGCAGCACCTCTCCCACTTTGGCAAACAAGGCCTCGCCCAGTTGGTGCGTCTCCAGCAAGCGGCGAAACTTCAGCAGCGTGGTCGCATCGGGCACGCGCTCGCGCCCGAGGTCTATGCCGACAAAGCGCCGCAGCGCGGTGCTGTCGAGTAGCGCATCCTCGCAGGCCTCATCGGCCAGGTTGAACCAGTGCTGCACGAAGTACATGCGCAGCATACGCTCGAGCCCGATCGGTGGACGCCCGTTGCCGGCCTTGGGGTAGTGAGGCTCGATCACCGCGCACAACGCCTGCCAGGGCACGATCTGCTGCATCGTGGCCAGGAAGGTATCGCGCCTGGTCGGCCTGCGGTAAGGCTCAAAACCTTCAGCTTGATCGGCGGCCATGGCAAGGGTTTGCTGTTTCATCTTCATCTGCCTGTTCGTCTGTACTGCAACGGTACAGGTAAACACCACGCTCGAGCAGTACTTAATCAGCGTTGCC
>NZ_JBVPZC010000051.1:0-13545 GCF_055702805.1 Hydrogenophaga sp. LT287 | reverse complement strand
GGTCCTGGAAGTAGCTCATGACGCGCTCGGGGTTTTGCTCCAGCATCGCCATGTGATCGTTGGCCGCATCGCGTAGCTTGGCCTTGGTTCGCACCGGCACGCGCTTGCCCATCTCCTGCTTCAAGTCCGCATTGAGCCGCTCCTCTGGGTTGAGCTGTGGGCTGTAGCTGGGCAGGTAGAACAACTCGATCTGGTCCTGCCGCTCAGCCACCCAAGCCTTCACCAGCTTGCTGTGGTGGACCCGCAGGTTGTCCAGAATCAGAAAGACTTTTTTACCCGCGTCCTTGATCAAAGCTTGTAGGAATTCGATGAGCTTCTCAGCATCGAAAGCCTCGTCAATGATCATCCACCGCGTCTTGCCCTGGTTGGTCACCGTGGCAATCATGGAGAGCTTTTGACGGGTGCCGCCCACGGCCATGGCCACCGGTGTTTTGCCCGCTGGCGCGAAGCTCCTGCCGCGCACATCGGTGTTGACCAAGGCCGTCTCGTCGCCCCAGTGAATCTCGGCCCCCTCGGCCCTGGCGCGCTGCTCAATGCCGGGGTACTCGCCCTCCAACCAAGCCTGCACGGCAGCAGGGCTTTGCTCGTAAGCGCGCTTGATGGGCTTTTGCGGTGTGAAGCCCCAGCGGGTGAGGTACTTGCCGATGCTGCGCACTTGCAGCTTGATGCCAAATTCCTGTTCGATGAGCTGACCCACTGCGGCCCGGCTCCACAAGCTGAAATCCATCTTGAGCTGCTCGGGGCGTTTGTCGATGATCAGGCGCTGGATGGTGTCTTCCTGCGCCTGACCGAGCACCCGGCCATCGCCTCTGGCTCGTCCACGAACAGCGGGACGTATCGCACCCCAGCCGCCAGCGTCAAACAGATCGATAGCCGTTCGCACTGTCGGGTAGCTCAGCCCCGTCATCGTGACGATCTGCATGATCTTGGTGCCTTGTCTGTACAGCCTCACGACCTGTTTGCGCCGTTCGTGAAGTTGCCCCAGTGTCTGACTTCTTGCGCTTTCTTTTTCCATGACACTCTGATCGCGAAAATCAGGCAAAGTTCAGACTTTAACGGGCCTTATCTATAGGGAATCTCTGCAAAACCTCCCAGCTGGCACGCGTTGTGCTGTATGAACGTCATGAAACAAATCAGCCTTGGTGAGACGGGATTCGAGCGCAAGACCAAGCGCACGCGCAAGCGCGAGTTCCTCGACGAGATGAACCTGGTGGTGCCCTGGGCAGAACTGGTGGCGCTGATTGCCCCGCACGCTGCCACGCGCAGCGCCAGAGGCGGACGCCCGCCCTTTGCGGTTGAAACCATGCTGCGCATCCACTTCCTTCAGCAATGGTTCAACCTCTCGGACCCGGCGATGGAAGAGGCGCTCTACGACACACCGATGTTTCGTGAGTTCGTAAAGCTGGACCAGGGTGAAGATAACCTGCCCGATGAGAGCACCATCTTGCGGTTTCGTCACCTGCTCGAAGCTCACGAACTGAGCGTGCAAATCTTGGCCGCGGTCAACGCCATGCTCACCGCCAAAGGCCTGCTGCTCAAGAGCGGCACGGTGGTCGATGCCACATTGATCGCGGCACCGAGTTCGACCAAGAACAGCAGCGGCGAACGTGACCCCGAAATGCACCAGACAAAAAAGGGCAACCAGTGGTACTTCGGGATGAAGGCGCATATCGGCACGGACGCCGAGTCGGGCTTGGTACACACGGTGGTAGGCACGGCGGCCAACGTCAGCGATGTCACGCAGGCGCACGCGCTGGTGCACGGCGAGGAAACCGACGTGTTCGCCGACTCGGGCTACCAGGGCGTGAACAAGCGCGAAGAGACCCAGAGCATGGATATTGATTGGCACGTGGCCATGCGCCCGGGCAAGCGCAAGGCGCTGGACAAGAGCACGCCCATGGGCGCGATCATGGACAAGCTGGAGCAGACCAAGGCCCGCATCCGGGCCATTGGCGAACACCCGTTCCGGGTGGTCAAGCGCCAGTTCGGGCACATCAAGGTCCGCTACCGCGGGCTGAAGAAAAACACGGCGCAGTTGCACACCCTGTTTGCCCTCTCCAATCTGTGGACGGCGCGTCGAACGCTTTTGAGAGCGATGCGGGCATGAGTGCGCCCGCAAAAGGCCCAAGGGCCCAGTGCGGGGGTGAATTCGACCCTGAAACAAGCCGAGTGAGCCGAAAAATGCCGTCATCTGAAATCACGCGCATCAACGCGCGCGAGAACGGGTGTTGTGCAGACCTTCCCTAGGGTTGACCCTTGTTTGCCGTCATTTCTGAACAGAAACGGTTTGAGGAGCCAGTTCCCGAGTTCCGGGTGGCTCGTGGCCATCTGCAGGGGGCGTGTCGGGCAGGGAGTACCCGAGTGTCCGACGGGGGTGGCTGGCGCACATGTTGCAGCCCGTGAAAATTCATCTCCGTGCACGACGTGCTCAACAAACGGGGTGAGCTTTGACAAGGCCTGAGCGATGGAGCAGCGGTTCAGCAGCTGAATAAGCGCACGCAGAATTTCAGGCACCCCCGATCTCCCCCTCGCGTTGGTGGGCGCTGCAAACAAGCCTGGCTCCAGACCAGTGCCACAAGGCATTTCAGGAAACTACTGGCCCTTCTGTGGACCGCGTCGTTGCCGCGGACCAGTTGAGGGCCATGTCAGCTTGTGCCCCCGTGTTCGGCCATCAGATCCGGTGAACCCCAGAGCCTCGGTGTTTACCCTTGAGTTGGGCGAACGGCGTCGGAAAGGATCGATTTTGCTTTGACGAACGAGGGTCAAATTAGTACACTTTTAAAAAAAGTGACTCGGTATTTTCCGAGATCGTCATCGTCCTGCCTCTTGAGGACTGTGCCATGGAGACAAAAATGCACGCTGCATCCTTGACTTTCACGATGGTTCTGGGTCTGTCCTTGTTGGCCGCTGGTCTGTGGCATTTCTCAGAGACCGAGACCCCTCAGAACATTCAGGTCGACCACACGCACGCACACGTTCCTTCGCACTCGGGTGATTTGTGGGTGGTGATCTCTTCAGGATTCCGTTAAGTCCGAGAGTGATTGCGGGGTGGCACTCGCCTCTCGCGTTTCACCGTCGTGATGGGTCGCGTGGTTGAGCCTGTCGCATCCTGAAACCGTGAAGCTGCCAAACATCGACCATCGAGGTCAATGTGTGCGCTTCGGAAGCCTGTTCTCAGAACAGGACGGATTCCAGCCTTTTGCCCAATTCCCTCAGTGATTCTCCAAGTACCCTGATCCGTGCCTCGGTGTCGCCGTGCTGGCTGCGGATCATGACCGCCGAAACCGTGTAGGCGATGTTCTGAGCGGAGTCGCAGACTGGCGCTGCGATGGCCAACACGCCTTCGGAAAAATACCCATCGTCTACAGCCCATCCGCAGTGTTGGGCTAGATGAACCTGGTCGAGGTACTCTTCGAACGAAAGTGGGCGTGCCCATCGAATGCCGGCAAACTCTGCACGCAGATCATCTTCCGACAGGTTCATCTGTCCAATGAAAAGCCGGCCGCTGGCACCCATCAGGATGGGGAGTCGTTGACCGATCGGCATGTAGATGTGCAGATCCGTGGGACTGGATTCGGAACTGACCAGCACGATCCTGTCATTGCCCAAGCGACGCCAGAGCGTGACGGTGATGCCGCGTTCGATGGCGAGTTCGCGCATGAATGGCAGCGCCAACTGCACGCGTTGCCCCTGCGTCACCAGTTGCTCGGCCAGTCGCGCCAAGCCCAGTCCGGCCGAATACGTTTTCGACAGCGGGTTGAAATCGACCACGTCTTCCGAGACCAGGGTCCGAAGGATGTTGAAGCAGGTACTGGGGTTGATTTCCAGGTGCCTGGCAATGTCTGCTGCTCGTTCTGGTGCCCCTTTGTGCGCGAGGTATCGGAGTATGCCGATGGCGTTGACCACCGGCTTCACGATCACGCCCTGGCCAGGGCTTGCTTTTTTGGGGATATCGACCAAAGTTCGGTCTCTGCCCGGCTTTGCTTTGTCCTCGGTCACTACGGATTCCATGTTGAACAGGGGCGTGTTGAAGGGGTGACAGCTTGAAAGGCGTCAGATAAACGCCACGTCACAGAATCTCTGATCAGGATTGCTGCGACGACCATTCTAAGTGGCGAAATGGATTCTGAATGGAGTCATGAATCATCCCGCGGTAGGGAGCGCTGCCTGTTTTTGATGTGTAGCCGTCTCTGGATCAGATCTTGTGCAGCACCCTGAGATAAGCGTGGGGGTGTCTTCTAGGGAGAACCCTAGGATAAAAAGTGACACATTGCTGAATAATGTGCATATGTTGTCTGTGCAGTCCGGGGTGGACTTGCCGCATTGAAAGGAAAAAATCATGAGTTCGAACGAAAAATCCCCAGTGTTTCGGGTGATTGTTGATCGCAGCCGTTGTTGTGGCTACGGGCTGTGCGCACAGCTCTGCCCTGAGGTGTACAAGCTGGACGAGAACGGTTTGGTGTTTGTCGACTCCGAGATCATCCCTGGGGGGATGGAAGAGGAGGCGAAGGAAGGGGCTGCCGCTTGCCCTGCAGAGGCACTGGTCCTCGAAGAAATTCAGCCTTGACCTCCACAGGACTTCAGCACCGTTGAGGCTCAGGTTTAACAAAAAACCATCTTGGACCAGATCATGTTCATGGACGGGATCTCATGGACCTCTCGCGACATGTCTGGCTGTCGCTGATGGCCCGTGTGCGGGTGCATCGGCTTTTGTCATTCATTTGAAAACATCATCATGGACATCATAGGCATCGGCTACCTGGGCTTCGAGACCACCAAGGTCGATGAGTGGCGAGAGTACGGACCCCAGGTCATGGGCTTCCAGATCGGGCAATCCCCCGCTTCAGATCCGGATTCGCTGTACTTCCGGACGGATGATCGGCGCCACAGGTTTGCCTTCCATCCCGGCAAGATCGACCGTTTGGCCTACATTGGTTGGGAGGCGAAGGGGAAGATCGAGTTCGAGGCCGCTATCGCCCGGTTTCGGGAGCATGGCGTGGAGGTCACCATGGGTGATGCCGCACTGTGTGAACAGCGTGGCGTGAAGGGTGTGTGTCGTTTTCGTGATCCGGTCGGCTACCAGCACGAGATGTTTCATGGCCAGAAATGGATGCCCCGTTCTTTCATACCAGGCCGTCCTCACGGGGGTTTCGTCGCCGGGGTCCGGGGGCTTGGTCATCTGGTGGTGATCACACCGGAATGGCCGCCCGAGCTGCAGGACTTCTTCATCAAGCTCATGGGCTTTCACTACTACGGTCCTGGCGCTGGCAAAGGCCAGACGGCTTTTTACCGCGCCAAGCTGAACAGCTACACCAGCCACGACATTGCGTATGGTTATGGGCCCGGAAAAATGGGCGTCCAGCACGTGGGACTGTTTGTGAGCAGCCTGCGCGATGTCGGTGAAACCTACGACATCGTCAAGCAGCGCGCAATCCCGATGATGATGACGCTCGGCCAGCATTCGCAGGACCCGCATGCCTCCTTCTACCATTTCTCTCCGGGTGGTTTTGCGTTTGAAACCATCACCGAACTGGAGCCCTGGCACGACGATGGTTTTGAGCTCAATCCCGAGAAACTGAGCACTTGGGGACACGAGGTGGTGGGTCCGATTCTTGGCCCGAGCGTACGCACACCCGAAGAGCTCATGGAGCCAGAGCAGCTGGCCCAGTACAAGCAGCGGAATTGAACTGCAACTGGCGCCTTGGGCGCCAGTTCAAGAGGTTCTGCCTCTTTGGCGGTCGGTTCCTCAAGGGCTGTTGCGGTGTCTTCAGACCGATTCTGCAGACGACACCAACAGCAGGCGAGCCACGTTTGCGTGCGCCGGCTGTTCCAGCATGTAGCGAACGGAAGACGCCACATCCAGCGGTTGCAATGCAGGGGTCTGGTCGGCCCGCACCGGTTGACCTGAGGCCCGCAACCGATCAAAGATTTCGGTGTCTGTGGTACCGGGCGCGATGGTGCCCACGCGAACACCGCTGCCCTTGAGCTCAACGCGAAGGGCTGTGCTGAATATCTCCACAGCCTGCTTCAAGCCGGCGTACACCCCCATGGACGAATGGCTCAGGTAGGCACCCACGCTGGACACATTGATGATGGAGCCAGCGGCCTGCTGTTTGAACGCACGCGCGAACACATAGGAGGTCCGCACGACGGCGTCGTAGTTGGTCCGTGTCATCTGCATCAGTCCATCGAGGTCGATGGTCTCCAGCGGGCCACTCACCAGCATGCCTGCGTTGTTGATCAGAATGTCGGCACGGCCGTAGTTTTCATGGGCGGTCTCCAGCAACGCCTGGGCCGTGGCTGGATCGTCAATCTTTGCGCTCAGTGGCACGGCAGGGCCGGACAGCCTGGCGCACAGCGCATGCAAGCGTTGGGCGCGCCGCGCGGTCACCACCAAACGGCAGCCAGCCGCACTGAGTTCGTGGGCAATGGCTTCGCCGATGCCGGACGATGCGCCCGTGATCACGGCCACCTTGCCTGCCAGGGGGCGTGTTTTTTCACTCATGTGAAGACCCCTCAGGCTTGGGTGTCTTGCGTGGGGTAGCGCTGCGCCATGGCGGCGCCAAAGTCCCTTTTGAGGGTGGGGTAGTAAGCGATCTGCCCACCCATGCCGCCTGCGATGTCGATCGATGCCGCGCTGATGAAACTGGCGTAGTCGCTCGACAGGAACAAGGCCATGCCGGCCACATCTTCCGGTTTCCCGAAGCGCCCCAGGGGCACCACCTTCAGGACCATGGCATCGAACTCTTCACGCGGCGTGCCGACCGGCATTTCGCGGTAGTGGCGGTCCCACTGCCCGGTGTCGATCCAGCCCATGTTGAGGGTGTTGACCAGAATATTGTCTTTCGGCAGTGACATGCCCAAGGACTTCGACATCGCGATGCAGCCCGCACGGTTCACCACGGACGGAATGCCATCGGGGGTGATCTGCGTGCCGGCCAGCGCGTTGATTTCGACAATGCGCCCCCAGCGCTGTTTGCGCATGTGGGGAACCACCGCCTGGATGAAGCGGAAGTGGCCCATCTGCAGCACGTTCGCGTGTTCCAGGATCTGCTCGGGCGTGAGTGTGTCCAGGTTGCCGCCACGGCCCTGGCCGGCGTTGTTGATCAACACGTCCACGCCGCCCCAGGCGGCTGCAACCTCATCCACAAAAGCTTTCACGCCAGCGGTGTCGGTGACGTCCACGGCGCGCGCAATGACGGCCTGTGCGGTCGCCGCCAGTTCGGCGCCCACCGCCTCGATGTCGGCCTGTGTGCGGGCGCAGACCGCAACGCGGGCGCCTTCCTGCGCGAAGGCCTTGGCGATGGCGCGGCCAATGCCGCGGGAAGCGCCCGTCACGATGACGCGCTTGTTGCTCAGATCGATGTGCATGTTGTCTCCTGGTTGTGCTGGATGCTTTAATTATTGTAGGCAGAAAACATAAAACTGTTCACATTAATGTTTTCCCGCCGTCAACATTCCGCTGGCGAACGAACGACCCAGGAACTGCTCCAGCGCCGCTGCGCAAGGGCTGAGTGGGGTGCTCGAAGACCAAGCCAGTCCGACTTCCATGACGGGTAGCCGCGCGTCCATGGGGACGGCGTGGATGCGCCGCCCGTCCAGGGACCAGGGTCGGAACACCATGTCTGACAGGATGGTCACCCCCAGATTGAGTGCGACCATCTCCCGCAACGCTTCCATGGAAGAGGTCCGTACGACCTTGCGGGGCGTGTGCCCGGCGTCGGCCCAGTAGCGGAGCGCATTTCGGTCACCTTCATCCACCGTGGGCAGGATGTAGGGGAGCGTCGCCAATTCCTCAAAACTCACGCTGCCACGGCCCGCCAAATCATGGTTCGCGGCCATCCAGAGCTGGCGTCGGGACCGCCCCAGTACCCGGGTTTCCAAGCGCTCGGGCGCTTCCAGGTTGGACAGCAGAACCGCGCCCATGTCCAGCTGTCCACTCACCAGCCTGGCTTCGATGTCCTTGCGCGGCAGCTCCACCAGTGAGAGTTCGATGCGCGGGTAAAGCTCTCGAAAGCGCGCGAGGGCGGGCAACAGGAAGTAGCCCAGGACGGTGTAGGTGGCAGCCAGTTCCAGCCTTCCTTCGAGGTCGCGTCCGCGAAAGGGAAATTGAGCGGCCTCGTTGGCCATGCTCAAGACGGATTCGGCGTGCTGCAGGAAGCTTTGCCCCTGCAGGGTGAGCGTGACGCCCTGCCGCCCTCGCGCCAACAATGCCGTGCCCATGGCATGTTCCAGGTCGGCGATCGCCAGTGTCATGGCCGACTGCGACAGGCCAATTTCGTTGGCGGCCGCCGAGATTTGCCCGCAGCGGGCCACGGCCACAAAGTAGTGCAGCTGGCGCAGCGTGAAGCGGGGCAGGGCGGGAAGGCCGGCAGACATTGGGAAAGCCAATATGTGAAGTTCAAAAATTGAATTCGACTATGCCATTTATTATGAACAAAATATAAATAACTGTACAACTAAATGTGCTGCGCGAGCGGCAGACACCCACGCATGACCCATTCCGTTGCCCTCTCCGACAAATACGAGCTGCCCGCCGGCCGGGTCTACATGAACGGCACGCAAGCGCTGGTTCGCTTGCTGCTGGCGCAGAAGGCCCGAGACGAGGCCGCCGGTCTCAACACAGAAGGCTTTGTCTCCGGCTACCGCGGCTCCCCACTGGGCGCGGTCGATCAAGAACTCTGGAAGAACCGGACGCTGCTGGAACAGCACAAGGTGCGCTTTCAACCCGGGCTGAACGAAGAGCTGGCGGCCACATCGGTCTGGGGCACGCAGATGGTGAGCCTGGATCCGAAGGCGCGGGTCGATGGTGTGTTTGCCCTCTGGTATGGCAAGGGACCGGGCGTGGACCGCAGCGGTGACGTTTTCAAACACGGCAACATCGCGGGCGGTGCCCAACACGGGGGCGTCTTGCTGGTGGCGGGAGACGACCATGCGTGCAAGTCATCCAGCCTGCCGCACCAGAGCGAGCACGCATTCATCGCCGCCATGATCCCGGTGTTGCACCCGTCGGGTGTGAATGAGTTCATCGAATTCGGACTTCACGGTTACGCCATGTCGCGCTATTCGGGGTGCTGGGTGGGCTTCAAAGTGATCAGCGACACGGTCGAGTCTTCGTCGTCTTTCGACATCGACCCGATGTCGGTCGAGATCCAGATTCCCCAGTCCTATCCGATCCCCGCTGACGGTTTTTCGATACGCTGGCCAGACCCTCCGCTGGAGCAGGAGAACCGGCTGCAGCGCGAGCGCCTGTATGCCCTGCTCGAATACGTGCGGCTGAACAAGCTCAACCGCCAAGACTGGGTGGCCCCCGAGGCCCGTCTGGGCATCTGCACCACCGGCAAGAGCTACCTGGATGTGCGCGAGGCCTTGTCGCTGCTTGGCCTGGATGAAGCGGCGGCGCAGGCGCTGGGTCTGCGGTTGCTCAAGATCGGCGTGGTCTGGCCGCTGGAGCCGACCTGCGTGGTCGAGTTCGCGCGGGGTCTCGACGAGATCTTGGTGGTGGAGGAAAAGCGCCAGGTGCTGGAATACCAGATCAAGGAGCACCTCTACAACGAACCCCACCGCCCTCGCGTGGTCGGCAAATACGATGAATCGGGCGAGTGGGTTCAGGTGCCCAGCAGCGGCATTTTGCTGTCGCCCAACGGTGAGCTAACACCCGCTGGTATCGCCGATGTGATGGCCGCACGCATGGCCAAGGTGTTCGGGCATGACGCGCTTCCGGCATCGGTGCAAGGGTGGATCGAGCGCCATGCGGTGGCCACGACCCTGACCAAGGCAGATGCCTCTATGCAACAGCGGCTTCCGTATTTCTGCTCCGGCTGTCCGCACAACACCAGCACCCAGGTGCCCGAGGGCTCGCGTGCGCTCGCGGGCATCGGCTGCCACTACATGTCCATGTGGATGGACCGACGGACGGAGACGTTCAGCCAGATGGGGGGCGAAGGGGTGCCGTGGATCGGGCAGGCGCCCTACACCGACACGCCGCATGTGTTCGCCAACCTGGGCGACGGCACCTACATGCATTCGGGGTCTCTGGCCATCCGGGCCTCGGTGGCCGCCGGAGTGAACATCACATACAAATTGCTGGTCAACGACGCCGTGGCCATGACGGGCGGGCAGCCGGTCGAAGGCGCACCTTCGGTGCCCCAGTTGTTGAGGCAGTTGGCTGCCGAAGGTGTGAAGGAACTGCACCTGGTGAGCGATGAACCCGATCTATTTCAGTCGCTGGACGACTTCCCCCAAGGCGTCAAGGTGTCGCACCGGGACACCATGGATGCGCTGCAGCGGCAGTTGCGCGAAGTCAAAGGGGTGTCGGTGATCGTGTACGCCCAGACCTGTGCGGCCGAGAAGCGGCGTCGGCGCAAGAAGAAGACCTTGGCCGATCCGGCAAGCCGGGTGGTCATCAACGAAGCCGTGTGCGAAGGCTGCGGCGACTGCGGTGTGCAGTCCAACTGTGTCTCCATCCTTCCTCTGGAAACACCGCTGGGCCGGAAACGGCAGATCGACCAGAGCGGCTGCAACAAAGACTTCTCCTGTGTGCGCGGGTTTTGTCCCAGCTTTGTGGTTCTTGAAGGGGCGGAGTTGCGAAAGCCCCAGCGTGAGCGCGTGGTGCCGCCCACCGATCTTCCAGAGCCGGCCTGGCTTGAGCTCGAACGCCCCTGGAACATCCTGGTGGCGGGGGTCGGTGGCACCGGGGTGGTGACCATCGGGGCGCTCATGGGCATGGCGGCGCACCTGGAAGGAAAGGGCGTGCTGGTGCTGGACATGGCGGGCCTGGCGCAGAAGGGCGGGGCGGTGATGTCCCATGTGCGGCTTGCGGCCGATCCGGCCCAACTGCACGCAGCAAGGGTGGCCCGTGGTCAGGCGGATGTGGTGCTCGGCTGCGACCTGATGGTGGCCGCCGCGGGGGATGCCCTCGCGTCCATGGCCGCAGGGCGCACCCATGCGGTGATGAACACCGATGTGGCCCCCACGGGCAGCTTCACCCGCGATCCCGACTGGCAGGCCCCGCCCGAGGCGATGCTGGAGCGTGTCCGTTCGGCGGCGGAGGAGGTCGATGCCTTCGAAGCTTCGCGCCTTGCGGTCGCCCTGATGGGCGACGCGGTGGCCACCAATGTATTCCTGTTGGGCTTTGCCTGGCAAAAGGGCTGGGTTCCGCTGAAGGAGGCTTCGTTGTTGCGCGCCATTGAACTCAACGGCGCCGCTGTGGGCATGAACCGGGCCGCGTTTGCCTGGGGGCGTCAGGCGGCGGTGGATCTGGCGGTGGTGCGCCGCGCAGCGGGGCTGCCCTCCGATGAAAAGGTCATGCTCATGCCGCCGAAGGCGGACACGCTGGCCAAGCTCATGTCAGACCGCACCGAGCGGCTCACCGGCTACCAGAATGCCCGCTATGCCCGGCATTACGTGAAGTTTGTTCAACGGGTTGCCGAGGCCGAAAAAGCCAGCGTGGGCGGGGATCGGCTGGCGCGCGAGGTCGCGGTGAGCCTTTATAAGCTGATGGCCTACAAAGATGAATACGAGGTGGCCCGCTTGCATGCCGACAGCGATTTCCATGCTCGGTTGCAAGAGCGCTTCGAAGGAAATTTCAAGCTCAGCTACTACCTGGCGCCGCCGCTGTTCGCGCGCCGCGATGCCCAAGGTCGCCCGGTGAAACAGCGCTATGGCGCGTGGGTGCAAACGGCTTTTGTCCTGCTGGCCCGCATGCGATTCCTGCGCGGTACCGCTTTCGATCCGTTTGGCTGGACCAAGGAGCGGCGCGAAGAGCGCGCGGCCGTTCAAGACTTTGAAGCGCTGGTGAATGGTCTGCTTCAAGGCCTGGGCCGCGACAACCTTCAAGAGGTGCTGGCGCTCGCCCGCCTGCCTCAGCAGGTGCGGGGCTACGGCCATGTGAAGGCTCGCGAGCACCAGGCGATGCTGAAGAAACTGCCCGAACTCATGACACGCTGGAAAGCGAAAACCGGCCTTCCACAAGCTTGAAGTCGTTCAGAACCCCGTTGCGATCCCATACACAGGAGATACCCATGAAGATCCTCGTCCCCGTCAAACGCGTGGTGGACTACAACGTCAAGGTGCGCGTCAAGAGCGACGGCAGCGGTGTGGACATTGCCAACGTCAAGATGAGCATGAACCCGTTTGACGAGATCGCCGTGGAAGAGGCGGTGCGCCTGAAGGAAAAGGGCGTGGCCACCGAAGTGATCGCCGTGTCTTGCGGCGTGACGCAGTGCCAGGAAACCCTGCGCACGGCCATGGCCATTGGCGCCGACCGCGCCATCCTGGTGGAAACCGCCGAAGAACTGCAGCCACTGGCCGTGGCCAAGCTGCTCAAGGCGCTGATGGACAAAGAACAGCCCGGCCTGGTGATTCTGGGCAAGCAAGCCATTGACGACGACTGCAACCAGACCGGCCAGATGCTGGCGGCGCTGGCTGATTTGCCCCAGGGCACCTTCGCCAGCAAAGTTGAAGTGGTGGACGGCAAAGTGCATGTGACCCGCGAAGTGGACGGCGGCCTGGAAACGCTGGCGCTGAGCCTGCCCGCCATCGTCACCACGGATTTGCGCCTGAACGAGCCGCGCTACGTGACGCTGCCCAACATCATGAAGGCCAAGAAAAAGCAGATGGACATCGTCAAGCCCGAAGACCTGGGTGTGGACGTGAGCCCACGCATCAAGACCCTGACGGTCAGCGAGCCGCCCAAGCGCGGTGCCGGTATCAAGGTGGCCGACGTGGCCGCCCTGGTGGACAAGCTCAAGAACGAAGCTAAAGTGATCTGAGGACCAACAACATGACCGCACTCGTTATTGCCGAACACGACAACGCCGCCGTCAAAGGCGCCACGCTCAACACCGTGACCGCCGCCGCAGCCTGCGGGGGTGACGTGCACGTGCTCATCGCCGGGCACAACGCCGCAGGCGCTGCCGCAGCAGCCGCCCAGATCGCCGGCGTGTCCAAAGTCATCCATGCCGACGCCGAGTACCTGGCCCACGGCCTGGCCGAAAACATGGCCGCTCAGGTGCTGGCCATCGCCGCCAACTACAGCCACATCCTGTTCCCGGCCACGGCCAGCGGCAAAAACATCGCCCCGCGCGTGGCCGCCAAGCTCGACGTGGGCCAGATCAGCGACATCACCAAGGTGATTGCTGCCGACACGTTTGAACGCCCGATTTACGCTGGCAACGCCATGGCCACGGTGCAGAGCCTGGATGCGACCAAGGTCATCACCGTGCGCACCACGGGCTTTGACCCGGCCGCCGCCACCGGTGGCAGCGCCGCCGTGGAAACCGCAGCGGCACAAGCCGACAGCGGCAAGAGCACCTTCCTGGGCAGCGAAATCGCCAAGAGCGACCGCCCCGAACTCACCGCCGCCAAGATCATCGTCAGCGGTGGCCGGGCGCTGGGCAGCGCCGAGAAGTTCAACGAAGTGATGACGCCGCTGGCCGACAAGCTGGGCGCTGCACTGGGCGCCAGCCGCGCTGCCGTGGACGCGGGCTACGCCCCGAACGACTGGCAAGTGGGCCAGACCGGCAAGATCGTGGCGCCGCAGCT
>NZ_JBVPZC010000050.1:0-13836 GCF_055702805.1 Hydrogenophaga sp. LT287 | reverse complement strand
TCAGAAGGGAGATCGAAAACCAGCGGACCCTATAGACTTATCCACAACCGAGTAGCCAAAAAACCCATCAACCCGGTGGCTCAGTATTCGACGTGATCACTGGCTCAGTTGTACTGATGAATCAACATGGACGGCCCGTCGACTCCATCGCGCCCGCTGAGTGGGAGACGCTGGGTCGCAACATGCTGCTCAACGAACACAACCTACGCCAGCCAAATGCGGCGGTTCGGTACCAAGTATTTGAAGATTTCGTACAGCGGGAATGGCGAGAACACGGTCGCCGCCCAAGACTCCGTAAGTGGATAGCGCGCATGCCCAAGCCGCAGAGCGTTTTTCTGCCGAACGTCATCGGAGCCACCAAACGCCTAGATACAGCGCGAGGGGCGCTGGACCAGGTATTTTCGAAACTGTCTTGGCCTGTTAGCAAAAGTTTGGCAGCCCAGCTGGCTGCCCTAGACCTTTGCCTCTATGGGAACGTCGGTGCTGACAATGTTGTGGAAGGCCTTGCTTCGGCTGATACAAGTTGTATCCGACTGGTGCTGTTCAAGGGGTGCGCGTACATTGAATACTCCGAATGGCTGGACAGGGTGGACAACGCACCAGTGCAACGATTCGTCTTGCCTTCCAGATCAGCGAGGTATGCCGACCTTGCTCTTTCGGCAGGCAAGCGCCTAGAGAAGACGGCCCCCCTCCCAACCAACCTTGATGGGGTTGCCGAGGCGATAGGGGTTCAACGGCTTGAGAAAGCTACGCTCTTTGGGCTGCTGCGCTCACTGTCCAAAGACGTGCGACAAGAAAACGCATTCAAGTTCCCGGGTGTCGTCGCAGGCGTGCTCGCAGGGACGCAGAAGGCCGCAGCCTTGCCATCGCGTGAATGGATCCGTGTAATAACTGGGCAAGCGCGAACCGACCCAAGCACCGAAGACGACGAAGAACCCGAGGCAGTCATCGTTAAAGATGAAGAGATGGTGTCGCCACGCTTAGCGATCGGCGTGGTCAGTCTGCGAAATCGAGAGAAAAGCAAGATCGCAAACCGGTCTTTTCTCGGTGAGATCAGATCAGTGTTGACTGATTACCTGGCCAGCAGGACGCGCAATCAGAAGACGGCTGAAGGCGGGGTCACGCGGAACACCAGAACCAATACCGATACGGCGGCGCGGCGAGACGCACGTTCCGCCGTTGAACGAGTTTTGAGGAAACCGGATCCCTCCGTAAGTGTGACTGTGTACGCGCTGGGCACCTGGGTTCTGCATCTGCTCTACCGACCCTACCGAAAGGGGTATCTTGACGCTGCGTCGATCAAACGTTACCTAGACACTTTGTCGCATGGCTTCGTGTCCTTTGGCCACAGCCTGGATCTGGCCGACTTGGATGGCGATGAGTTGACCGATCTGTATCGAAGCGTGCTCGATGGATCTAAGGGCAGCGAGACCACTGATTCCAACGAACAGGATCACAACAAATCAGCGGAGCAGAAGGGGCGACGCAATGAAAAATATGTCCTGCAGCGCTTGGAGGAGTTTCACCGATTTGCATCGGCACGATTTGGGTTGGAGTCGCCTGACTGGGCTGAAATTGGTGAGGGCGTCGTCAGCAGCCTGTCAAACCCGGGCACCATTTGTGAACAGGAGTATTTGCAGGCACTGCGACTTCTTTGCCCTGATACCTTCACTGATGACGTTAGATCTGTTCGTGACGCCTTTATATTGCTGCTCGCCTACCGTTTCGGCCTCCGGGGAGGAGAAGCGATTGGGCTGCGTCACACAGACTGGGTGAACCTCGCAAGCGCTGTGGTCGTACTGGTCACGGGCAAGCACAGACAGTTGAAAACACGTGGATCACAACGACAAGTGCCTCTGCTGGAACGCTTGACCGATCACGAGGAGATGATCATTCGCTGCTGGAACGGTCACTGGGTCACCGAGACTGGAAATGATCAAACAGTCCCGCTCTTTTTTGACGAACATAATCACAGACAGGCGAGCGAGATTCAGCCGATCCGCGCACGGATATTAGCGTCACTTCGTGCCGCAACCAAAAATGGAAAAACCACCCTACATCATGCTCGACACTCATTCGCTAACCGGGCATTTCAATATCTTGTGCTGGAGAGCCAAAACAATCCATGGGGGAATCATCACAACCAAAACGCAGAGATAGAGCGGTCTGCAAAACTCACTGTTCTATCAACGGACAGAGCCACAAGGAGAAGTTCGTGGGGTGTCGCGCGATTGCTAGGGCACGCTTCGCACAGCACAACCTTTGGCAGCTATCTGCATGTTCACTTTGATTGGGCGTCCAATTGTGTTTCTGAACACAAATCAGATCGATTCCAAAAGATAGCACTACGCACGATACGCAGCGCAATCGATCTGGACAAGTGGATCATTGTGCCAAACGTATTTCAACTGACGCCGATCGACCCAGCACCAAAGTACGCGACCTGCACACCCTCTAAAGTTCTGAAGTACTGCAGGCTTAGAGCACAAGGCTATCCATCACGTGCAGCCATTGACTTGAGTCACATATCGCCAAACGACGGGCAAAGCATAGAAGCGTCTCTTGCAGAAATAGGACAACGTCAATCTAAGGACACTGAGGGTGATAACCCACTCTCAAGCATCAAGTGGCCGTTGGCATTGCTAGGGAGGATTCCACACTACCGATGGCAACCTTTGATTGATTTCACCCAAGCGCGCGCAGAATCAACCATCAGCCTCAACCCTCGCAACAGCAAACCAAGCCAACAAATTGGCAACTCCCGCCAGCTGCTACTCTGGTCAGAGGATCATTTCATCCAGCTTCGAGAGTTTATTCAATGGACGGGTCTTCACGGAAATCACATCGACGTTTATCGTCCAAAAAAAATAGATCCGAAAACCTTGGATTGGGCGAAAACGTATGGCTTCGAAAAGCTCAAGGATACCCATTCGGCAGAAGGGAAAAAAATCATTCAAGTCGATCTGGCCATCGAGAAGTTCAGCAAACGCCCTGCCGTGATCCATCCAAGCAGGGTGGCTGTGGTGATCAATGCAGCCACCCCGACTCTGAAGGACAACTATGAGTTTCTTCTAGTGTGGCTCGCTTTCACTTTGAGTCAAGCCAGCATCAACTCTGAAGGAGCCTTGATGCGCTCAAAAGACAACAGCTCATAACGGATCTGCTGGCTATCGCTGGATGTAGCGCGCACAGTTAATGACAACATCACATGCTTGTCTTCACTCAGGCCGCGAAGCGGGGTATCAAATTTTTCTTCGTCATAGTAGATTTCAATTGATTTCGCGCGTGGGGACATCACCAAAACAAACAGAGTCCGCGCCCTCAGGCGGCGGCCATCGTACATAGCCTCCAGAACCACAACTTCAGGGGCGATCAATTCAAGTTTCGGGCCCGGCCGCCAGATACCAGCCAAGGTTGCGACCGGCGTTTCATCGACCACTAGTTGCATCGATCGGCTGATTGGTTTACCACCACAAGCACGAAGAAATTCATCTGCTGCCTGACGCACAAGTGAACTGTCGATCTCATCAATTGACAGATCTAATTTTTCCTTGTACATATCTGCAGTCATAACCAACCTATCGGAAAACCCTCCAAAAACCTCAATTAGTCTCGCTTGATCAGGGCATTTCTGACCCTCAACCATAAGGTGAATTTGTAACATTACCTTCTCAGCTCCGCATTCAACATATCGAATCCGGGACTGAACCGAGAGATCATTAATAGAAAATGCTTTTTCTATCATGCGCGCCAAGCTCGTCGCCAGCACTCCCGACTCCTTGAGCTTGGGTTGATTAATGTCGGCTTCAAGGAATCGCCTCCCATCGACTGATGAAATAACTCCATGGAGTTCAACACCCAAATTAACCTGCGCCCACGAGTAAAGTGGACGACCATCGCCGATTTGGACACCTTCGGCCAAAAGAAATGTAGTTCCGCTCGCTTTATTCATTGGTCATTAATAATTGTCTCCGCCTTTCTAAATTACACGCTCGGCGGCATAACCGTGTACCTGCCGGATAGGTAAGCGCAAATAAGAACGCGCGCGTGCAACACACCACCGGCAGGCAGGCGTGATCAAAAATCTTGGAATGAGTCCGGCTTCACCGGTGATGCACATGCAGGAGGACTGAATGTGCGATTGATACGCGAAATACTATTGCGCAAGCGATCTTCATCAAGCGCACTTGATGAGGCCAGATTGAATTCGTGTGCGGACGCACCTAGGGTATGAAAAGGATCGTCGTGAACGGTCCTTTGTAGTCAACCTGCAAAGATCTCACCAGCAATCAACTGGTGATATGCAGATCTACCACGATCTTATAAGGCTGGCACTGCCATCATGTCGATGGGCGACTAGCTGTTTTTACTTTAGCGGTTGCATGCAAGCTTGTCAAGCGTGGTCTATTGCATTGGCACCCGACAAGCATGAAATCGCATGCACCCGCTCATTCGGTCACCCCGTGACCGCGCCGTCTGACCTGCGTGAAGCGGTCAGCGTATTTACCAGCCGCGCCGCAGAGAAGCTGCGCCGCCAGAGCGGCCATGCACGGCATGGTTCTCGTCTTTGTGCGCACCAGCCCCTTTCGGTCAGACCCGCAGTACAGCCGGTCCATCGTGACACCGCTGCGACAGCCCACAGGGAACAGCTCTCAGCTTGTTGAAGCCGCTGTGGCGGGCCTGGTTTGCATCTACCGGCCAGTCTTTCTTTACGCCAAGGCCGGGGTGATGCTGCTCGACCTTCAGCCCGATTCGGTACAGCAAGGCGAGCTCAGTCTGGAGCCGGAGCCAGCCGGCAGAGGAGCGGACAAGGGCGAGTTGATGGGTGCGCTGGACGTGCTCAACCGGCGCTACGGGCGCGGTACCGTACTGGTGGCCAGCAGCGGGCTGGGCGGTGACAGCCGGCGGTGGGCGATGAAACAGGAGCGCCGAACACCCCACTAGCCACTGATCACCCGCATCAGTTTGATCACCACATAGATACCCAGCAACATCACTCCAAAGCTCGCAAGCGCCTGCGGCGACAGCGTCGGCATCAGCACCAGTAACACGGTGTCGTTGCCCCCAGGTACCAGGGCGCCACCGATGCCCATGAGGCCACCACCCAGCATGTTGCGCCAGCTGATCAGGGACTGCGTACCCCGCCACTCGAACTGGCCGCGCTGTACCGACGAAACCACCATGCCCACAAACAGGCAGGCAACCAGCGCCAGGCGATGCCACCTTGGCGCGTTCGTTTCGGTCACCCATGAAACACCCAGCTCGCGAAGGTAGTTGGTGTAGGTCCATGCCCCTTCCATAAGGAACAGCAGCCCGCTGCAGAGGCCCAGCACCATCGCGGCCAGGGAGAGGCGGTACCTGGGCGCCAGGAGCCACTGGTCCGGGCGCTGTTGGCGGTCTCTGCAGCGCCAGAGCACGGCGAGTTGCCACACCGCCCACACCAGCAGGACCAATATCAGCACAGTCCGGATGCCTGGGCCTATGGCGTTCCACCAGAGCGCTTCGACATGCGGCCAGGGCACCGTGCCGAGCGATTGCAGCCACGTCACCCCGAGGCTGCCCATCACAAAGAACACCAGCGTGGTGAACAGTCGGATTTCGCCATCCGCCAGCCGCTGCAGCGTGGACAAGGAACATCCGCCGTTCAACGCTGCGCCCATGCCGAACAACATACCCCCGCTCACACTGAGAAGCCAGTCGCTGGCGAGCACGGGGCGTCCAGAAATCGACACCCCAGCTCATGCAAAAAGCCCCGTGGCCAGACTGGCCCAGAGCGACGCGTAGAAAAAACTGACCAGCAAGCTGGATTTGCGTTGTTCCATCCACTGCATCACAGCGCGCACTGTGCACAGGCTGGCGCGGTGAGCCGCAAAACCAATGAGGAAAACCAGCACAAAACTCAGCCACATGGCGCTTGGTCGTTGCGCATGGGCTGCAACTTACATCGACCGCTGTAACGATCTGGCCTCGGTGAACGACCAAACCCCACCAAGGACGGCGCGCGTGCATTCGGCCGCGCGCAGGTCACTGGCTTTTTGTCACCTCACTGGAGAACCACCATGTCGTCACTTTCATCCCGCCTGTCCCTGAGCCTGGCTGCGGCCGTTGTCACCACCGCCGCCCTGGGAGGCTGCGCCATGGCCTGCCGCGCTTGCGGCGCCAAATGCGGACCCTCCAAGATGATGTCCAAGTGCAGCGCCTGCAAGGCCAAGTGCGGCGCCTGCGCACCGAAGAAGTAAACGCTCCATCTGGCTCACGCGAACCCGGAGCAGCGCCCTGCTCCGGGCTCGCTTCACCGATCCGTTTCCATGCCCGCATCCGCCACGCTGCGCCGACACTGGCGCTCCGCCTCCTTGAACGAACTGGGTGCCGCCCTGCACCACGGCCAGGCCAGTGTGGAGGCCTTCACCACCGCGACGGAAACCTCCGGCTCCCTGCTGCAAAGCTGGGTGCAAGGCGCCGAGGTGGTGGAATACGAACACTACCCGCCGGCCGACGTGATCGACCTGGGCAGCGGGACCCAGTTCGATTACCACGCGCACCGCACCCATGGTGACGAACACGGGCACCTGCATGTGTTCTGGCACGCCAACGCCTCCGGCCGCCGCAGCCGACACACACAAGGCCGAAAGGTCTGGAAGCGCCACGCGCCAACCCACATGCTGGCCATCGCGCTCGACGCCCGGGGCCTGCCCGTGAAGCTCTTCACCACCAACCAGTGGGTCACCGAGGGCCACTGGTTCGATGCCGCGCTCACCCTGGCCTGCCTGGACCGTTGCCGGCCAGGCCCGGTGCCCGGGCATGAAAACGCCTGCGCCTGGCTGGGTCACTTTCTGGCGATGTACCGCCCCTTGATTGCCGACCTGCTGCAGCGCCGGGACGCCCGCCTGGAGAAGCACGGAACGCTCGCGGACGCATTGAACAACCACCGCCTCGAAGTGCTCAGCCAGTTCCGCATGGACTGGGCCGCCGATCTCGATGCCTTGCAGACCGAAGCGACCCGGCGCGGGCTCTGATCAACCGCAGCGCCTCAGCGGGCCTCGATCGTGAACTGGTAACTGTTGCCCTTGAGCAGCTCGACCGTGGGCCGGTACAGGCCCCGCAGGCTGCCAGCGCGGAACTGGATCGCGAGCAGACCCGGGTTGGGTTTGCCGCCACCCGCTGCCGGCGGAAAGCGGTCGCTGCGCAGCACCTGACCCGAGAGCACCGGGTTACCATCGGCACCCAGCGGGCTGGTGGCCGCCTGGCCCGTGGCACCCTGCGGGGCCGCGCCGATGATGCCGCCCACCACCGTGTCCGCCGCCGGGTCCAGGCGCTTGTCGCCATTGCTGTCCTGAACCAGCAGGCCGCCGGTATAGCGTGGGAATCGATTGATGTCGCGCGGGGCCACGCCCACACCGTTGAGCAGTGCGCCGTCGGCCCCCCAGAGCAGCAAGCCCAGGTGCATGGGTGCGGCCTGACCGGTCGCCACCGTCTGGAAGTCGGTGTTGCTGCCCGGTGGCACGTGGAAATTGGTCGGCGCCAGCCGGGCCTCCAGCATCTCCTCCTGCACCCGCATGCCGCCTTGCCACACGGCCAGCACCTTCCCCTCGGCAGATCGGTGTGCCACCGTCACCGGGTAGCCGCCTGTCGCAGGGTTGGTGAAGCTGCGACCCCGCAAATGAATGATTTTGATGCCCGGCGCGTTGCCGCCGTCGGCCGCGATGTCTTGGAGCGCGGTGACGGTGAGGGCATGGTCCTTCTCGACAAAGTCGACGCGGTACTGCCCGGCCAGCGGCACGGCACCCTGCGGCCAACCCTTGGTCAGCACCAGGCTGGTGTCGCGGTCAGAGACGATGGGCACCGAGGCGTTGCGATTGAACGCCGGAGACAGCGCCAGGTGCAGCGACTCGCCCGCCCTCATGGCCAGCCCCGGCGTGCTCGGGTTGCTGTCGGGTACCAGCACGAAAACGTAGTCGGTCGCTTCGCCGGCCACGTGCCCGTCGTACGACACCGGTGCAGGCGCCGTGGGCAGCGCCAGCGGCTTCTGCGGCTCGACGGTGCCGCAAGCGGCCAGCAGCAGCGCTGAGGCGCCGACCAGCGGACGGGTCTTGAACATGCTGTGCATGGGAATATCCTTGAAATGGAGGGCTCGCTGTAGAACCCGTGGTGGATGAAACGGTCAGATGCCCACCGTGAGATTGACCCAGGCGTCGGGCATCCACTGGACGAACAAAGCTTCGAGGCGTTTGTCCCATCCCATCAGGATGGCCACTCCCAACAAGCCCAGCAGCACGGCGAAGGCGTGGCGCACGCGCTCGATGCGCGCCATCACCCAGTCGCGCACGTGGTTGAAGCTGCTGCGCGAGGCGTAAGCCACGGCCACCAGGGGAATGGCCGCCCCCAGGCCAAAGACACCCAGGATCAGCCCGCCCCGTGCCAGGCCGCCTTCACTCGCCACCAGCGTGAGCGCCGAGCCGAGCAAGGGACCCGAGCAAGGGCTCCAGACCAGTCCCAGAACGCCTCCGAGCAGAAAGGCGCCAGTGAGCGAACCGCCCTGAATCCCCGACGAAGCGGCATGGGCCGAATTGGCCAGCGGCAACATCCAGCGCGCGAGGCGCTCGCCCAGCGCAGGCACCAGCATCACCACCGCAAAGGCGATCAGCATGGCCGCACCCGCGATGCGCACCGAGTCACCGTCGATCCCCAGCGCTGGCCCGAGCGCACCGTGCACCATGCCGATGCCGGCGAACGAGAACACCATGCCCAGGCCCATGGCCACCGGCCCCAGCCGGTTGCCCTGCAGCGCACCGCCGACCACCAGGGGGAGCATGGGAAAGACGCAGGGCGACAGCGTCGTCAGCCCGCCAGCGGCCAGGCTAAAACCCAGTTGTGGAAGCGATACCAGGGCAGACATGCGTTCGTCCCGCTCAGGGTGCGGACTTGAACGCGGTGCGGATGGAGGCGGGGTCGGTGTCACCCACCAGACGCGCCCACTCCTGATGCCCGCGCAGCACCACGAAGGTGGACTGGGCACGCACATTGAAGCGCTTCTTGAGTTCCTTCTCGGTGTCGTAGTTGACGACCATCACCGTCAGGTCCAGACCCGGTTCGCTCTTGAGGGACTGCAAGACTTTTTCCTGCGCGCGGCAGGTCGGGCACCAGTCGGCATGGAAATGCAGAGCAACCGGCTGGTTGCTGGCCTGGGCCTGCGCCAGCAGTGCGGCGGTGAAGGGCTTGATTTCCATCGCGTGCGAGGCTGCGCTGACGAGCAACAGAACAGAAGCAAAAAAGACGCGGCGAAGAACCATGATGACTGCTTATATGAACGAGAGCGAACCACTGAGTCGAGCGAACGTGGCACTTCTTATTCCATTTCCAGTTCATTAGATAAATAATATCCATGTCACGATTTCTTCAAGGAGATGGACATGGCGAGAACTGCGAGGGGTGCGGACAACTTGGAGTGGGCGCGCGAAGTGTTGGCGCAAGCGCACACGATTGAGCAATTGCGACAGGCGCAAGCCGTGGTGCTGCCGCTGGATTACGGCTTGAGCATGGAGCAGACCGCGCGTGCGATTGGCCGCTCGGTGCCATGGACGTGTCGGCTGCGCAACCGCTTCCTGGCCGGCGAGATCGTCGGCGACGGCCAGCGCCAGGCGCGCGGTGGGCGCCGACGCCAGAACATGAGCGTCGAGCAGGAGCGCGAAGTGCTGGCCCCGTTCCTGGATCGGGCACGCACCGGGGGCATCCTGGTGGTCGGCCAGGTCAAGGCCGAACTCGAAGCCCGGCTGGGCCGCACGATGGCGCTGTCTTCGGTCTACAACCTGCTGCACCGGCACGGCTGGCGCAAGCTCGCCCCGGACAAGCGACACCCGCAAAGCGACGCACTGGCTCAACAGGAGTGGAAAAAAAACGCCCCGAGCGACTCGCCCAAATTCGCGCCCTCTGGCCGGGCCAAGGTCCGATCAAGCTGATGTTCCAGGACGAAGCGCGCTTTGGCCGCATCAACGACGTGCGCCGCTGTTGGGCGCCCAAGCCAATACGACCACTGTGCCAGGCCATGCTCACGCACGAGTACACCGATGCCTACGCGGCCGTGGACGTGCAGACCGGCGAGATCGACTCGCTGATCCTGCCCCACGTCAACACGCACTGCATGCAACTTTTCCTCGACGAGGTGGGCCAACGCCACACCGATGTGCGCATCGTGATGGTGCTCGACGGCGCGGGCTGGCACACCAGCGGCGAACTCGTCGCGCCGGCCAACATGCGGCTGCTCAGCCTGCCGCCCTATGCCCCGGAACTCAACCCGGTCGAGCATGTCTGGGACGAATTGCGCGAGAAGCACTTCCACAACCGCGTCTTCGACAGCCTCGACGCACTCGAGGATCACCTCGAAGTCGCTCTGAGAGACTATGAAAACGACGCGCCATGCATCAAGTCCATCGTCGCATGGCCATGGATTATTGATGCACTATTGAAATAGAAATGGAATTACAGACTTCAATGAAATGACCCGTGCCGACCATGCAGTTCGTGCAACGAGTCCGATGTGCGATTCGAGCGCCGTTCCGCCTGTGTCAAATGCCAGCGCCTGGATGTCCATGCTGCTGTCTCCTGAAACGGGTAATCGGCTTTAGCCACCACCCCGATGTGTCTGCAGGTCAAAGCGTTTCTGGATGCGATAGCGCTCCGCATCGCCCAGATCGGTGTAGGTGAAACGCACCGCCAGCTGCGGGACCTCCAGCAGCGCCATGCGACGCGGCGGCAATGGCTGCCAGCTCAGCTCCATGCGCCCCTGCGGCCAGGTGGCCACATTGCGCTGTCCGGCCCCATCGGTCTGCAGCTGGGCATCGGGCAGTGCGCGGGGCAGCCAGGCCAACAATTCAGCGGCGGTGCAACCCATGACTCGCTCGAAGGTTTCTGGAACAAAAGTTGGGGTCATGGACTACCGGCTTTCAATCGACCTTGTAGGCCGAGAAACGCTCGTCCACCGTGGTGCCAAACGCGTGGTTGGAGTAGATGCTGAGCACCTTCACCGACACCGCCAGCACGATGTAGAGCAGGTCGCGCTCCTGGTAGCCCGCTTCGAGAAACGCCTTGACGGCGGCTGGGCTGGGCTGGCCCAGGCTCTTGACCATCTCGGTGGCGACATCGAAGAGCGCCGCCAGCTTTGCATCGGGAATGGGCTGGTGACCGCGGATGGCCTGCAGCACAGGCGCCGGCACGCCCGACATCTTGTCCGCGATCATGCTGTGCGCCGCCGTGCAGTAGGTGCAGCCGTTGGTTCTGCTGACAGCGAGAAACACCACCTCCTGCTCGGCGGATGTGAGGCCAGATTCCTTGCGGAACAGCCCATAGCCGTGGAGGTAGGTGCTCAGCACGGCCGGTGCGTTGACCATGTTGGCGTACATGTTGGGAATGAACCCCACCTGCTTGAGCGCGGTGTCGAGGATCTCTTTCTGCGCGCCCTGGGCCTCTGCGTGGACCACGGGCTGAAGTTGCTGGATGTAGGGTGCTGACATGGTGGGAATGAGGTGAGTTTTTTCATCCAAATCTGACCCCTTGAGTAAGGTCTCCTGCTTGTTTTTTGAGCAAGAGGAATCAAGGAGTGATCAACGTGGGAACACTGGCAAAGATCCGCAGGAAGTACCTGCGCGATGGCCTTCCAATCAAAGAGATCGAGCGGCGCACGGGCCTGGCGAGGAACACCATCAAGGCCTGGCTGCGCAAGGGCGAGATGGTCGAGCCCAAGTACCCTCAACGGGTCAACAAGACCAAGCTCGACGGCTACACTGAAACGCTGGCGACCTGGCTCAAGGCCGACCAGCACCGCGGCAAACGCGATCGCCGCACGGTCAAGACCCTGTACGAGGCCCTGGCCGAGCAGGGGTACACCGGTGGCTACGGCCGGGTCGCCTCCTTTGCCCGACGCTGGCGAGAAGATCAGTCGGGCAAGGCCGGCAAGGCCGCCTTCGTTCCGCTGAAGTTTGCGTTGGGCGACGCGTTCCAGTTCGACTGGAGCACCGAGTACGCCTGGGTGGGCGGACTTCATCAGGCCTCAACCTGACGGCGCACCGCTGCGCTGCGAATCACTCGAGAAACACCGCCTCGATGGAGTCGGGGAAGCACTTGAGCCCGCGCAGAGTTCAAGCGCACCTGTAGTGGGTTAAATGGCCTTGATCAGCTCAGGCACTGCGGTGAACAGATCGGCCTCCAGGCCGTAGTCGGCCACCGAGAAGATCGGCGCCTCGGGATCCTTGTTGATCGCCACGATCACCTTGCTGTCCTTCATGCCGGCCAGGTGCTGAATGGCACCCGAAATGCCCGCGGCAATGTAGAGCTGCGGCGCCACGATCTTGCCGGTCTGGCCCACTTGCCAGTCGTTCGGGGCGTAGCCCGCGTCCACGGCAGCGCGGCTGGCGCCCAGTGCAGCGCCCAGCTTGTCGGCCAGCGGCGTCATCACTTCGTTGAACTTCTCGGCGCTGCCCAGCGCCCGGCCACCGCTGACGATGATCTTGGCGGCGGTGAGTTCGGGGCGGTCGCTCTTGGCGATTTCGCTGCCCAGGAAGGTGCTCTTGCCGCTGTCGGCTTGTGCCGCTGCGGTTTCCACGGCGGCGCTGCCACCGGTGGCGGCGGCCGGGTCAAAGCCCGTGGTGCGCACGGTGATGACCTTGGTCGCATCCAGGCTCTGCACCGTGGCCATGGCGTTGCCAGCGTAAATCGGGCGTTCAAACGTGTCGGCAGCAATCACCTTGGTGATGTCGCTGATCTGGCCCACGTCGAGCTTGGCGGCCACGCGCGGGGCGATGTTTTTGCCGCTGGCCGTGGCCGGGAACAGGATGTGGCTGTAGTTGGCGGCGATGGCCAGCACCTGAGCGGCCATGTTTTCGGCCAGGCCGTGGGCCAGGTACTCGGCGTCGGCATGGATGACTTTGGACACGCCGGCGATCTGGGCGGCTGCTGCGGCAGCGCCTGCGGCGTTGTGCCCGGCGATGAGCACGTGCACGTCACCCCCGCAGGCTGCGGCGGCGGTCACGGTGTTGAGCGTGGCGCCTTTGACGGCGGCGTTGTCGTGTTCGGCAATAACGAGTGCGGTCATGTTGTTGGTCCTCAGATCACTTTAGCTTCGTTCTTGAGCTTGTCCACCAGGGCGGCCACGTCGGCCACCTTGATACCGGCACCGCGCTTGGGCGGCTCGCTGACCGTCAGGGTCTTGATGCGTGGGCTCACGTCCACACCCAGGTCTTCGGGCTTGACGATGTCCATCTGCTTTTTCTTGGCCTTCATGATGTTGGGCAGCGTCACGTAGCGCGGCTCGTTCAGGCGCAAATCCGTGGTGACGATGGCGGGCAGGCTCAGCGCCAGCGTTTCCAGGCCGCCGTCCACTTCGCGGGTCACATGCACTTTGCCGTCCACCACTTCAACTTTGCTGGCGAAGGTGCCCTGGGGCAAATCAGCCAGCGCCGCCAGCATCTGGCCGGTCTGGTTGCAGTCGTCGTCAATGGCTTGCTTGCCCAGAATCACCAGGCCGGGCTGTTCTTTGTCCATCAGCGCCTTGAGCAGCTTGGCCACGGCCAGTGGCTGCAGTTCTTCGGCGGTTTCCACCAGGATGGCGCGGTCGGCGCCAATGGCCATGGCCGTGCGCAGGGTTTCCTGGCACTGCGTCACGCCGCAAGACACGGCGATCACTTCGGTGGCCACGCCCTTTTCCTTCAGGCGCACCGCCTCTTCCACGGCGATCTCGTCAAACGGGTTCATGCTCATCTTGACGTTGGCAATGTCCACACCGCTGCCGTCGCTCTTGACGCGCACCTTGACGTTGTAGTCCACCACGCGTTTGACGGGGACGAG
>NZ_JBVPZC010000049.1:0-14018 GCF_055702805.1 Hydrogenophaga sp. LT287 | reverse complement strand
TCCAGCCCGCCATACAGGCCCGTGTGCAGCCCGGCCAGGTAGGCCGCGCCCAGGGCGGTGGTCTCAATCACCGCTGGCCGCACCACCGGAATGCCCAGCAAGTCGGCCTGTATCTGCATCAGCAAATCGTTCACGCAGGCACCCCCGTCCACCCGCAGTTCGCTCACCGCCACACCACCCGCTGCCACGGCGTCGCGGCTCATGGCGTCGAGCAGGGCGGTGCTCTGGAAGGCAATGCTCTCCAGCGCCGCCCGCGCAATGTGCGCCATGGTGGTTCCCCTTGTAAGCCCCACGATGCTGCCGCGGCTGTCGGGCTGCCAGTACGGCGCACCCAGGCCGGTGAAGGCGGGCACCATCACCACGCCGCCCGCGTCGGGCACGCTCTCGGCCAACGCCTGCACCTCGCTGCTGGACTGTATGGCCCGCAGGCCATCGCGCAGCCACTGCACCACCGCGCCGCCAATGAACACGCTGCCTTCCAGAGCGTATTGCGGCTGTCCCGGTGCCTGCGCCGCAGCGGTGGTGATCAGCCCGTTCTGGCTCAGTTGAAAGCGTTCGCCGGTGTGCATCAGCATGAAACAGCCGGTGCCGTAGGTGTTTTTCGCCATGCCGGCTGAAAAGCAGGCCTGGCCAAACAGCGCGCTCTGCTGGTCGCCCGCCACGCCGCCAATGTCAAGCGCCGCGCCCAGCCATTCGGACTGGATGGTGCCGAAATACGCCGCTGAAGGCCGTGCCTGTGGCATCAGGCTGGACGGTATGTCCAGCGCGGCCATCAGTTCGTCGTCCCAGGTGTTGGTGTGGATGTTGAACAGCATCGTGCGCGCGGCGTTACTGAAATCGGTGGCGTGCACCGCGCCCCCGGTGAGCTGCCAGATGAGCCAGCTGTCCACCGTGCCAAACGCCAGCTCACCCCGATCGGCCTGCGCCCGGGCGCCCGGCACATGGTCCAGGATCCACTTGAGTTTGGTCCCTGAAAAATAGGCATCAATGCGCAAGCCGGTTTTCTGCAACACGGTGTCGTTCAAACCTCGAGAGCGCAGTTCAGCGCAGGAGGCTTCTGCACGGCGGTCTTGCCAGACGATGGCGTTGTACACAGGCTCACCGGTGCGACGGTTCCACACCACAGTGGTCTCGCGCTGGTTGGTGATGCCCACCGCGTGTATGGCGCTGGCCGCCAGCCCGGCTTTTTGCAACACATCCCGCGCCGTTTCCAGCTGGGTAGTCCAGAGATCGCGCGGGTCGTGCTCCACCCACCCTGGCTGCGGATACATCTGGCGAACCTCGCGCTGTGCCATGGCCAACACATGGCCACAGCGGTCAAATACGATGCTGCGCGAACTGGATGTGCCCTGGTCAAGGGCGAGCAGATAGGTCATGCCGCATGTATCTTGGTTGGTTGACACTATAGTTTCGAGCGCGGGTAGGTCTTGGTGGGGGATGCGGTGGCGCCTAAAGTCCTCCACCAGGTCGCTCAGGCCCCACATGTGCCGCAGTGTAGAGCCCCCGAGTGCGGCCCGAGTGCGTGGTCCATCGCATTGCCGGTTCGGGTGATCTGAACCTCTGCTGAGCCCAAACCGACACTTGGGACATGCCGATTTTGAAAATAAGTCCAAGGAGCTGTTGACACGCCGGGTGTGCGGTGCCATAATTTGCGGCTTCGCTCTAAAAAAGCGGGGTAATCCGCCCACCGACGCGGGTTGCGCCAAGGCTGCAGATTATCTGCAGGCAGGTGCAGCCGGCAACGACGGGCCCAAGACTGATCACTTTCGGCCGTGGTGGCTGAGAGGATTCAAGTTGGGACATAAATCAAATGATTCAAACGCAAACTCGACTCGATGTTGCTGACAACACGGGCGCCAAGTCCGTGATGTGCATCAAGGTGCTCGGTGGCTCCAAGCGTCGTTACGCCAGTGTGGGCGACGTCATCAAGGTCACTGTCAAAGAAGCAGCGCCCCGTGGCCGCGTCAAAAAAGGCGAGGTTTACAACGCTGTGGTGGTTCGCACCGCCAAAGGTATTCGTCGCCAAGACGGTGCTCTGATCAAATTCGACGGCAATGCAGCAGTGTTGCTTAACGCCAAGTTGGAGCCTATTGGCACCCGCATCTTCGGACCGGTGACGCGCGAGCTGCGCACCGAAAAGTTCATGAAGATCGTGTCGCTGGCACCCGAGGTTCTTTGAGGAATCATCATGAACAAGATTCGTAGTGGCGATGAAGTCATCGTGATTGCAGGCCGTGACAAGGGCAAGCGCGGCAAGGTTGTTCTGCGTGCAGACGACAGCAAGCTGGTTGTCGAGGGTGTGAACACCGTCAAGAAGCATGCCAAGCCAAATCCCATGAAGGGCATCACTGGCGGCATCATCGAAAAAACCATGCCAATCCACCAGTCCAACGTGGCCATTTTCAATGGCGCCACGGGCAAGGCGGATCGCGTGGGCATCAAGCTCCTGGCTGACGGCAAAAAAGTGCGCGTCTTCAAGTCCAGCGGCGAAGAAATTAAGGCGGCATAAACATGACACGCTTGCAAGAAATTTTCCGCGACAAAATCGCCCCTAGCCTGGTTGAAAAATTTGGCTACAAGTCGACGATGGAAGTCCCGCGCATCACCAAGATCACCCTCAACATGGGCGTGAGCGAAGCTGTTGCTGATAAGAAAGTCATGGACAACGCCGTGGGCGACCTGACCAAGATCGCTGGCCAGAAGCCAGTTGTCACCAAGGCTCGCAAGGCCATTGCGGGTTTCAAAATCCGCGAGCAGCAGCCCATCGGTTGCATGGTCACCCTGCGCGGTGCTCGCATGTACGAATTCCTGGATCGTTTCGTGACCGTGGCTTTGCCGCGTGTCCGTGACTTCCGCGGCATTTCGGGCAAGGCTTTTGACGGCCGTGGCAACTACAACATCGGCGTCAAAGAGCAGATCATTTTCCCTGAGATTGAGTACGACAAGGTTGATGCCTTGCGCGGCCTCAACATCAGCATCACGACGACCGCCAAGAACGATGCCGAGTGCAAAGCTCTGCTGGCTGGTTTCCGTTTCCCGTTCAAGAACTGAGGTGGCGCGTGGCTAAACAAGCACTACTGCAACGTGAACTCAAGCGCGAGAAACTCGCCGCCAAGTTTGCCAAGAAATACACCGAGTTGAAGGCAATCGCCAACGACGCGAAGCGTACCGACGAAGAGCGTGATGCAGCCCGCATGGGTCTGCAAAAACTGCCCCGCAACGCGAACCCGACCCGCCAGCGTAACCGCTGCGAAATCACCGGTCGTCCGCGCGGTACCTTTGCCCACTTCGGCCTGGCCCGTGCCAAGGTTCGCGAGATGGCGTTTGCCGGTGAAATCCCCGGCATCACCAAAGCCAGCTGGTAAGCACTAGGAGAACCCCACATGAGCATGAGTGATCCTATTGCCGACATGTTGACCCGCATCCGTAACGCACAGATGGTTGAAAAAGCCAGCGTCACGATGCCAGCGTCCAAAGTCAAAACCGCGATTGCCCAAGTCCTGAAGGACGAAGGTTACATCGATGGGTTCCAGGTCAAGAGCAACGACGGCAAAAATGAACTTGAGATTGCTCTCAAGTACTACGCCGGTCGTCCTGTGATCGAGCGCATCGAGCGCGTGAGCCGTCCTGGCCTGCGCGTCTACCGTGGCCGCAACGCCATCCCCCAGGTCCAGAACGGTCTGGGTGTGGCCATCGTTACCACGCCCCAGGGTGTGATGACGGACCGCAAGGCGCGCGCTACCGGTGTCGGTGGTGAAGTCCTGTGTTACGTCGCCTGATGCGGGCATTGAGGAGCTACTGAATGTCACGTATTGGAAAACAACCGGTCACCGTCCCCGCAGGGGTCGAAGTGGCTGTCAACGACGGTCTGATCAATGTCAAGGGCACCCTGGGTGCGCTGGCGCTGGCGCAAAACGCCTTGGTCAAAGTTGAAAACAACGCCGGCTCGCTCACGTTTGTGCCAACAAACGAGTCTCGCGAAGCCAATGCCATGTCGGGCACCATGCGTCAGCTGGTGAACAACATGGTCAACGGTGTGAGCAAAGGCTTCGAAAAGAAGTTGACGCTGATTGGCGTGGGTTACAAAGCCCAGGCACAAGGCGCCAAGCTCAACCTGACCGTGGGCTATTCGCACCCTGTGGTGATGGATATGCCTGCTGGTATCAAGGTGGAAACCCCAACGCCGACCGAAATCCTGATCAAGGGTTCCGATCGCCAGCGCGTGGGCCAGATTGCTTCCGAGGTGCGCGCTGTGCGCCCCCCCGAGCCTTACAAGGGCAAGGGCATCCGTTATTCGGATGAAAAGGTCGTGATCAAGGAAACCAAGAAGAAATAAGGATCAGGATCATGTTGACGAAAAAAGAGCAACGTCTCCGCCGGGCCCGTCAGACGCGCATCCGGATTGCGCAGCAGGGCGCCGTCCGCCTGACCGTGAACCGCACGAACCTGCACATCTATGCCAGCGTCATTTCCGACGACGGCTCCCGTGTGTTGGCATCTGCCTCCACGGCCGAAGCCGAAGTGCGCGCCCAAATCGGTGGTGCAGGCAAAGGTGGCAACACCGCTGCAGCCCAGTTGGTTGGGAAGCGTATCGCTGAAAAAGCGAAAGCAGCAGGCATCGAAAAGGTCGCGTTTGACCGTTCCGGTTTCGCTTACCACGGCCGGGTGAAAGCCCTGGCAGACGCAGCACGTGAAGCTGGTCTGCAGTTCTGATCAAACGGAATACACAAAATGGCTAAATTTACCGCAAACATCAAGAACGAAGCGAACGACGACGGTTTGCGCGAGAAGATGATCGCGATCAACCGCGTGACCAAAGTGGTCAAGGGCGGTCGCATCCTCGGTTTCGCTGCACTGACCGTGGTGGGCGATGGCGATGGTCGTGTTGGCATGGGCAAGGGCAAGGCGCGTGAAGTGCCGGTTGCTGTGCAAAAAGCCATGGAAGCGGCTCGCCGCAACATGATCAAGGTTTCGCTGAAGAACGGCTCCTTGCACCACAGCGTGCACGGTGAGCACGGCGCCTCCAACGTGATGATGCTGCCCGCCTCCAAGGGTACCGGCATCATTGCTGGCGGCCCGATGCGTGCCGTGTTCGAAGTTCTGGGTATCACCGACGTTGTGGCCAAGAGCCATGGCTCGAGCAATCCTTACAACCTCGTGCGCGCTACCCTGGACGCACTGAAAAACTCGACCACCCCTGCCAGCGTTGCTGCGAAGCGTGGCAAGTCGGTTGAAGACATTCTGGGTTGATTGGAACAGTCATGACCACACAAAATACCGTCAAGGTCCAGTTGGTGCGTAGCCCAATCGGTACCAAGCAGTCGCACCGCGACACCGTTCGCGGCCTGGGCCTGCGAAAGCTCAACAGCACCAGTGAATTGCAGGACACCCCTGCAGTGCGCGGCATGATCAACAAGATCAGCTACCTGGTCAAGGTACTCTGAACCACAGGCGCAAGACATGGAACTCAATACTATCAAGCCTTCAGAAGGCTCCAAGCACGCCAAGCGTCGCGTGGGTCGTGGCATTGGCTCGGGTCTGGGTAAAACCGCCGGCCGGGGTCACAAAGGTCAAAAGTCGCGTTCGGGTGGCTACCACAAGGTGGGCTTCGAAGGCGGTCAAATGCCTCTGCAGCGCCGTTTGCCCAAGCGTGGTTTCAAATCTGCTCAACTTCAGTTCAACGCTGAAGTGACGCTGACCGATATCAGTGCACTCGAAGCTTCTGAAGTCGACATGCTGGTGCTGAAGCAAGTGGGTCTCGTGCCGCACTTGGCAAAGCGTGTCAAGGTCATCAAAACGGGTGAAATCACCCGCGCTGTGACGCTCAAGAACATCGGTGCAACAGCGGGTGCGAAAGCAGCTATTGAAGCAGCCGGCGGCTCGCTGGTCTGACCGGAAACAAGCGGAAGCAATTTGTGGCAACTGGATCAACGACCCTAGCCAAAACAGGCAAGTTCGGCGACCTTCGTCGTCGACTTGTATTTCTGTTGTTGGCACTGGTGGTTTACCGCATCGGGGCGCATATCCCTGTGCCCGGTATCGACCCGGCTCAGCTGGAGGCGCTCTTCAAAGGTCAGGCCGGCGGTATTCTGAGCCTGTTCAACATGTTTTCCGGTGGTGCGCTTTCACGGTTCACCGTATTCGCGCTCGGAATCATGCCGTACATCTCGGCTTCCATCATCATGCAGCTCATGACTCACGTGGTTCCCACGTTTGAGCAGCTGAAGAAAGAGGGCGAGGCTGGTCGTCGCAAGATCACGTCGTACACCCGTTACGGAACGCTGGGTTTGGCCATCTTTCAGTCTATCGGCATTGCGGTAGCGCTCGAAAGCCAGGCCGGCTTGGTCATCGATCCGGGTATGGCTTTTCGCTTTACCGCTGTCGTGAGCTTGGTCGCAGGGACGATGTTTTTGATGTGGCTGGGTGAACAGATCACCGAGCGGGGTTTGGGTAACGGTATCTCCATTTTGATTTTCGCCGGTATTGCTGCGGGCTTGCCCAGCGCAGTCGGCGGGCTCCTCGAACTGGTTCGCACCGGCGCCATGAACATCCTGGTGTCGATCTTCATCATCGCGTTGGTGGTCTTGGTGACTTACTTTGTGGTGTTTGTTGAGCGTGGGCAACGGAAGATTCTCGTGAACTACGCACGCCGTCAGGTGGGCAACAAGGTGTATGGCGGTCAGTCGTCGCACCTGCCGCTCAAGCTGAACATGGCAGGTGTGATTCCACCCATCTTTGCCTCCAGCATCATCTTGTTGCCGACGACCATTGTGAGTTGGGTTAGCACGGGCGATTCCACCCGTTGGTTGCGCGACATCGCTTCGGCGCTCTCGCCTGGCCAGCCGATTTACGTTGCCATGTATGCTGCCGCGATCATCTTCTTCTGTTTTTTCTACACGGCGTTGGTCTTCAACAGCCGCGAAACGGCAGACAACCTGAAGAAGAGCGGTGCATTCATTCCGGGTATTCGCCCAGGCGATCAGACCGCTCGCTACATCGACAAGATTTTGCTTCGGTTGACGTTTGCAGGTGCCATCTACATCACTGCTGTATGTTTGCTCCCCGAATTTCTGATTCTGAAGTACAACGTCCCCTTCTACTTTGGTGGCACATCGCTGCTCATCATCGTGGTGGTGACCATGGACTTCATGGCTCAGGTGCAAAACTACATGATGTCGCAGCAATATGAATCGCTGCTCAAAAAGGCGAACTTTAAGACCTCTATCGGCAGTTGAGTTTTGAGATGTCTAAGGACGATGTGATCGAGATGCAGGGTGAGGTTGTTGAACACCTACCCAACGCAACTTTCAGGGTCAAGCTCGAAAACGGGCACATGGTTCTGGCGCATATTTCGGGGAAGATGCGGATGCATTACATCCGCATCTTGCCGGGCGACAAGGTCAAAGTGGAGCTCACGCCGTACGACCTTACAAGGGCGAGAATTGTTTTTCGCTCCAAGTGATCTGTCAGTTGTTGAATATTTTTGGAATATCTAGGAGAAGATTATGAGAGTTTCGGCTTCGGTCAAAAAAATGTGCCGCAACTGTAAGATCATCAAGCGGCATGGTGTGGTGCGGGTTATCTGCACCGACCCACGTCACAAACAGCGTCAAGGCTGATTGAAGTTTAGAGGACCAACATGGCTCGTATTGCAGGCATCAACATTCCGCCGCACAAGCACGCCGAAATCGGCTTGACGGCAATTTTCGGTATCGGTCGCACCCGCGCTCGCAAGATCTGCGAAGCTTGTGGCATTGACTACACCAAGAAGATTAAAGACCTCAGCGACGCTGAACTTGAAAAAGTTCGCGACCAGGTCGGCGTTTTCACGATCGAGGGTGACCTGCGCCGTGAGACCACCATGAACATCAAGCGTTTGATGGACATTGGCTGCTACCGTGGTTTCCGTCACCGCCGTGGTCTTCCAGTTCGCGGTCAGCGCACCAAGACCAACGCACGTACCCGCAAGGGCCCGCGCAAGGCAGCACAGTCGCTGAAGAAATAATCGGTTTGAAGGATTTCCATGGCTAAGCAACAATCCAGCAGCGCAGCAGCTCGTGTGCGCAAGAAAGTCCGCAAGAACATTGCTGACGGCATTGCACACGTGCACGCTTCGTTCAACAACACCATCATCACGATCACCGATCGCCAAGGCAATGCGTTGTCTTGGGCTTCTTCTGGCGGTCAGGGTTTCAAGGGTTCGCGCAAGTCGACGCCTTTTGCCGCCCAGGTTGCTTCCGAAGTGGCTGGTCGTGCTGCTATCGAACAAGGCATCAAAAACCTCGACGTCGAGATCAAGGGTCCAGGCCCAGGTCGCGAATCGTCGGTGCGTGCCCTGGGTGCCCTTGGTATCCGCATCAATTCGATCGCCGACGTGACGCCCGTGCCTCACAACGGCTGCCGCCCGCAGAAGCGTCGCCGCATTTGATGAGGTGCCGCACATCGCGGTACAATCGAAAGCTTTTTTGAGCGCCACCGCAGTCGCCTGCGGTGGCATTTTTTGCTAAGCCCACCGCCATCTCTCGTCAGACATGGCTCCCGCAACGCAGCTTGCGGCAGTGAAACCTAGGAAATTAACGTGGCACGTTACCTCGGCCCCAAGGCCAAACTCTCCCGCCGTGAAGGCTCCGACCTGTTGCTCAAGAGCGCTCGCCGCTCCATCAGCGACAAGGCCAAATTTGACTCCAAGCCGGGTCAGCACGGCCGCACGTCCGGTCAGCGCACCTCCGATTTCGGCCTGCAGCTCCGGGAAAAGCAAAAAGTCAAACGCACCTACGGTGTTTTGGAGCGCCAGTTCCGTCGCTATTTTGCAGAGGCCGATCGTCGCCGTGGTAACACCGGTGCGAACTTGTTGTTCTTGCTGGAAGCCCGCCTCGACAACGTCGTGTTCCGTATGGGCTTCGCCTCGACGCGTGCCGAAGCGCGCCAAATCGTTTCGCACAAGGCTATTCTGGTCAACGGCCAGTCGGTCAATATTCCCTCCTACTCCGTGAAGGCTGGGGACGTGATCGCTGTGCGCGAAAAGTCCAAAAAGCAGGCGCGCGTCTTGGAGGCTCTGGAGCTCGCCAAGCAAATCGGCTTCCCAGCATGGGTGGACGTCGCTGTGGACAAGGCAGAAGGCGTGTTCAAGAAGTCACCTGACCGCGACGAATTCGCTGCCGACGTCAACGAATCGTTGATCGTCGAACTTTATTCCCGTTAATTTCGTTCCCGACGACCGCCCCAGGGTGGTGGTCGGGCCATGCTCCGTCTGCCTTATCGGTGTAACGAGCCGAGGGTACTGAAGGAAGTTTGAATGCTGAACAATCTGCTGAAGCCCAAAACCATCAACGTCGAGCAAGTCTCGACAAACCGTGCGAAAGTGACCCTTGAGCCATTCGAGCGCGGCTACGGTCATACGCTGGGCAATGCCCTGCGTCGGGTCCTGCTGTCCTCCATGACTGGTCATGCGCCCACTGAGGTCACCATTGCCGGCGTGGTACACGAGTACTCGTCTATTGATGGTGTGCAAGAAGACGTCGTCAACATGCTGTTGAACCTCAAGGGTGTGGTGTTCAAGCTCCACAACCGCGACGAGGTGACGCTGAGCCTGCGCAAAGACGGAGAAGGTCTCGTTACCGCGGCTGACATTCAGACGCCGCATGATGTCGAGATCGTCAATCCATCGCACGTGATTGCTACTTTGTCTGCTGGCGCCAAACTGGACATGCAGATCAAGGTCGAAAAAGGCCGCGGTTATGTGCCCGGTAGCCTTCGCCGCAACGATGATCAGTCCCGCTCGCTGGGACGTATCGTGCTTGATGCATCTTTTTCTCCGGTCAAGCGCGTGAGCTACACGGTCGAAAGCGCTCGGGTCGAACAGCGCACCGATCTGGATAAGCTGGTTTTGGAAATTGAGACCAACGGTTCCATCGGCCCTGAAGAAGCTGTTCGTGCATCTGCCAAGATCTTGGTGGAGCAGTTGGCGGTGTTTGCACAGCTCGAAGGCGTGGAGTTGTCGGCCTTTGACGCTCCCGCGCAGCGCAGCTCGCAGCAGTTTGACCCAATTCTCTTGCGCCCTGTCGATGAGCTGGAACTCACCGTCCGTTCTGCAAACTGCCTCAAGGCGGAGAACATTTATTACATCGGTGACCTGATTCAGCGAACCGAGAACGAGTTGCTCAAGACCCCTAACCTGGGTCGAAAATCACTCAACGAAATCAAGGAAGTCCTGGCATCGCGCGGGCTGACCTTGGGCATGAAGCTTGAGAACTGGCCTCCTGCAGGCTTGGACAAGCACTGAAATCCAAGAGAGCTGACCGAAAGGTCGGCAAATGACGAACCTGCAGTACCTGGTACGGCTGCAGGAAAAAAACTGAAAGGAATAGAAAATGCGTCACGGACACGGACTACGTAAACTCAACCGCACCAGCGAGCACCGCCTCGCCATGTTGCGCAACATGATGAATTCGCTGCTCACCCACGAAGTCATCAAGACCACGGTGCCGAAGGCCAAAGAGCTGCGTCGCGTGGTTGAACCCATGATCACCTTGGCCAAAGTTGCTACCGTGGCCAACCGCCGTCTGGCATTTGACCGCCTGCGCGATCGCGACGTGGTGGTGAAGCTGTTCAACGAACTTGGTCCTCGTTTTGCAGCGCGCCCAGGTGGTTACACGCGCATTCTGAAAATGGGTTACCGCGTGGGCGACAACGCTCCCATGGCATTGGTTGAGCTCGTCGATCGCGCAGAAGATGCTGCAGTGGCACCTGAAGCAGATAAAGCGTGATATAATTCAAATCTTGACGCGCGGTGGAGCAGCCTGGTAGCTCGTTGGGCTCATAACCCAAAGGTCGCAAGTTCAAATCTTGCCCGCGCAACCAATAAAATCAAGCACTTAGCTTGTCGAAAAGCCCACGGTAACGTGGGCTTTTACGTTTGTGACGAGGTTTGTGCCGTCACAAAAGATTGAGCTCTTGTTTGTGACTGTTGCTTGGGCATCTTGTCTTCACAAGGGTGAACGCAACAGCTCATATGGTCACTCTGAAGCCTTTCGTGAGCCGAAGTACCGCTTCTGATCACCTCCAGTGCCGATCACAGCATCGGTACGCGCGCATAACGAAGGTTGGGCAAGTCCAGCGCGCTGATCAACTTGCCCTTCGTCGCCCTTCTGCGCCTCGTTCAGATCTTCATGTTCCTTCGTCAAGCGCCGACCGCTGCCGTGACGACAACTTCAATTTTCCAATCGGGGCGCATCAGCTTCGCTTGAACAGTCGCGCGAGCGGGTGCATGTCCGGCAGGTATCCACTCTTCCCAGACGTGATTCATCCCATCAAAGTCATCAAGTGTTGGCGCCGATTGAATATTGACCCACCCTGCCGATCCAATATTGACCCAGGGCGGACTGCTGAATTTTCTTTCAGCAATTGTGGATAAGTGTAGCGATTGGCCCTTTCATAACGGCTCGTCCGCCCCCGGGGGTACTGGTGTGGTCGAGCGGCCTTTGCGTGAGGTCTCCCGGGCCTTGATGCGTGACTTGGCCTCCAGGGTGCTGTGCCTGAAGCGGTAGGACTCGTTTCCGGTCTCCACGATGTGGCAATGGTGCGTCAGCCGGTCCAGTAGCGCCGTGGTCATCTTGGCGTCGCCGAACACCGCCGACCATTCCGAGAAGCTCAGGTTGGTGGTGATGACCACGCTGGTGTGCTCGTACAGCTTGGAGAGCAAATGGAACAGCAACGCACCGCCCGCCTGGCTGAAGGGCAGGTACCCCAATTCGTCCAGGATGACTAGGTCCAGACGCTTCAGCGCCAGTGCGATGCGCCCGGCCTTGCCCTCGTGCTTTTCACGCTCCAGTTCATTGACCAGATCAACCGTGGAATAGAAGCGCACACGCTTGCCCTTGGCCACAATGCCGGTCACGCCAATGGCGGTGGCCAGATGCGTCTTTCCTGTGCCCGGGCCGCCGATGAGCACCGCGTTTTGTGCCGCCTCCGTGAACGCCATCGTGGCCAGTTGATGCACCAGCTTTTGGTCCACCTTGGAGACCTCAAAGTCGAAGCCTGCGAGGTCGCGATGCAACGGGAACTTCGCTGCCTTCATCTGGTGGCGCACCGACGCAAAGGCCCGCTGCGTATGCTCAGCCTTCAGCAGGTGCTCGATCAACCAGCGCGACGTTTGAACGCCAACATCGCTTGGCGGCCCCTCCTGCGTCATCAGCTCTGCCCAGGCCTCAGCCATGCCGTTCAGGCGCAGCTCTTTCAGTTCGGCAGCGACATCACGCATGGCTGATTTCCTCCATGGCGTCACCGCGCAGTCTGTCGTAGCGCCCGGTGTCGGCCAACGGCGCCTCCTTGAGCTCCAGAGTGCTCTGCACATTGGGCGGCGGCTCCACGGCGTTCAGACGCGCCAAAACGTTGAGTACGTGCTCGGTGCTGAGCGCGCCGGACTCGATGACCAATTCGACCGCCACCAGCACAGCGTCCAGCCCGTGGCTGGATACGCAGTTGAGCACCTGGGCCATGGTCTTGTCACCGCCTTCAACCCGCATCAGGCCCTGACGCAGGCGCTGCAGGGGAGCCGGCATGTCGGCAAAGGGCGCGCCGTTTCTCAGCGCGCCGGGCTTGCGCTGGATCAGCGTGATGTAGTGCTGCCAGTCATAGCAGATATGGCCCCGGTTGGGCAGCCGCTCATGCCGGGCCACAATCACCTCGTCGCAGCTCGCGATCTCCACCCGGCCCGGGTACAGCCGGGTGCTCACGCGCTGGCCGACCAGCTCGCACGGCACCGAGTACCGGTTGCGCGCCACCGCCACCAGGCAGGTACTCGACACCTTGGCCGAGCGTTCCACATAGCCATCAAAGGCCGTCGGCATCGGCATGAGTTCTGCACGCTCCTGCTCCAGCATCTCGGCCACGCTGAACGCCTTGTGCTCGGGGTGGCGCACCTCATCCCACAGGCTGCGGCAGCGCTCGCCCAGCCAGGCGTTGAGTTCGGCAAAGCTGCCAAACTTGCGCTGCTGCGCGTCCAGCCAGATGCGCCTGCGGCTGTCCTGCACGTTCTTCTCCACCACGCCTTTCTCCCAGCCGCTGGCGACGTTGCAGAAGTCGGCGTCAAACAGGTAATGCGCACACATCACGGCAAAGCGGGCGTTGATGACACGGCCTTTACCACCTTGTCCACCTTTGCCTCGCTGGACCTTGTCCACCGCTGTCTTCATGTTGTCGTAAATGCCCCGGCGGGCCACGCCGCCCAGCGCCGCGAACGAACGCGTATGGGCATCAAACAGCATCTCGTGCCCCTGGCTGGGGTAGGCCACCAACCAGAAAGCACGGCTGGCACACAGCTTCATGTGTGACACCTGCATGCGGTGGTAGATGCCGCCCACCACCAGCCCCTCTTCGCTCCAGTCAAACTGAAACGCCTCGCCCATTTCAAACCTCAGCGGCACGAACGCCTGGACGCCCTTGCCTGCATCGGCACGCCAGCCTCGAATGAAATCCGTGACGCGGGTGTAGCCACCTTCATAGCCGCTGGCCTTGATTTGCGAAAACAGCGCGCGCGCCGTTCGCCGGTCCTGCTTGGGCCGCTGAGCATCGGCCTTGAGCGAGAGCACCAGCTCGGCCACATAGGCACCGAGCTTGTTGAATCCCGGCTTGCGTTTGTAGACCGGCTCCTTCACCTCTTCTGGCGTCCTCAGCCAGCTTCGTACCGTGTTGCGCGACAGGCCCGTGCGCTTGGCGATCTCATGCAACGACATCTTGTCGCGCAGGTACATCCGACGAATTCTTCCCAACATTTCCTTGGGTGTCACCCTCTTTGCCCCCTGCCCAATAATTGAGCAAGGCAAGTTAAACACCTGGGTCAGTTTTCAGTCGGCACAGTGGCCTGGGGTGGGTCAGTTTTCGGGCGGCGGCAACAACCCATACGCCGAATCGCTGTTCAAGACCTTGAAGTACCGCCCGCAGCTGCCGCTCAAGCCGTTTGCCGATCTGATGCAGGCCAGGCGCTGGGTGACCGAGCTGGTGCACTGGTACAACGAGCA
>NZ_JBVPZC010000048.1:0-14540 GCF_055702805.1 Hydrogenophaga sp. LT287 | reverse complement strand
TTGCTGGGCAAGGCGCTGCACTACCTGTCCTCGCAGTGGGCCAAGCTGGAGCGCTTCGTCACCAACGGTCTCTACCCCATAGACAACAACGGCTGTGAGAATTCGATCCGTCCGTTTGTCATCGGAAGACGCAACTGGTTGTTTGCCGACACCGTGGCCGGCGCCAACGCGAGCGCCAATCTGTACTCGTTGCTGGAGACCTGCAAGGTCAACGGCGTCGATGGGTACCAGTACCTGCGCTCGCTGCTGGTGGCGCTTCCTCGGGCCAGGACCGTCGAGGACTATGAGGCCTTGCTGCCCTGGTGTCTCAACGGGCGCAGCGGCTGAAATAGGAAACTGTGCAAGGGGTGCGGTCTATTGATCGCTTACAAACAAGCTGCGCAGCCTGCGACTGGAAGCCAACAGCACCGGCAATGCGCTGGTGCATGCCGACCTGGGCGGGCGCCTGGGTGACAACCGCGACGTGGGCTACCGCCTCAACCTGCTCGGCGAGCGTCTGAACAGCCACGCACGCGGCACCGAAGGTCAGCGCGCCCTGGTAGCGCTGGCAATCGACGCACGCCTATCGCCCGACAGCCTGCTGGAAGGTGAATTCGAGGTTTCGCGCCGCAGCCAGGCCAGCGTGCCCGGCCTGAGCCTGCTGGGAAGCGCCCTGCCCCCGGCCGATGCCCGTATCAACATCAACACCCAGCCTTGGAGCCAGCCCGTGGTGTTCCAAAATTTCAGCGGTAGCCTGCGCTACACCCAAGCCATCAACAGCGCGTGGAACTGGCAAGCGCAGCTGGGCACGCAGCGGCTGAAGACCGATGACCGGCTGGCGTATCCCTATGGCTGCTACGACCCGGTTGCCGACGAATACCTCTTCAGCTATTGCCCCAATGGTGACTTCGACCTCTACGATTACCGCAGCGAAAACGAACGCCGCAACACCACAGCCGCGCAGTGGCGCATCAACGGGAAACTGACCACCGGCGCCCTTCAACACCAGGTGAGCGCCGGCGTGGTCACCAGCCGCTTCACCGACCGGGGTCAGCTGCAAGCCGACAACAACGATGCAGTAGGCATAGGCAACATCTTCACACTCCCACCATTTGCCCCGGTGGCCGACTACACCGACCCATACACCAACCGCACCGAGCGCAGCACCGAGTTCTTCGCCACCGACGTGATCCGCTGGAACGAGCAGCTTCAAACCTGGTTCGGCCTGCGCCACACGCGGCTCGACCGCGCCAGCGTGCGCACGGACGGAACGCGGGCCACCACCTATACCCAGAACGTCACCACGCCATGGCTCGCGGCCACCTGGCAGCTCAACGCGGCGCAGATGGCCTACGCCAGCTGGGGGCAAGGTGTCGAGTCCGAAGTCGCGCCCGGCCGCGCACGCTACACCAACCAGGGCGAACCGCTGCCGGCGCTCAAAAGCCGTCAGTGGGAACTGGGGCTGAAATCGGACACCGGTAGCCAGCGCTGGAATGCCACACTTTTCAACATGGTGCGCCCTGCGTCTGGTGATCTGCTGTTGGGTGGCGCACCGGCGTGCGAGGCGGATGACTCCTGCACCCGCATCATCGACGGCAATGCCCGCCACCGCGGGCTAGAGCTGGGTGGTGGCCGCACCAGCGGCGCATGGTCCTACGACGCCAGCGCCACCTGGATTCACGCCGAACGCCGCAGCTCGGTGATCGATCCCGCGCTGAACGGTCAACGCCCCACCAACGTACCCACCTGGGTGCTCAGAGCCAACATCAGCCACGCCCTGGCCACGGTGCCCGGCCTGCACCTGGGCGCCCACCTGTCACACGAAGGGCGCCGCGCCGTGCTGCCCGACGGTTCGTTGCAACTCCCTTCCTGGACACGAATCGACGCCTCACTGCGCTACGATACGCGGCTGCAAGGCCAGCCAGCCACCTGGACCCTGGCAGTCGACAACCTGCTGGATCGCCGTTTTTTCAAAGAGTCGCCGTATCAGTATGGTCACGTCTACTTGTTTCCAAGCGCACCACGCACCGTTCGCCTGTCTCTCCAGACAAATTTCTGAAAAATTACGGCCCACTTGAAAAAATGGCGAAAATGTCCCTATAATTCAAAGCTGTTCCCTGATAGCTCAGTCGGTAGAGCGACGGACTGTTAATCCGCAGGTCCCTGGTTCGAGTCCAGGTCGGGGAGCCAAGTAAATCAAGAGTCAGCAGGTTAGCGCCTGCTGACTTTTTTGCTTTCTGGGTTTGGCTGGTGCCAGTCTGGTGCCAGTTTCTGGGCTGTTGAACGCAGTCCAGAGAATCGCGCACGATGTGTTGCGCGCGAGCTGCATCAAGACTTCGGCTGGCACCATCGCAGAGTCCAAACCGTCAAAGCCTCGTTGGCTAACGCGCTGTTCTGACAGTGAGAGCCTTGTGCACAAGATTTGACGGCGAATCCAGCATGACCAAGCTGCCTGCGGTGCCCTACAGTTGCCAACATGCCTCCACCGGGAGAATGGCCGTGCAACAGACCTCCGCCCCACCATCCGACACACACGATCAGGTACCGACCGTGTTCCTGCGCATGCCATCCGTCATGCAAATGACGGGCTTGGGTCGATCCACGATCTATAGGCTCATGGCCCGACAACAGTTCCCCTGCCCGGTTCGCCTCGGTGTGCGCGCAGTGGCCTGGCGCCGCAGCGAACTGGATGTGTGGAGCCAGACACGCCCAGCAACATCGCACTGATGCGAACAAGCTCAGCCTTGAAATCCATCGGGTTTACAGCCATCCAAGGGACAGGCCAAAGATGGCATACCGCGGCAGGAGAAGCCGTATTCTGAGTGGCGTCTAGGCAGCGATTTCAGTAGTTCGCGGAGAATCACACTAGGACTGCTCGTCGTAAACGAAGCGGTCATTCAACCCTCAGCGGTCCTGGTCCAAAGACCGTCTTCACCTTACGCTGAGTCTGCAGCAAACAAGTTGCGCCCACCTGTGTGAAGAGAACTGATCCTGCGAGTTTCCGCCCAGCCGCGAAAGGGTGGCCGCCCTGCACCCAGGAGAAGTCGGCAACCCACACGCTGATCAGATCTCCGTCTGCTCTGAAATTTCGAGAGCATCATCCACCTCGATGCCTAGGTTTCTCACGGTCGATTCAAGCTTTGAGTGTCCAAGATCTCCCTCTTTCGCTGGAAGCGAGGGGCCGAGGTGCCGAGGCGCCCATCGTCAACTACACCGCTGTGACCACGAAGCCATCACGCAGCGCCGACCGTCGCCAATACTGGGCACGGGAGCAAGGGCGCTGGCGACTGTTTTTCGACGGAGCGGTCTGAGCGGCCTGGCGGCTCAGGTTGCCACTCAGGGCTTCTTCATCCCTTCCTGCTCCATCAGTAAGTAGGTGTTGTAGGCGTTCATGCGGTTGGCGAACTGGAACATCGGCATGCGCTCGAAAGTCGACCAGTCGGTGGCCTTGTAGGCTTCCTCGAACGGCAGCATGTCCTGTGTGGCCTGGCCCATGGACTTGCGCAGGTAGCCCAGGTAGTCGCGGATCACGCCGATGTCCTTGCGGGCATCGGTCGATGCCGCGCCATGGCCGGGCACCACGGTCTTCGCATCAAAGGTCAGCAGGCGGTCGAGCGCACCGATCCACTGAGCACTGTTGGCTTTGCCCACAAAGGGCAGTCGGCCGTTGAAGATGAGGTCGCCCGCGAACAGCACGCCTTCGCTGGGCACGTAGATCGCCAGGTCTTCCGGCGTGTGCGACGGCCCCACGGGCTCGATCACGAAGCGCGTGCCGGCCAGCTCCAGCGTGGTTGGGCCGTCTATCCAGCGGTCCGAGTTCACCAGCCGTGTCTGCGCGTCCACCCAGGGTGCGAGATCGGTGCGAGAGGCTTCCAGCCGCTGCAACGCAGTTTCAGAGTTCAGATACTCCAGGGCAGCACGGTGCGCAAGGATCTGCACCCCTTTGGCCTTGAAGGTCTGCAGTCCGTAGATGTGGTCCGCGTGGTAGTGCGTCACCAGGACATGCGTGACGGGTTTGGTCGTGACGCGGGCGATTTGCTCCATCAGACGCTGCGCCAGGGCGGGCGAGCCGAGTGCATCGATCACCACCACGCCATCGCGCGCGACCACAAAGCCAGCGTTGCTGATGAAGTTCTGGTTGGCGGGCGAGCCCAGCGCGGCCAGGCCTTCGACGTAGTAGGTCTGGGGGCCGACCTTCTGCAGCTTCATCTCGGGCGCCGTCTGGGCCAGCACGGCGGGAGCACCCGCCAGCAACAGCGCCGCAACGCCCGCCGCTACCGCTTGCAACAGCTGCTGAACCTTGGTGTGGGGGGCTGAACGCATAATGCTTTCCTGGTCGGGTCGGTCGCTTCAGTGCTTGGCCGGCGCGGTGGCTTTCGCCGCCGCGTCGAAACCGCCCTTGGCCTTCCACTCTTCCATGCCACCCTGCAGGATGCGCACGTTCTCCCAACCGGCCACGCGCAGCGCGAAGCCGGCCTGAGCCGAGAGCGAGCCGGTGTTGCAGTAGATCAGCACCGGTTTGTTTTTCGGGATGTCATTGCGCTTGGCCAGCACCTGGCGCCAGTCCATGTTGATCGCGCCGGGGATGTGGCCCTTGGCGAACTGGCCGGCGTCGCGCGCATCGATCACCACCATCTTCGGCCACTCGTCCTTGGGGATCTGTTCGGCAAAGATCACGCCGCCGCCGTAGTCGACGAACTCCAGGTAGCCCTCCATCACGTCGACAGCATCGGCCTGTTTGTCGGCGTGGGCAGCGGGGGCAAGCAGCAGGCTGGCGGCGGCGGTGGCGGCCGCCAAGGCCAGGGAACGAAGTTTCATGTTGTCTCCAAGTTAGAAATCGGTCTATCAGCAATAACGGATATTGTCTGCGTGCGACCCGGTCTGCTTACCGAGGGTTTCCACGGTAAGGCGCGCTCAAGAAGTCTTCTGGGTGCGCGCCTGCAGGTCGGCCAGCCAGCCGCGGATGCGCCGCGCGTTGGTGCCGCGGTCGATCTGGCCCAGGCGTGAGCGCGAACGCATGTCCACGCGCGACCCGCTGCCCTCCGGCGCGATGCGGATGGTCACCTCGTCGGCAAAGCCGAACAGGCGGCTGGTGGCCACTGCTTCGATGCGCCCTTCGTTTGCATCATTGCCCACCACTTCCCAGCCGCGCTCCTGCACCAGCTTCAGGGCCAGCTCGAACACGGCAGGACGCGCCATGGGCAGCGTCAGCGGCACCAGATCGGGGTAGCCCTGGCGCTGCTGCTGCGCCACCGCTGCGCCGGGGTAGGCCATCGGGTTGGGCATGTCCCAGAACTCGGGCGGGTTCTCGGTGTCGGTGCTGATGTCGTTGATGTGCGGGTAGGTGCGGGTGGCGTATTCCCACTGCAGCGCCATGCCCAACACGGGCAGCGCCAGCAGCATGCCCAGCAGCCCGGTCACCACGGCGCCCCGCTGGCGACGCGAACGCCACAGACCCGCCAGCGACAGCACCAGGCCCAGCGCCGCGGCATAGACGGCGCCCTCGGCGATCTGGATGCCTTTGAGGAAGTGCCACCAGCCTTGCCGGTAGCCCGCGCCGGCCAGCAGCACGGCGCCGATGGCGGCCAGACCGAGCAGCAGGCCCAGCAGCGGCAGACGGACAGAAGATGAGTTGCGTTCGTTTTTCATGATGGTCGCGGGTGTCGGGGCAGTCCCATTCACCCTTGGGCGTCGGTGGATGGTGCCGACCAGTTGCGGCGGTTGATGGCGTAGTCAGTCACTTCGCCTTTGAAGGGCAGCACCAGCATGCCGGGCAGGCGCGCCACCTCGTGCGGATCGGTGTGGCCGTGGATGCCGATGGTCATGCCGAGCTGGCCGGCGCGCGGCTGCTCGCGGTAGGTACCGAACAGGCGGTCCCACCAGGTGAGGTTGAAGCCGAAGTTGGAGTTGCTCTCGTCATCTTCCACGGAGTGGTGCACGCGGTGCATGTCGGGGGTGACGAGGAACCAGCGCAGCGCGCGGTCCAGCGCGGCGGGCAGGCGGATGTTGCCGTGGTTGAAGGTGGCGCAGGCGCTGAGCAGCACCTCAAAAACCACCACTGCCAGCACCGGCGCGCCGAGCAGCGTGATGGTGGCGAACTTGATGCCCATGGAGAGCACGATCTCCAGCGGGTGAAAGCGTGTGCCAGTGGTGAGGTCGTAGTCGAGGTCGGCGTGGTGCACGCGGTGCAGCCGCCAGAGCGCGGGCACGGCGTGCACCATCACGTGCTGCAGCCAGATGACGAAGTCCATCGCCACCACGGCCAGCGGCACCGCGAGCCAGAACGGCACGGCGAAGTTGTTCAGCAGCCCCCAGCCTTTCTCCACACCCAGCGCGGCCATGCCGACCGCCGCGGTCGGGAACACCAGGCGCACGATCACCGTGTTGAGCAACACGATGCCAAGGTTGGCGGTCCAGCGTTGCCGGCGGGTGAGCAGGAGCACCCGGCGCGGGGATGCCAGTTCCCACAGGGCCACGAGGGCGAACACGCCAAAGAAGAAGCCCATGCGGATCAGTGGCTCGTTGCCGAGCACCCATTGTTCGAAGTTCATGTGCGCTCCCGCAGGCGAAGGATTTTCAACTCGGTGCTGACCGAGGCCAGCAAGGCCAGCGCCAGGAACGGCACCACCGCCAGGTTCAGCGTGGCCCAGCCATAGCGGTCGTACAGCCATCCCGCAGACAGGCTGGAAGCCGCCACCAGCCCGAACACCAGAAACTCATTGATGGCTTGCACCTTGAGCTGTTCGGCCGGGCGGTAGGTCTGCGTCAACAAGGCGGTGCCGCCCACGAAGGCGAAGTTCCAGCCCACGCCGAGCAACACCAGCGCCGAGGCAAAGTGCAGGAACTCCAGCCCCGACAAGGCCACCGCCACGTGCGCTAGCAGCAGCAGAAAGCCCGTCTGCATGATGCGGGGCGCACCAAACCGTTTGACGAGGTTGCCAGTGAAGAACGACGGCGCAAACATGCCCACCACATGCCACTGGATCACCGGAGTGACGCTCTGCCCCGGCAGGCCGCAGCCCAGCATGGCCAGCGGCGTGGCGGTCATCACCATGATCATCACGGAGTAGCCCACTGCCGCACCCAGGATCGAAGTGAGCAGCAAGGGCTGCGACAGCAGTTCCCACACCGAACGGGCCGTTCCTGCGGCCACGGACGCAACCGGTTTGAGCCGAACCTGCGACAGCAAGCCCAGCGCCAACACACTGAGCACGGCCTGCGCCAGGTACGAGCCCACGAAGGGCCCGGAGATGAACCAGTCGCGCCCCCATTGCCCCAGTTGCGGCCCCAGGAAGGCAGCGACCACCCCGCCCGCCACAACCCAGGAAATCGCGCGGGTGGTGTGTGCGGCGTCCACCGCCTCGGCGGCGGCGAAGCGGTAGTAGTTGGCGAAACCCTGGTAGCTGCCCAGCAGCAGGTGCCCCAGCACGAACAGCACAAACGAACCCTGCCAGAGGCCATAACCGGCCAGCGCGCTGCCCGCCACCCCCAAACCAGCGCCCATCAGGAAACCGGCCCGGCGACCCAGGCGCCGCATGAGCAGGGCGGCCGGCAGCGAAGCGATGGCGGTGCCCACCACCATCGCCGCCACCGGCAGCGTGGCGAGGCTTTTGTCGGGCGCCAGCAAGGCACCCAGGATGGCGGCCAGGCTCATCGACAGCACGATGGCCGAGAGCATCAGGGCCTGGCTGCCGGCCAGCAGGAGTACGTTGCGACGACCTGGGAACATGGTGGACTTTCGGGTCATTCAGAAAACGAGGACCTTGTCCGCCTCGGCGGTCCAGTCGGCCAGTTGAGCCAGCGTGGAGCGCTGCGCACCAGTGACCATGTCTGGCTCGCTCAGGCCTCGCGCGTCCATGCACGTGCCGCACAACGCCACCTCGCCTTTGCGCAGCACCTTGCCCAGCATGAGCTGCACGTTGTAGTAGCCCTCGGGCACTTTCTGGCCCGCCTTGGCGCAGCCCACGGCATCGGCCATGAGGAACACGCGCACCTGCACGCCCTCCTTGGCTGTCATCGTGCCGGCCAGCCGCAGGCCGTTGTAGGCGCGCTCGTTACCGTAAGGCGCGTCGTTGAGGATGAACAGAACAGAACTCATGTCGAACACTCGGTTGGTTAAATCAATCGGCCTGCGACGCCAGAGGCAGCCCAGCGGCCTGCCACTCGCTCACGCCGTCGGACACCTTGCGTGCCCGGTAGCCGCGCGCCTGCAGCAGCGCCACGGCTTCGTCGGACAGCAGGCAAAACGGCCCGCGGCAGTAGGCGACGATCTCTTTGTCGCGCGGCAGCGAGGCCAGGTGTTTTTGAACCTCGGCCAGCGGCATGGAGCGGGCATAGGGCAGGTGCGCCACGGCGTATTCGTCGCTCGGGCGCACGTCGATCACCACCACCTCGCCGCGGCGGGCCTGCTCCATCAGCGCCTGCCGGTCAACCGGCGCGAGCTGTCCAGGGTTGGCAGCCATCTGGTCGAGCGCCAGGCGCAGTTCCAGCAGGTGTTCACCGGCCACTTCGCGCAGCTTCACGCCCAGGCCGGCCACATCGGAGCCGGTGAGCCGGTAGTGGATGAACTTGCCCTCGCGCCGACTCGTCACCAGACGCGCATCGCGCAGCGCTTTCAGGTGGGCGCTGGCGAGCTTGATGTCGATGGACAGCTCGGCGGCGAGCGCTTCCACCGACTTCTCGCCTTGCGCCAGCATCTCCAGCAGCTCCAGCCGCTTGGGACTGGCCAGTGCTTTGCCGATGCGGGCGACTTGTTCGTAAAGCAGGTCTTTGAGTTGACGGTTGTTCATGCTGTTATTCTAACGACCTTTAGAATAATAGAGCAACACGGACAAGAATCAATGTCGTACACAGCCCGACAATCGACACGACCTCGCACCCAGTGCCCCGCGATTCATGCAGAAAACCAACAGAGACAGACCTCTCTTCGCCGTCGTTCTTGTGGTGGCTGTGCACGCGCTGGCGTTGACCTGGGCTGTCAACCGCCCCTTCAAGATCAAGAATCCACCCGACAAAGCCAAGGAAGCAGTCCTTGTCATGCAGGTGGTGCAGCAACCTCCTGTCAGTCGTCCGCCAGAGCCGGTCCAGAAAGCACTGCCTCCGAAAGCGGTTCCGTCGGTGCGCATGCCGGACAAGGCTGTCACCCCGCCTATCGCCAAAACCCCACCCGCCACGATGAACGCCCCGCCTGCGCCTTCCGCGGCGGAGTGGGCTTTTGCCGCGCAATACGCCCTCAAGAACAGCAAGGGCTACCGCCACAACTGGGGGCAGCAGGTGCGCAGCATGATGGGCACGGCTGTCGAAGGTCCCGATCAAGGCACCGTACGCTTTCGTATCGAGATCGCGCCCGACGGCAGCCTGGCACGCCTGGACACCCTGTGGACCACCTCGGCAACGGTCGAACAGCGTGCCCGAAAGGCCGTCGAACAGATGCCGCGCTTGCCGCCCACCCCCACGGGGAAGCCCCTGATCTTTGAGAAAACCATCACTTTCGACCCCTGGACCGCCGACGCGCCGCCGCTCTACAAGAACGACTGCGAGCCCGACCCGGTGCAACACGGCAACCGCTTCGTCTGGGACGGACGCTCGCCGCAGGTGGTGGCGGAACAGGCTGTGGCCGAGAAGCTGGACCCCGCGGCCTACGCCGAATGCCTCAAGCAACTACCGCAAGACAGCATCGAGGCTGAAGCCGCCAGCGACGAACGCCAGCAGAAACAGTGGGCCTCGCCCACGTTGGGGCGATGAGATCACTTCCCTACGGTACCGACTGCTGGCTCAGCGCGGCTGGAACACGATGCATTCCTCATGCTCGCCCCCGCGGCGTGGACGCCAGCCCCACGTACCAAGCCGAGGGCCGCACGCCGTCCACCGCCTACAACCAGCCCGTGGCCAAACCGATGTAGACACCGCCATAGGCTGCGTACATATGGCCCGACTCCTCGTGCAGGGTGCAGCATCCGCGCAAACGCTGCAAAGTTCCCAGCTGTTGGCGCAGCCAAACCGGCGCCCCCCTCAAGCAGCCACAGCCAGTAAAAGCAGCAGGCTTCTCCTACGCAGAGTTTTCTTCCGCGAGTCGAACTTGCCTGCACGCGCATTTGCGCTGTTGAACCCATGTGACTGCTATGTAGCCGGAAGCTGGCTGTCATCGTGTCCAACTCGGACGACCGAGATCAGCCTTAAGCCGCCGACCGGTGTGCGGTATGTGGTGCAGGTTCATGCCGACAACTGAGTTCTGTGCTCCTGGGGTACATCAGAGACACAGTCGACCTGCTTCGATCAGTGTCAAGCTCCCTGTCCCGTCGCGAGCTTCAGCACCACCCCGATCACGAACAGCGAGACGGCAATCCGCCCCCATCGCCAGGTGGTGAACCAGTAACGATGATTGACCCACACCGCGCGGTGGATTCGCTCTGCTGAAACCAGGAGCGCAAACGCAATGACCATGGGGCCGACGATTCCGACGGACGCATCGATGTGGCTCAAGAGGAATACCCAGAACAGCGGCCAGGCCACCGCATCGATGGCCGCCAGCCATCGTCGACCGGTCCAGTGCGGTGCATTGGCCCGGGGTTCACGCGCAACGAGCAGCCACATACCAACCTCCAGTTACTTCATGCTTCACAGATCCAATCCACTGTGCTTCTCGTCCATTCGGAGCACGGTTTTGCCCATAATGAAAAGGCAACCGACAAACGTTCAAAGAGTGCCAGATCCCACCCGGTGATTGAGTCCACACGGCAAACAACCGTAAAAGTTGTTTCATCGCTCGCGGGTCCATGGTCTGCCCAGTGATCCATGAAGTCGTGTCGTCTGATCTCCAAGAAACACTGCTCCAATTTCCGAGGGAGCTGGATTGGGAATCCGTCCCTCGATCATCGAGTCTGTTCAGGTGCGCACCTGCCCCGCATTCGTCGGTCGCCGTGCGACACCCACAGCGCTGCGTCAAGGTGCGAGCGCCTGGGCACCGTGGAATAAATGGAAGGGGCCCACCAAAGTGAAACGGTGGTGGGAAGGCGGCTGTTTATGCCGCGAAAGGCCTTGGCGAATGCGCCGGCAGCGCTATGGTTCGCAAGTCGGCGAGCGGCGAAATTTCAGGGACGGCACCTTGAGAAGATTTTCGGAAGGGCCGATCGCAACGCGGGCACTCGCCTCCCTGAATCTCGGTTCGTGAAACGCCGCGTGCCATCAATTCGTTCCAAGAAGCTCCGACGGACGGAAACGACTGGAAACCATTGAAACGCGCACGATACCCGCGCCATCTAGACAGGATTTCGCCGCAACCTTCTAAATGGACGTAGTCAGCAATCTGCCGTTGCTGGCACTGCCGGAGCAGCCCCATATGCTGGATCGTGATCAGTTGGAAACGTTTGCCACTGTGGTCGAGCAGCAAAGCTTTGACCGCGCGGCCAGCGTGCTCAGCATCACGCGCGGGGCCGTCTCTCAGCGCATCAAGGCGCTGGAAGAATCTCTGTCTACCGTGCTGGTCAAGCGCGAACGGCCGGTGGCGGCCACGCATGCCGGTGAAGTGCTGCTGCGCCATGTGAAGGCCCTTCGCATCCTTGAGGGATCGGCACTCCAAGAACTTTCGCCAATCGCCAAGCCACACGCACCCGTGTCCCTGGCAATTGCGGTGAATGCCGACTCCCTGGCCACCTGGTTTCCTGAAGTGCTCAGGAAGTTGCTGTTGGGTCAGCTGGTGGCCTTGGAGGTGATCGCTGACGATCAGGATCACACCTCTGCCCTGCTGGCTCGCGGCGATGTGATCGGGTGCATATCGACCTCTGCCAAACCCGCCGATGGATTTTTGGCCGAATGCCTCGGTGCTATGGAATACCGCTGCTACGCGACGCCAGACTTCGCGCACGCGCACTTTCCGAGCGGGCTTACGGTGCCCGCTGTGCTCTCAACACCGGCTGTGTTGTTCAACCGCAAGGACTCGCTGCACGACGACTTCCTGAAAAGGCACTTCGGGTTCGCCGTTGAGCGGTACTCCAGACACTATTTGCCCTCGCCTGTCGCCTTGCTCGAAGGGGTAGCCATGGGCGCTGGCTATGGCCTGATTCCCAGCTGGCAGGCGGCACCCTTGGTGGAAGCGGGACGGCTCGTGGACGTCTGCCCCGAAGAGCGAGAGATGGTGGACTTGTTCTGGCACCACTGGGACCTTGAACCACCGATGGCCAGTGACATCACAGCCCTTATCGTGAAGGTGGCGAGGAACAGCTTGGAGCCTTCGGTCGGGTTCGAGCCATCAACGGCGAAAGCCGGAGAATCGGCCAGACCACCCTCCGGCGGAAAAGCGGAACCACAGGGCGGTACCAGCGGACAAGAAGCATCCGAGCAGCAGTGACACCACGTCGGTGTCTTCACCATGCGGCCCCAACCAGCCCGCCAGATGCACGGCGACTGACGCAGCAAAACCAACCGCCACGATCCACCTTGCGTGCTGCGGCGGTACGACGATGCCAGTGACCATGGTGGCAAAGCAAACGCTGATGCTGGCGATGTAGATCACGTTGACCGACACCATGGTGTCCACAATGCCCTGGTTACGTGAAGCCAGCAACGCGCTCAAACCCAAGGCAATCAGCGCAAACATCGGGTGACCCGCAGAACGACTCCCAGAAGCGGCACACGCCAACGCTTCCGTCATGGCGCGCAAGATCGCTGCGCCTGCACCCAACGCTGCCACGGACAGGGCGATGAGCATGAGCTTGGCTGCGCCCTGCCCCACCGACCCAGCGACCTGACCCAGCACCCAGGGAACCACCTGCTTGGCGTCCGCCAAGTCGCTCAACAGGCCACCACTCTGCATGGCGACCACCACGGCCGACGGCAAAAATGCGATCACAAAGAGCAACAGCCCTGCAAGAACGCAGCCGCCCACTGCGGCCAAGGGTGAGCGCGCGGCCAATACAAATTGCTGGTAATCGGCACCAGTGCAGACCAATAAGCCGACGGCCAGAGATATGGCCACCACGCGGGATGGACTGAACGTGGACAGGTCTTCGGTAAAAGCGGGAATCGCCTGCAGGTAGATGCCCAAGCCATTGGCGACGACCAGCGCGTAGACCAAGACAGCGGCGCTCACAAGGAGACACATGGCGAACAGAGCCGATGCGAACCGCAGGTCCAATCGCGATGCGCCGTAGATCAGCAACAAGATCGCCAGGTAACTGTTTGCCTTTTCAAGGCCCAGCAACTCCAGCACCGCAACACCGCCTTGAATCTGGGCAGCCAGCACGCCCGACATCCAGATCAATGACAGCAACGCCACCACGCCCTGAAGCTGCTTGCCGTAGGCCCGGCCAAACAGATCCCAGACCGGAAGCCCTGTCGCCCATAGCTGCCGTGCGAACACGGCCAGCACCAGCATGCCAAAGCCGGTGGCTACCCCATAGATGCTGCCTGCCATGCCGTGGGAAAGCGCCAATTCGCCCGACCCAAAAAGGAACCCAATCCCATAGCTGGCTGACACCAGGAGTACCGCGACCTGCAAGCTCCCCAGCGCCCTATTCATGGAGCCCGCCCTTGCAACTGCCATGCGTCAGTGACTGGATCAGCGCCGGTGAAGTAGGCTGAACAGACCTTGCCGCGATCCCTGAAGACTTCCTGCCCTTTCAGCAACCGGTGCGCCTCGGGCAGTCGGTAATACGGCACCGCTGGCAAAAGGTGATGGGTGAGGTGGTACCCGTTGTTGCGCGGGTGGATCAGCCAGCGCCAGAAACCGTGGCAAGTCATGTCACGCGTAAAGGTGAACACGCCGCCCGGCTGAAGACCGAGGTGATCGCACATTTCGCGGAAAGTGGTGATCAGATGGAAAACTGTCGCCCTGGCCAGCAGCCACAGCACCAGGAAGGTGATCGGGAAGTCGGGGCCAGCCACAACCCACATCAATGCCACAGCCCCGACCCACCACCCAAGGATGTAGAGCTGACTGGCCGCGCGAACCTGGCGCGAAAACAGGTGTCCACCCATCGACGACAGCCAAGCGCTCAAAGAAAAGACCTGGTCCAGGTAGTTCGAGAACCATGTCGTTGGCCCCCTTCGAGCGAAAAACCAGGGAGACGTGGGCATGGTGCTCAATCACGTCGCTCACCCAGATCTATTTGGCGCGGCTTACCGTACCCAGCGATTGGTGATATTCGGCAACACCCAACACCCACTCGCGCAACGGGCCACTCTCAAACTGCGTGATCTGCAGGGTCAGAGGTTCGTCATCCGAGAGGAAGGATCGACGACCAGACGCGTGTTTGAACAAGAACTAAAGGAGCGAGGCGTCGAGGTGCAGGTGGCTCTGGAGATGGGCAGCCGCGAGTCCGTTCGAGAGGCGGTGGCGGAGGGGCTGGGCCTAGGCGTCGTGGCGGAAACAGCCTACAGGCCGGATCCTCGCCTTGTTAAGTTAACTATTTCAGACACCAGCATGGCGACACAGGTGCACTTCATCTGTAGAAAGGAGCGGCATCAAGCTCCACTGATCTCGATCTTCCTGGGTTTGGCGCATAGCGTAAGTCAGAAAATTGCCTAGGTATGGAACTTGGATTCCATGCAGCCGTGGGGCATGG
>NZ_JBVPZC010000047.1:0-14712 GCF_055702805.1 Hydrogenophaga sp. LT287 | reverse complement strand
GGCAACGCTGATTAAGTACTGCTCGAGCGTGGTGTTTACCTGTACCGTTGCAGTACAGACGAACAGGCAGATGAAGATGAAACAGCAAACCCTTGCCATGGCCGCCGATCAAGCTGAAGGTTTTGAGCCTTACCGCAGGCCGACCAGGCGCGATACCTTCCTGGCCACGATGCAGCAGATCGTGCCCTGGCAGGCGTTGTGCGCGGTGATCGAGCCTCACTACCCCAAGGCCGGCAACGGGCGTCCACCGATCGGGCTCGAGCGTATGCTGCGCATGTACTTCGTGCAGCACTGGTTCAACCTGGCCGATGAGGCCTGCGAGGATGCGCTACTCGACAGCACCGCGCTGCGGCGCTTTGTCGGCATAGACCTCGGGCGCGAGCGCGTGCCCGATGCGACCACGCTGCTGAAGTTTCGCCGCTTGCTGGAGACGCACCAACTGGGCGAGGCCTTGTTTGCCAAAGTGGGAGAGGTGCTGCAGGCGCAGGGCATGAAGGTCGGTACCGGCACCATCGTGGACGCCACCATCATCGGCGCACCGAGCTCGACCAAAAACGCAGACAAGCAACGTGACCCCGAGATGCACCAGACCAAGAAGGGTCAGCAGTGGTATTTCGGGATGAAGATGCACATCGGCGTGGACAGTCGCAGCGGGCTGGCGCACAGCGCCGTGGTGACAGCGGCCAACATGCACGACAAACACCCGCTGCCCGATTTGCTGCACGGCAACGAGCAGCGCGTGTACGGCGACAGCGCCTACGCTAGCCAGAAGACGCTGATCGCTTCCAGGGCGCCCAAGGCCAAAGACTTCACCAACCAGCGCGTGCGCAAGGGCGGTGAAGTCGATGAAGCCGAACGCTCGAAGAACCGCAACAAGTCCAGAATCCGGGCGCGGGTCGAACACGTCTTTGCAGTGGTCAAGCGGCTGTGGGGCTTTGCCAAGGTGCGCTACCGGGGGCTGGCCAAGAACGCCACGCGCTCGTTCGTGGCGCTGGGATTGGCCAACATCTACCTGGCGCGTCAGCGCCTCATGGGATGAGTGCGTCTGCAGCGCACGCCAAACGCGTGCACAAGGTCGAAATGGCCCTGAAACGGTACGAAATCCACTTGATTTGACCTTGCTTCTCGCATGGCGCAATCAGGAGGCAACGGGTCGCTGGATCGACCGCTTGTTCAGCGTTGCCTTAACGCAACCTTAAAAATGCGCGCGCACCAAGGCGGTTCAACCCCTGTGCGGTGGCAACAGCCGTTGCAGCGGCTACGTACACTTGCGCCACAGCAAAGCACAGCACAGCACAACAACCCACAGCCCCATGAAGAACCCAGCCACCCCACCGAACCCGATGCACCCCACGGGACATTCAAGATGAAACTGGCCATCGTCGGGGCGGGTTGGGCTGGTGTGGCCGCGGCGGTCGAGGCCGCAGACGCAGGCTGGGACGTGACACTGTTTGAAGCCACCCGCACCCTGGGTGGCCGCGCCCGCGCGCTGCCCGCGCAGCGGCCCGACGGTGTGCCGCTCACGCTGGACAACGGCCAGCACATCTTGATTGGCGCTTACACCGAAACGCTGGCGCTGATGCAGCGCGTGGGCGTGCCACCGGCCAGCGCGCTGCTGTGCCTGCCGCTGTCCCTGCCTTACCCTGATGGCACCGGTCTGCAAACACCCCGCTGGGCGGCCGGCTGGCCCGCGCCGCTGGACGCGGTGGCCGCCATTGCCACGGCCAAGGGCTGGCGCTGGCGCGAGCGCTGGGCGCTGGTTCGTGCATCGCTGGCCTGGCAGCGCGCCGGGTTTGTCTGCGCGCCGCAGCGCACCGTGGCGGGCCTGTGTGCCGCGCTGCCCCAGCGGGTGATGGACGAGCTGATCGAGCCGCTGTGTGTTTCAGCGCTCAACCTGCCGGCCGCGCAGGCCAGCGCCCAGGTGTTTATGTGCGTGATGCGCGACGCGCTGTTTGGCACCGGCTTTGGCGGCTGGGCCGCGTCCAGCCTGCTGCTGCCCCGCACCGACCTGAGCGCCTTGCTGCCCAACGCCGCCGCGCAGTGGCTGCAAGCCCAACATGGCGGTCGCACCCAGCTGCGCCTGGGCACCCGGGTGCTGGGCCTGCAGCCACAGGCCGGTGGTTGGCAGCTGCATGGCAGCGGCTGGCAAACGCGTTTTGACCGTGTGGTGTGGGCCACCGCCGCCAGCCCCGCTGCCCAGGCCCTGCGCTGCGCCGCCCTCAGCGCGCAAGCCGAAGCACCCGACATGACCGAGGCCCTGCACCGCTGGGCCAACACCGCCGACGCGCTCGCGTTCACCGCCATCACCACGGTGTACGCCTGGGCGCCCGGCGTGCGCCTGGCGTCTCCCATGCTGGCCTTGCGCACCGAGCCCGATGCCCAGGCCGCGCCGGCCCAGTTTGTGTTTGACCGCGGCCAGCTCAACCCGCACGACGCCAGCGCCCAGGGCGTGCTGGCGTTTGTCGTCAGCGCCAGCGAAGGCGAGCGCGACGACCTGCAAGCCCGCGTGCTGCAACAGGCGGCGCAGCAGCTGGGGCTTTCCCACCTGCAAGCCCTGCAAACGGTGGTGGACAAACGCGCCACCTTTGCCTGCACACCCGGTCTGCAGCGCCCGGCCCAGGCCATTGCGCCCGGTTTGTGGGCGGCGGGCGACTATGTGGACGGGCCCTACCCCGCCACGCTTGAAGGCGCGGTGCGCAGCGGCTTGGCCGCCGTGCGCCAACTTTGATCGGCATCAACCGCGGAACCTGGGCACCGCGTTAGAAGGGTGGCTATGCCCACCACCCCGCTCCAGCCCCAACAGCTTCGGCTGACCATCGACCCCGGCTCGCTGGGTTTTCAAGACACCACCGAACTGCTGGCGCAGCCGGTGCCCTGGATCGGCCAGGAGCGCGCCGAAAAGGCCGCCCGCTTTGGCATGGCGATGGACCAGCCCGACTACCACCTGTTTGTGCTGGGCGAGGTGGGCAGCGGCCGTTCCACCCTGCTGCGCGAACTGGCGCACAGCGTGGCCACCACACGCCCGGTGCCGCCCGATCTGTGTTACCTGCACAACTTTGACGCACCCGAGCGCCCGCGCGCGCTGCGCATGCCCCCCGGGCAGGGGCGCCAACTGCGCCAGCTGATGCAGCAGCTGTGCAAAACGCTGCAGCGCGACGTGCCCCTGCGCCTGGACAGCGAGGACTTCAAGGCCGAAAGCGAGCGCATAGAAAACACCTACAAGAGCGAAGAATCGCGCGCCTTTGCGGCGCTGGAGGCATTTGCCGAGGCGCGCCACTTTCACCTGTTTCGCGAAGAAGGCCACCTGGTGTTCACCCTCATGGGCGACAGCGGTAACGCGCTCACCGCCGCAGAAGCGCACAGCCTGTCGCGCGAACGCCGCGCCGAAGTGGACCAGGCCGAAACCGAATTGCGCGAACAGATCACGCAGTTTCTGGACAAAACCCGGCCCATGGCCCGCGTGATGAACGAAGGCCTGGCCGCGCTGCGCCGCCAGGTGGCCAAGCCCCTGCTCGACCACGAGCTGCAGGAAATCCGGGTCAGCCTGAAAAAGCAGATCAAGGACTCGGTGAAGCTCGGTCACTACCTCGACCGGGTGCTGCACGACGTGCTGGAGCACATTGAACTCTTCATCGTGCAGGACGAAGACGACGAACAGCGCCTGGCCGCGCTGGAGCAGCTGCTGATGCGCTACCAGGTCAATGTGGTGGTGGACAACAGCGCCTTGAACGGTGCGCCGGTGATCGTGGAAGACAACCCGGTCACGCACGCGCTGTTTGGCAGCATCGAATACCAGGCCGAAGAAGACGTGTTGATGACCGACTTTTCGCGTGTGCGCGCCGGCAGCCTGCTCAAAGCCCACGGCGGCTTTTTGCTGCTGCACCTGCGCGACCTGCTCACCGACCCGCAAGCCTGGGAAAAGATGCGCCGCTACCTGCGCAGCGGGCGGGTGCAAATTGAAGAACCGGGCGCAGCGCTGATGCCCATGGCGGCCGTGTCGCTGCAGCCCGAGGCGGTGGACGCAGAAGTCAAACTCATCCTGATCGGGTCGGTGGAACACTACTACGCGCTGCAAGAAGGCGACCCGGAATTTGCCCGGCGCTTTCGCGTCAAGGTGGACTTTGCGGAAAGCTTCACCGCCACCGACGACACGCGCCAGGCCACCGCCGTGTTTGTGGCCCACACCTGCCGCAAACACGGCCTGCCGCCTTTGTCGGCAGCGGCCGTGGCCCGCTTGCTGGAAGACGCGCACCGCGAGGTGGACGACCAGGCCCGCCAGAGCGCCATCTTTGCACGCACCGAAGCGCTGGTGGCCGAAAGCGCCGCACTGTGCCGCGCCCGCGCCGCCAGCCGCGTGGAAGCCGCCGACGTGGAAGCCGCCCTGGCCGCGCGCCGCCTACGCCACGACTACCCCGAGCAGCGCCTGCGCGAGTCCATTGCCGACGGCGAGCAGCTCATTTCTTGCCAAGGCAGCGAAATCGGCCAGATCAATGGCCTGACGCAGATCGACCTGGGCGACTGGCGCTTTGGCCTGCCGGTGCGCGTGAGCGCGCGCACCCACGCCGGCAACCAGGGGCTGCTCAACATCGAGCGCGAAGTCGAGATGTCCGGCCCCATCCACGACAAAGGCGTGCTGATTTTGCACAGCTACCTGACCGCCCTGTTTGGCCATCTGGCCCCGCTGGCGCTCAACGCCTCCATCGTGTTCGAGCAGGAATACCACGGGGTGGAAGGCGACTCGGCCTCTTGCGCCGAGCTGTTTGCGGTGCTTTCTTCGCTGGCGGGTGTGCCGCTGCTGCAGGGCATTGCCGTCACCGGCGCGCTCAACCAGCACGGCGAGGTGCTGCCGGTGGGTGGCATCAACGAAAAAATAGAGGGCTGGTTTCGCGTGTGCGAGGCCGCCGGGCTGGACGGCCAGCAAGGCGTGCTGATTCCCGAGCGCAACCTGCGCCACCTGATGCTCGACCCCGCCGTGGTGGACGCCGTGGCACAGGGCCGCTTTCACATCCACACCGCGGCGCGGGTACAAGACGGCCTGGCGCTGATGACCGGCATGGCCGCCGGCCTGCCCACCGCACCGGGCGAGCCGGTGGTCTACGCGCCCGACAGCGTGCTGGGGCGCGCTGCCCACACCCTGCTGGCCTACCGCCGGGCCTGCCAGCGTGCCGGGGGCGGCACCCGCGCGCGCCGCACCCGCTACTAACGATTCGCCCTTATGAAGTGTCAACCGTTCGCCCTGAGCCTGTCGAAGGGCTCGTGCCATGTCTAAGGAAGGTTTCGACAAGCTCAACCCGAACGGACTTTAGACTTCACTGGGCCGGATCTATAAGGAGCTGCTGGGGGGAACCTCTGGGGCTCGGTGTGTTCCCACAGGCTTGATTTTTTCAACCGAGCGAAAAGGAGCCCCCACCGATGACCTGGACCACCCTCACCCGACAACGCCTGGCCGCCGCAGGCTTGTGCATCGCGGCCCTCAGCGCCAGCGCCCTGGCGCAGGCCCAGCCGGCTCAACAGATGGTCAGCGTGAGCGGTGCCACCCTCAACATGCGCAGCGGCCCGGGCACCAACGCGCCCGTTTTGTGGGAGTTGAAAAAAGGGTACCCGCTGCAGATCACCCAGCGCAAAGGCACCTGGGTGCAGGTGCGCGATTTCGAAGGCGACACGGGCTGGGTGGCGCGCTCGCTCACAGGCAACGCGCCGCACCACGTCGTGAAAGCCAAGGTGGCCAACATCCGCAGCGGACCGGGCACACAGCACCGCGTGGTTGGCAAGGCCGATTACGGTGAGCTGCTGCGGACCCGCGAAAAACGCGCCGACTGGGTGCGGGTGGAGCGCGCCGAGGGCCCAGGCGGCTGGATCGCCAAGACCCTGCTCTGGGGCTGGTAAGCCGCAGTCACGCCCAAAAAAACGGCGGGCATCAAAGGCCCGCCGTTTTTTTGAAACCCTGGCCTGTCAGGCCGACGTCGCCGCCTCCGGGTTGGGCGGCACGATGGCGCCAATGATGTCGCTCATGGTCAGCGTGCCCAGGTGCTTGCCCTTGCTGGTCACCACGTTGGCAGCTTCCTTGTTGTCGGCACTCAGCAGCCGGGCCACTTCTTCAATCACCAGGCTCGGGTCCACATCGGGCCCGTCCACGCGGGCGCCCGGCACCATCAGCGTGCGCGAGCGAATCACGCGGCCGCGGTTCACATCGCGCACAAAGCTCTCGATGTAGTCGTTGGCCGGCTTCAGCACAATCTGCTGCCCGGTGCCCTGCTGCACCACCTCGCCGTCGCGCAAGATCGCGATGCGGTCGCCCAGGCGCAAGGCCTCGTCCAGGTCGTGGGTAATAAACACCACCGTCTTGCCGATCTCTTGCTGCAGGTCGAGCAACACACTTTGCATGTCGCTGCGAATCAGCGGGTCGAGCGCCGAAAACGCCTCGTCCATCAGCAAAATGGGCACGTCGTTGGTGAGCGCCCGGGCCAGGCCCACCCGCTGCTGCATACCGCCCGAGAGCTGGTTGGGGTAGCTGTCTTCGTAGCCCTTGAGGCCCACACGCTCGATCCAGCGCATGGCGCTTTCACGCCGTTTCTTGTGCTTGATGCCCTGCACCTGCAAGCCGTATTCGGCGTTTTCCAGCACGGTGTAGTGCGGAAACAGCGCAAAGTTCTGGAACACCATGGCGGTCTGCTCGCGGCGAAACCGCAGCAACTCGCGCTGGTTCATCTTCACCACATCCACCTCGCGCCCACCCACCGGCACCAGCAGCTCGCCCGCTGTGGGGTCGATCAGGCGGTTGATGTGGCGGATCAGCGTGCTCTTGCCCGATCCCGACAAGCCCATCACCACCTGAATGCCGCCCGCCGGCATGTCGATGTTGATGTCGCGCAGGCCCAGCACATGGCCGTGCGCATCGCGCAGCTCCTGCTTGCTCATGCCCTGCTGCACGGCTCCCAGAAACTTGTCGGGGGTGGGGCCAAAAATCTTGTAGAGGTGGCGAATGGAAATACCTGCAGGCGCAGCTTGCGGGCTGGCAGACAGTCCAGCAATGGGTAGGGGGTTTTGCATCAGTGGCTCCTATTCAAAAACGTGGCGGTGGCCTGCCCGGGGTCACGCGAAGCGGACCCCGCCCAGGACACCGCCGGGCTGGCTCTGCCAGACGGCTGGTGTCGCCCCTTGGGGGGTGACGCGAAGCGGCGCGGGGGGCTCTCACTGGTGCACGACTTCCAGATGCCGCTGCAGCCGCTTGCCGTAAGCCTGCGACACGCGGTCAAAAATGATGGCGATGCCGACAATGGCCAGGCCGTTGAGCACACCCAGCGTGAAGTACTGGTTGGAAATGGCCCTGAGCACCGGCTGGCCCAGGCCCTGCACGCCGATCATCGAGGCGATCACCACCATGGCCAGCGACAGCATGATGGTCTGGTTGACGCCCGCCATGATGGTGGGCAAGGCCAGCGGCAGCTGCACCTTGGTCATTTTTTGCCAGGTCGACGCACCAAACGCATCGGCCGCTTCCAGCAGGTCTTTGTTCACCAGGCGAATGCCCAGGTTGGTGAACCGGATCACCGGCGGAATGGCGTAGATCACCACCGCAATCAGGCCCGGCACGCGGCCAATGCCCAGCAGCATCACCACCGGAATCAGGTAAACAAAACTGGGCATGGTCTGCATCACGTCCAGCGACGGACTGATGAGCTTTTGCAAGCGGTCCCAGCGGCTCATGGCAATACCAATGGGCAAGCCCACCACCAGGGCCACCAAGGTGCACACGAAGATCATGGAAATGGTCTTCATGGTGTCGTCCCACATGCCAAAGAACCCGATCAACAGCAGGGTGACCACGGTGCCGACCACGATCTTCCAGGAGCGTGAGGCCAGCCAGGCTACGAGGGCGATCACGCCCACCACAGCGGGCCAGGGCGACTGGGTCAGCAGGCGTTCGGAGAACAGCAAAAAGTCGCGCAGGGGGTCAAACAAGCGCTCCAGCGGCTCACCATATTCGCGGGTGAAGTTGCGAAAGCTGCCGTCGATGGCGCGGCGCATGGCGCTGAGCGTCTCCGACCCCAGCGAGGGAAATTCATTGAGCCAGGACATGGTCTCTCCTTGGGCTGAAAAAAGGATCAGCGGCACGGCACCTTGAAGGGCGCCGGCCGCGGTGCGGCGGAGCCGGGCTTGCACCACCCGGCCCCGCCATCAGGCGGCGTTGCGGTTTACAGCGCGGCCTTGATCTTTTCAGCCGCTTCAGGCGACACCCAGGTGGTCCAGATTTCTGGCTGGGTCTTCAGGAAGTGGGTCGCACCGTCGGCACCCGTGGCCTGGTTGTCGCTCATCCAGGCCAGCAAACCGTTCACCGTGTCGTTGCCCCAGGCGCGCTGGTTCAGGTAAGTCACGGCCGGGCCGCCGGCTTTTTGAAAGCGGTCGGTCACCACCGTGAACACCTCGGCGCGGGCCCAGTCGGTCTTGGTCGGGTTGTCGCAATCGGCCTTGGTGTTGCAGGTCTCAAACGCTTCCTTGTCGTGCGGCACGCCGGCGTCGAGCTTCACCATCTCGTATTTGCCCAGAATCGAGGTGGGCGCCCAGTAGTAGCCCAGCCAGCCTTCTTTGCGCTCGTAGGCCTTGGCAATTGAGCCGTCCAGGCCAGCGGCCGAGCCGGTATCGAGCAGCACAAAGCCTTTGGCGGTGCCACCCCAGGCCTTGAACGCGTTGTCCGTGGTGATCTGGCAGTTCCAGCCCGATGGGCAGTTGTGCACCGCACCCTTGCTCTTGTTTTCCACCGAAGGGAACAGCTCGGGGTGCTTCAGCGCGTCGTCAATGGTCTTGATGGCGGGGTTGGCGTCGGCCACGTATTTGGGAATCCACCAGCCTTCGACGCCACCGTCGGTGAGCGACCTGGCCGCGTAATGCAGCTTGCCTTCGGCCACGGCGGCGTCCAGTGGCTGGCGCACGGCATTGATCCAGGCTTCGGGCGCCACGTCGGGCTGGCCCTTTTCCATCATGGCGGTCAGCGTGGGCATGGTGTCGCCGGGCACCAGTTCCACCTCGCAGCCGTAGCCCTTGGCCAAAATGATGCCGTCGATGTTGGCCAGCACTTCAGCCGACTGCCAGTTCATGTTGGCCACCGTGACCTTGCCGCAAACGGCGGACTCGGCCGATGGCTCAGCCACGGCAGGCGCTTCGTCCTTTTTGCCGCAAGCAGCCAAAAGGGCCGCCGAGGCGATCAAGGCCAAAGCCAGTTGGGGGGTGGGTTTCATGGTTTTCTCCGGTGTCGCTGTGGGGAACCCACCGACGCGCGGCGCCGATGGATGCGATAAGCACACCCAACGACCTGGAGAAAACGAACGCTGCTGCAACCGAGGTGACCAGCCGCTCAACCAACAGGGCGTTGGATTGAACTTAGCCGCTTAATATAGCTTTTTATCTAATCCGCACGCAAATGCTGAGGCTTTTCATATAATGATATCCGAGTGTTTCACTCGACCACTCCCTGCCGGCAGCTGAGCCACCGCCGCGCAAGCCCTGTTAATTCCGCCCTATGAAGTGTCAACCCTTCGCCCTGAGCCTGTCGAAGGGCTCGTGCCATGTCTGAGGAAGGTTTCGACACGCTCAATCCGCACGGACTTTAAGACTTCACTGGGCCGGATCTGTAGCGTGGGCCCAGTTGATGCGTCAGCCGCGCCCCAGGGCCTTGACGGCCAACTGCGCGGGCCGCTCCATGCAACGCACGATCCACTGGTGGGTGAGCGGGTGCGCGGCCATGAGGCTGTGGGCTGGGCGGGCCCAGTTGAGCACGCTGGCCACACACAGGTCGGCCACCGTGAAGCGCTCAGCCGCCAGGTAGGCCGCGCCCATGGCCTGCTGGCGTTCCAGGTGTTGCTCCATCACCCGAAACGGCACGGTTAGCCGGCGCTCGGCGGCTTCGGCCAGCTCGGGTTTGCGCCGCTCGGCAGGCATGACCATGCGGTGCATGAGCACGGTGAGCGCGTCCGCCTCGGCCTCGTTCACCACCCAGAAGCTCCAGCGCAGGGCGTCGGCGTCTTCGCGCGGGTTGGCCGGCGTGATGCTGACCCCGTCGGGCTGGCCGTGGTGGCGCGCAATGTAAAGCGCGCAGGCCATGCTTTCCCACACCACCACCTCGCCGCCCTGCTCCGCGGGCCGCTGGTCCACCACCACCGGAATGTGGCCATTGGGGTTGAGCGCCAGAAACTCAGGCGTGCGGGTGGCACCGCCCTGGTACGGCAGGTTGACGTGCTGAAAGCGCAGGCCGAGCTCGGTGGCGGCCCACAGCGGGCGCACGGCGCGGGAAGCGGGAATACCGTGAATGGTGAGACTCATGGGGGTGTCCTGAAACAGGGGTCAACCCAACTGGCGGCAGAGTGCGAGCAAGTCGGGCACGGTGGTGTGGGGTTGCTGCGGCCCATGGGCCCAGGCGTGGCCCTCGCGGTTGAGCCAGGCGGCTTGCATGCCAGCGTTGAGCGCCGCCACGCCGTCCAGGTGGGCATCGTCGCCAATGTGCAGCACCTGCGCGGGGTTCACGCCCGCAGCTTCGGCGGCGGCATGAAAAATGCGCGGGTCGGGCTTGCCCACGCCAAACTCACGCGCGCTGAGCGCCCCCCGAAAGTGCGCGCCCAGGCCCACGCGGTGCACGTCGGCATTGCCGTTGGACACCGCCACCACCGGGAAACGGTTGCTCAAAAAAACCAGCGCCGGCAAGGCGTCGGCATACAGCTCCACCCGCTGGCGCTCGGCAAAAAACACCTCAAACGCCGCCTCGGTCAGTGTGGTGTCGTCACCCGCGCGCTGCAGCACCAGCCGGATCGACTCGCGGCGCAGCGCGCTCATGTCGTGCGCCAGGTCGGGCCGGGTGGTGTTCATGTGGTTGCGCACCTCGCGCAGCGCGCCGGGCGTGGCACACAGCGCGGCGGTGGCCGGCGCGTGGTCGGCCAGCCAGGCCTGCAACACGTTTTCGGCCCGCGTGATGGTGGGCCAGATGGGCCAGAGCGTGTCGTCCAGGTCAATCGTGATGGCGCGGATGCGCGACACGTCAAGGCTCAACGGCACGCAGCCGTCGGTTGGGAGAGTGGCGTCGGGGGTCTTCATGTCTGCGGGAGAATAGCGCATGGCATTTAACAAAGAACCTCCCTTCTCGCATGGTCAAGCCGCACGCACGGCCATTGTGTTGTGCAACCTGGGCACACCCGACGAACCCACCGCCCCGGCCGTGCGCCGCTACCTGGCCGAGTTTCTGGGCGACCACCGCGTCGTCGAAATTCCCAAGCCCATCTGGTGGCTCATCCTGCACGGCATCATCCTGCGCGTGCGGCCCAAAAAGTCGGCGGCCAAATACGCCACGGTGTGGACGCCCGAAGGCTCGCCCCTGAAGGTATGGACCGACAAACAAGCCACCCTGCTGCGCGGCTACCTGGGCGAGCGCGGCCACCAGGTCACGGTGCGCTACGCCATGCGCTACGGCAACCCGTCCATCCCTGCGGTGCTCGACGAGCTGAAGGCCCAGGGCATGACCCGCGTGCTGCTGGTGCCCGCCTACCCGCAATACAGCGGCACCACCACCGCCAGCGTGTTTGACGGCGTGGCCCTGTGGGGCCTGAAAGCGCGCCAGCTGCCTGAAATGCGCTTCATCAACCGCTACCACGACGACCCGGGCTACATCGAAGCGCTGGCCAAAAAGGTGCAGCAGCACTGGCTGCACCATGGCCAGAACGAACACCTGGTGATGAGCTTCCATGGCGTGCCCCAGCGCACCCTGGAACTGGGCGACCCCTACCACTGCGAATGCCACAAAACCGGCCGTCTGCTGGCCGAAAAACTCGGCCTGGCCAAAGACCGCTACACCGTCACTTTTCAGTCGCGCTTTGGCAAGGCCAAGTGGCTGGAGCCCTACACCGAGCCCACCCTAATCGCCATGGGGCAAAAGGGCGTGAAGAGCGTGGACGTGGTTTGCCCCGGCTTCACCAGCGACTGCCTGGAAACGCTGGAAGAAATCAGCATGGAAGCGCGTGAAGCGTTCTTGCACGCCGGCGGCCAGCAGTTCAGCTACATCGACTGCCTGAACGACAGCCCGGACTGGATTCGCGCCCTGACCGACCTGGTGGAAAACCACCTGCAAGGCTGGCCCACGAAACAGGCGGATGACCCGATGGCGCTGAAGGCGAGCCGGGAGCGGGCGTTGGCGATGGGGTCGAAGGACTGAGGCTGGAGGGGTGGGAGCCTTAGGCGCTTGAAGCCATGCGTCTTGGTGCGGTGCCTGACCGTTCTAAAGCGGGTAAATTTGTTGGCCTAACTCCGTTGGGGGACTGCTGACGGCCATGAGCGGTCTTCGCTCATGCGGTGAAGCAGTCGTTCAACGTTCGTGTTGTCCGGCGCGCGAAGGTAGGGCGCCTTGGCCCGGTCGTAAAAATGTACCGCGCACCGCCGACCGAACCAAGGTGGCCTCCCGGAGCTCCTCCGTTTGAACGAGGGGTTGGGCGTCACTCGCGGCCGCTTAGTCCGTTTAGGCTGGCAAAGCTGGGTAAGTCAAGGGTTCGGCACGAACGTACTCTACCCACGCTACTCGAATACCGTGCTGTTCTCCATATCGCTGAAGGAGCGATCTGAGCGTTTGTTCGCTGTTACCGTTGTATCCGAAGACCGCAAGTTGACGATCAAACAGCCGGAACTCATACGGTGCTTCAGTTGGTCGCCACGGAAGGTAGAACTCGTATCCGAGATCATGAAGAAGCTTGAACTCTCGACTGTCTTTGATGCTTGCCGCAATCTCATTAAGTCGTCTGCTCGCTTGAATGCTTTTAAGTCCGGACTGGAGCAGTCCTTGATTAGAGACTCGGCAAGCCTCCGAAAACGCGGTCTGAAATTGTCCAAGGTGGCGCAACGCAGATTGCAGTTCGAGGGCGCGCCCCCTGCGTAGAGTCTGCATCATGGTGAAGCGACCAAACTGCCACCCTTCGGCCCAGTTCAGCGGGGCTGTACTGGTTGCCAATGACACTTCTTCGGCAGCGTACTGGTAGGGGCAACGATCTTGCCCAAGACCGCCACGGGCGGCAACGACGCCTTCGAGGAAGTGGCGCTCAGACGCTTCTTTGTATGATTCTGGCATGGACGGGAAAGGATCTTCTTCTGAGTGACGGAATGTACCGGACAAGCTTCCTGTGACGCCTAACGAATGAAAGGGACTTCCCCGTCCCGAGCGAGCCGCGCACCGTGAGGCTTGCGGTTTTCGGCAACTGAGTGCCACGATGGGAAGCTCGAACTTTTCATCAACTCACTCGTTTTTGCGGAAGGGGAAGTCCATGTCTGCCATTGTCACCGTCGGAATCGATCTCGCCAAGAATGTCTTTGCCGTTCATGGTGTGGACGCCACAGGCAAGCCCGCCCTGGTGCGGCCCACTGTGCCGCGCGCCAAACTGCTCGAATTCATCGCCTCGCTGCCGCCGTGCCTCATCGGCATGGAAGCCTGCTCCGGCGCCCACCACTGGGCGCGTGAGTTTGCAAAGTGCGGCCACACCGTGCGCCTAATGGCGCCCAAGTTCGTCATCCCCTACCGCCTCTCGGGCAAGCGCGGCAAAAACGACGCGGCCGATGCCGCCGCCATCTGCGAAGCCGTCACCCGGCCCAACATGCGCTTCGTACCGATCAAATCGATTGAACAACAAGGCCAGTTGCTGGTGCACCGTGCCCGCCAGGGTTTTGTGGAGCAGCGTACCGCCACCTTCAACCGCATCCGGGGTCTGCTCTCGGAGCTGGGCATCGTGCTGCCGCTCAAGGCAGCCGTGGTGCGCCGCGAAGCCATGGCCCGCCTGGAGGATTTGCCCGGCTGGGCCAACACGGTGATTGGGGACCTGCTGAACGAGGTCGCCCGGCTCGACGAACGTATTGGCCAGTACGACCGGCACATCCAGACCATGGCCCGCCAAAGCACGCCCGCGCAGCACTTGATGCAATTGGCGGGCATTGGCGAGACCACGTCCACGGCGCTGGTCAGCACCGTGGGCAATGGGCACGACTTTGCCTGCGGCCGCCAGTTCTGCGCCTGGCTCGGGCTGGTGCCCGGGCAGTACAGCTCAGGTGGGAAACAGCGCTTGGGCCGCATCACCAAGGCTGGCGACCCGTACCTGCGCAGCCTGCTGGTGATGGGCGCCAGGGCGGTGCTGGCGCTGGCGATGAACAAGACAAACCCCAGACAAGACCCGGTCAGCCGCTGGGCTCGCGCGCTGGCCGAGCGGCGCGGCTACTGGCGCGCGGTGGTGGCCGTGGCGGCCAAGAACGCGCGCATGTGCTGGGCGGTGTTGCAACGTGGGGAGGGGTTCAAGATGCCTGCCTGAACCACGCCTGCCACGACTTGAAGTGACATGACATCCGAGATCCCACAGTCCGCCGCGTGAAGGCCTAAAGTTGATGTGCAAAGGTTGGACCTGCGCTGGGGAATGCTCGATTAGCTCAAGGGGATAACGGGGGAGAAATCTCCCCAAGCCCGACTAACGAATGGAGCCCCCGGCGCGCGTCTTTCATCAGGGTCCGCTGCCAGCAGATGCAGCACCAATGACCGTTTGTAGTACCGCCGTCCGCACCCTTTGCATCACGACATCAACCGCCCGCCGTCTGCTGCGAATGTTGGATCTGATTGGAAAAACTGGAATACCGATACCTGGGTCTATTGCTGCGCAATAGACCCAGGATGGAGGCTGCTTGCAATCTGGGGGGAAGCCCTTGTAG
>NZ_JBVPZC010000046.1:0-14774 GCF_055702805.1 Hydrogenophaga sp. LT287 | reverse complement strand
CTGCGCGGCAGAACGTTTCGCGTACTGATTTGAGGACCGCTGCGCGGTGCCTCGGGCGATTTGATCGCTTCCGTTGTTTGGCGTGGTCCTTACGGCGGCCTTGGTCAGGTCTGAACGCCCCGTTTCGCGCCCCGAGATGCCCCGTTTTCCCTCAAATGCCGCGCAAACTGCACATCCGTCTCAAGTTCAGCGCCAGACACACGAGCTTGAACTCGGCCTTGACCTTGTCCAGTCCGCGCAGGCTGAACTGTCTGAACCCCAGCACGCTCTTGATCCAGCCGTTGGGCGCCTCCACGATCCACTTCCTCTTGCGGTAGGCCGCCTTGCCCTCGGGTGTCTTCAACTTGGCATCCATCGCCGCGCTGCGCGGGTACTTCCGGGCGTCAATCTCCAGCGCCTGCTTGCCCTCGCGCCCCAGCGCCACGATCAACTCGCTCGGACTGTCCTTGATCTGCTCGAACACCGACTCCGAGCGGAACCCCGCATCAGCCAGCACCTGCCTGGCGTCTTCGCACAGGTTGGCTTTCACCGCCGCCAGCAACACGGGCAGGCGGTCGCTGTCGGTGGCGTTGTTGCTCAGCTCGGCCGCCACCACGATCTGCGCGCTCTCGTCCACCGCCGTGTGCGCGTTGTAGCTGTAGTCATAGCCCCCACCGGCACGCTTCATGATCCGGCTGTCCGTGTCGGTGAAGCTCTCCTGGGCGCTGTCTTTGGGCACGCCGAAGTCGCGCTTGTAGCGCCCGCCCTTGGGTTTGCCGTCCTTGTCCCGGGGTTTGCGCTGATCGTTCTGGCTGCGCCCGCGGGCTGCATCGGCTTCTCGCTGGCGTTGTTCCAGCCGCAGCTTGGCCGCCGTGATCGCGGCCAGCCGATCGGCTCTGCGTTTGATCTCGCTGGGGATGTCGATGTCGGGTTCGTTCTTTTCCAGGTCGTCGGCCGCCTTAGCTCTGTTGAGCAGCCCGTCAATCTGCGCTTTGAGTTCGGCCTCGGCCTTGAGCATGCGCTCGTAGCTCATGGCCTTGTGACGGCTCGCATTGGCCTTGAGCTTGGTGCCGTCCACCGCCACGGTGCCCAGTTTGACCAGGCCGCACTCGCGCGCCAGGCGAACGACCTGAACGAACAAGGCCGAGAGCTCTTGCAGGTGCAGTGCCCGAAAGTCCGAGAGCGTGCGGTGCGCCGGGTAGTTCTCTGCGGCCAGCACCCGCAGCGCCACGTCTTCATGCAGTTTGGCCGCCAGCTTGCGCGAGCTGAAGGTGCCCGTGGCGTAGCCATAGATCAAGACCTTGATCATCATGGCCGGGTGAAACGGTTGGTTGCGTGGGCCGCCCTTGTCGTAACGGGCGTGAAACGCCCTCAGGTCCAGGCTGTCGACGCTGTCGCTGATGAAGTACGCCAGATGCCCTTCGGGCAGCCAGTCTTGCAGTGCGTCAGGCAGCAGTCGCTGCTGTTGCGGTTCGTAGGGGAGGTAACTTGCGGCCATGCCCACAATTTACCAAGCATTCGGACCTCATGGCGCTTCTGCCGCGCAGGCTCCTAGCGCCCTAGATGTGGATGTTGGCGCTGTTTTTGAATGCCGAGCCCTCGCACGAAATCTTAGACGGCCGCTTCGCCTGCCACGGGCTGCAAACAACATAGCTTTGCCGACTACAGCGAGCGCGGACCGCTTGAAGGCGGCAGAGCCCTGAGCTGCAGCGACTTCTCGCTCGCTTCCTGGAAGCTACCCACGCGCTGCAGCGTGAGCTTGCCGTTCTTCGGGTCGAAGGTCACCAGCATGGAGGCGCTGGCCTGGTCGTCGTTGAGAACGGCCACGTATTCGATCTGCGGTGTGGCCGAGAGCTTGGCCTGCAGTTCGTTGATCTGCTCTCAAGGGAGTGGGTGCCCTGAGTACGGATTGACCGTGTTGCCAGCTGCCACTGTTCTGCAAAGCCCATTGAACAGGTTGGGGAGACCAGCGCGTCCGCCTTCGAGAAGATTCCAAGCATTGGGACAGCAGGCTTTCTGACTTAGCCTGTAATGGAATGCGGCCCAGATTTGACGCAGGGCAGTGGTCAGCCTGACCGGCCGACGCTCCGCTATCTATAGCAGCCCGCATTGACCTTTTTCTGAGGAGCAGGCCACTTCAAGGCACCGGCAACACGATGTCAACCCGCCCGCCGCCCAATGAGCCACCTGAAAGCTTCAGCTCCCCATGGTGGCTGGCCACCAGGTCGCTCACCACTGCCAGCCCAACGCCGTGCCCGGGCATTCGCTCGTCCCCCCGCACGTGCAGCTGCAGGATGGACTCGGTGTCGCTGAATCCAGGGCCGTCGTCCTCGATGCGAATGCACAAGGATCCCGGCTCACGCCATATCCGCACCAGGACCTGGGTGCGCGCCCACTTGGCCCCGTTGTCCAGCAGGTTCCCAAGCATCTCGAACAAGTCGCCCTCGTCGATGCGCCAGGTCAGGTCGGCTGGGCACTCGACGCTGAAGTCCAATGCCCTTTCGGCATACACCTTGGCCAGCGCGTCGCGAATGCGCTCCAGGATTGGCGCCACCAGAAGTGGCGGCGCAAAACGCGCGGCGCCCCCGGCGATGGCGCGCCCCAGCTGGTGCTGCACGATGTCATCCATGCGGCTCACCTGCTGGGCTACGGTGGCTGGCAGTTGCGCCGGCTCGGCCATGGCGCTGCGCAGAACAGCAAGCGGAGTCTTCAGGCTGTGAGCGAGAAAGCTCAGCGCGTCGCGATGTCGGGCCTGACGCTTGCGCTCCTGCTCAATCAGGTTGTTCAGGTTGTCCGTGAGGCTGGAGATTTCGGTAGGGTAGCGGCCCTCGATGCGCGATTGCCCGCCATCTTCGATACGCCGGATCTCGCTGGCCACGTGCCGCAGCGGCGCCAGGCCCCACCGCAACAGCCACAGCTGCGCCAGCAACAGCAGCACGGCAGCACCCCCCAGCCAGAGCCAAAGGGTGCGGGTGAAGGCACCGACTTCGCGGTCGAAGGCCGCGCGGTCCTCCAGCACCGTGAGCACCAGCGGTGCCTCACGCTCGGAGGCCTTCCAGGTGACGGCATAGCTGACCGACAGGAAGGACTTGCCGGCCCCATCCACCGTCTCGTTGCGCCATTGACCGGGTTGCTGGCTGCGCCGGAACGGTGGCTGCAGGCCCAGGGTCGAGGCCGACTGCCACTGATCCCTGCGCAGCACGTTGTATATGCCCGCGTACAGGCCGGAACCCGGAAGCGACAGGCGCGGCTCCGCAAACTCTGGCGGCATCACCAGCGCTCCGCCAGCATCGAGTTCGGCAGCGGCCAGCAGCAGGTAGATGGTGCTCTGCAGCCGGCCGAAATAGGCCGCCTGCACGCTTTCGGTATTCGCACGCTGCACCGCCAGCCCCGCGCCGGCCATAAATGCCAGCAGTACCACCGCAGCACCCAGAAGCAGGCGGGTACGAATGGAGTAGCCGGCCTTCATTCGAGGGTGAACCGGTAGCCCCGCCCCCGCACGGTCTCGATCGGGCCGACGCTGCCGTCGGGGTCGAGCTTGCGCCGCAGGCGGCCCACCAGCACCTCCAGAACGTTGCTGTCGCGGTCTTCCCCGTGCGGGTACAGGTAGTCCGACAGCGCCTGCCTGGTGACGATGGCCGGGCGCTGGCGCACCAGGTGCTCGAGCAGGCGGTACTCGAACGCTGTGAGCTCCAGCACCGCGCCGCTGAGCCGCACCGCCTGCGCCGACGGGTCGATGCTGAGGGGGCCAAGCGTCAGCATGTCAGTGGGGGCCCCCAGCGAGCGCCGCAGCAAGGCCTTGAGCCGCGCCGCCAGCTCCGGGTATTCGAAAGGCTTGACCAGGTAGTCGTCGGCCCGGCTTCCAGGCCCACCACTTTGTCTTGCCAGCTGCCGCGCGCGGTGAGGATCAGAATGGGCAGGGCGCTTCCGGCTTGCCGCAGGCGCTGCACGATGCTCAGCCCGTTCAGCTTGGGCAACCCCAGGTCAACGATGACAAGATCGACCGGGTACTCGCGCGCCAGAAACAGACCCTCTTCGCCGTCCTTGGCCTGGTCGACCCGGTAGTCATCGGCCTCCAGCTGGCGGGCCAAGGTGAGCCGTAGCGCGGCATCGTCCTCGATCAGTAACAAGCGCATTGGTCTGAAGCTGCAGCAGGTTGGCCTTAGCGGGTCTGGCCAGTGACGACGTCAATCTGGATCACGCGGACCTCACCAGCCGGCGTAACCACCTTGATGCGCCATACCGGCTGGCCCGAAGACTCGAGCTTCTCAACGGACAGCACGCGGCCGCCACTGGCCCGCTGGGCCACTGCAGCCGCGTCGTCGCGGCTCAGATCGGCCCAGGCCAGGTTGGATGCCAGCAGCAGGGTGGCGCAGAGTAGTTTGGCAAATGTGTTCATCGGTTGTAAGTATCAAGGTATTCGCGTCCGCCACGTTCATCACGCCTGCCCTGGTATTGGCGTCCACCCTGGTACTCGCTCTCAATCGGAGTGAATGAAACGCGAATCGGCAAGGTGCGGCCTGGGTTCTCGCGGGTCACCGTGCTGTAGACCTGGCCGCGGTACTCGTATTCGACTTGGTAACCCGTGAGGCGGGACTGCACGTCGTTGACAGTGCGGCAGTTCTGCACCTGGCGCTGCTGCGGCTGGGATGCCTGCTGGTAGCCACCACCCCAGTTGTTCTGGTTGGCAAAGTGCTCGGCTGCCAGCGCGCCGACCACGGCACCGAGCGCGGTGGCGGCGTCTCGGCCGCGGCCCTTGCCAACCTGGTTGCCGAGCAAGGCGCCGGCCACACCGCCAACCGCCAGCCCCCCGTAATTGCGCGAAGCCGCCACGGGTTGCTGCTCGGTCACCCACTGGCTGGTGCACTCGTTGCGCGGCACGGAGATGTTCTCGTACCGCGGTTCGACGTTGCGCACGCGGGCAGTGTCGTTGAAGGTCTGGGCTTGGACGCCCGCCGCCAGCAACGTGGTCAGACAAAGAATGGAAGTACGTTTCATGGAAAGCTCCTTGGTTGATGTGAGACGGAGCTTAGGAAGAAGTGGGTGAACCGAAGCTGAACGAAATTGATAAATATTTCCTCGCGACCCAGAGTCGCTGGTACCCCCGCAAAGCTTCTCTACAGTCCGAATGAGAATGCAGCATCACGTTGGATAATCTGCCATTACCCAATGTGAATTTTATGGAAAATTAAAAGCCATTTACCTCATAAATAGTATGTAATATCATGGTACATACCATAGTACGAAATAAGAGGACGAGCCATGGCCCGAGCCGGAATCTACAAGTCTGAGGTGCTGCGGGCCCGCGATAAATTGCTGGCCACGGGGCGCCATCCGTCCATCGATGCGGTGCGCGAAGAGTTGGGCACCGGCTCCAAGAGCACGATCCACCGCTATTTAAAGGAGATCGAGGAAGATGAAGGCGGGGCCGCCGGCACCCGGGTGGCCGTCAGCGAGGCGATCCAGGACCTGGTCGGCCGCCTGGCCGCCCGCGTCAACGAGGAAGCGGAAGAACGGGTCACCACGGCGCAGAACAAGCACGCCGAGCAACTCGCGCAGCAGCAGCAAGCCGCCGCGGCCCTGAAAACCGAGGCCCAGTCCACCCGCCAGCAGCTGGAACACACACAGCGCTCGCTGGCCGATGAAAAAACCGCTCACGGCAAAACCAATGAAACGCTGCGCAGCAAGACCCTGGAATGCACGCAGCTTGCCCAGCAGGTGGTTGACCTGCAGGAGCGCGTCGCGGCCGAAGAACGCCATCGCCAATCGCTGGAAGAAAAGCACCAGCATGCCCGCCAGGCGCTGGAGCATTTCCGGGAGTCCACCAAGGAGCAGCGCGACCAGGACCAGCGTAAGCACGAGCAGCAGGTGCAGTACCTGCAGGCCGAGTTGCGCACCGTGAATGAGACCTTGGCCACCAAGCAGCAGGAAGCCGTTCACACGCTTCAGGACAACGCGCGCCTGCTGGGCGACTTGTCGCGCGCCCAGGGCGATCTGCACCAGGCCCAGGAAGAAGTGCGAGGCCTGCGGCCGCTCAAGGAGGAACTGGGGTTTGCGCAACGGCGCACCGAGGAATTGGGCCGGCGCTTGGTCGAGCAGGACAGTGCCGTCCAGCAGCTCAGCACCTCGAATGCGCAGCTGCAGGCCAAGCTCGATGAACTGCTCACCGCGAAGCAGCAGTTGGAACTGGCGCTGGCGACGGCTAGGTCATCCGTCACTGCCCAGGAGCAAGTCGTGGCCAGCATGCTGGAGCGCCTCAGTGCGCCGGCGATTGGTCCTGATGTGGTTGCGAGCCCGGCTGAGGGGGGCGCTCGACCAGGGAAGAGGGAGTCGAAAAAACCAACGGGGACAGGGAGTTAAGCCTGTTTCTGCGGGCTTTTACATGAATCCCTGCCGACCCTCCACAAGGCTGACTGCAGACATTTGAAATCGAGGCGCGAACGTTCGCTACTGCCGAAACCGGTCACTCCTGAAACTGACCCCGGTCGACCGCAGGGACACCCACACCGGTCTCTGGATTGGGGCTAAGCAGATCGGAAGGTGAAAACGGTCTAGCGAAGTGCGTGCGCTCCATGAAGCAGAAGAAACCTCAAGGTGAAATGTCAATTGGGTTTCATCTGCAAATCGACTGCAAGCTTGCCCAGCAGCTTGATCGCCCCGTCAAAACGGGCATCGCCGGGATGGCCCACGTTGATGCGCAGGTGGTGGGTGAAGCGGTGGTCGGCCGAGAACAGCACACCAGGGGCTGTGCTGATGGAACAGGCCTTTGCCCGCTGGTGCAGGGCCAACGCATCCACCTCGGGCGGCAGCTCCAGCCAGAGAAAGTAACCGCCTTCAGGGCGGGTGACGCGGGTGCCCGCCGGAAAATGGCGCTCCACCAATTTCAACGCATGCAACCGTTGAGCGGCCAGCGCCTCACGCAACCGGCGCAGGTGCCTGTCGTAGCCACCTTGTGCCAAGTAGTCCGCCAAGGCAAGTTGTGACGGGATCGCGGTGGCCAAAGAGGTCATCATTTTCAGCCGCTCCACCTGCGCCGCGTATCGCCCGGCCGCCGCCCAGCCCACGCGGTAGCCTGGCGCGAGGCATTTCGAAAACGAGGAGCAGTGCAGTACGCCCCCTTGCTTGTCAAAAGCCTTGGCCGGGGGCGGGCGGCGAGTGCCTGCGTGCAATTCGCCGTACACATCGTCTTCGATGAGCGGTACACCGTGTTGCGCCAGCAGTTCCACCATGGCCTGTCGCCGCGCCACCGGCATGAGCGCGCCCAGCGGGTTTTGAAGGCTGGGCATGAACCAGCAGGCCGCCACTTTTTGGCGCGCCAGCAACTCGGCCAGCGCAGCCAGGTCCACGCCCTCTATGGGGTCGGTCGCCACCTCCACCGCCCGCAGATGCAGGCGTTCAAGTGCCTGCAGTGCGGCATAGAACGTGGGCGACTCCACCACCACCACATCGCCGGGCTGGGTGACCGCCTGCAGACAGAGGTTGAGCGCCTCCATAGCCCCGTTGGTGATGATGAGTTCGTTGTTCGCCAGGGCCATGCCCTGCAAGGCATAGCGCCGTCGCAGCGCCTGGCGCAAACCATCGTCACCCGCCGTGAGTGCGCCGGTGATCTGGCTGGCTCTCAAGCGGCGCATGGCGCGGGCACCACTGCGTGCGAGTTCGTCAAACGGAAACAAGTGGGCAGCAGGGAAAGCCGAGCCGAGCGGCACCACATCGGCATCGCGCGTGGTGCCCAGCAAATCGAACACCAGCTCGCTGACCGCCACCGGCGTGGCTTCCTGGCGCGGCAAGGCCGTCTCAGGGCCCGCGCGCAACGGGCGGCGGGTGGCCAGCACGAAGTAGCCCGAGCGGGCACGCGCCTCGATCAAGCCCAGCGACTCCAGCTGGCCATAGGCCTGGAACACGGTGGAGGGGCTCACGTGGCGCTGTTCGCAAGTGGTGCGCACCGAAGGCAGGCGTTCGCCCGGGCGCAGCAGACCAGCGCGAATCGCATCGGCCATGTCGTCGGCCAGTTGTTGGTATCGGGTCAGGCGCACGCCATTCATCTGTTCGGTTGATTTCCAAATTTCAGACCATCGTACCGCGCAGATGGGCCATGGCTTGCTCAAAGTCCATGTGACAGGCCGGCCAGAACCAGCGCCGTGCCCACCCCATTGAGTCCCATCGCCAGCGCGGCGAAGGCCACATGCTCGGGGTGGGTCTGCAGCACCCTGGCCACCCCGATGGCGTGCGCCACCAGACCCAGCGTGAAGCTGCGAACGCGCTCATCCTCCACACCCAGCCAACGGAACACGGGGCCAGACAGCAAGGTGCCCAGCACTCCGCTGGCCACCACCGCCATCGCGGCCACAGCGGGGATGCCACCAGCGCGATCAGCGGCCAGCATGGCCATGGGCATGGTGGCCGCCTTGGGCGCCAGCGACAGCGCGAAGGGCCATGGCGTGCCCATCAACGCACACAGACCCAGGGTGCCGAGCACGGACACCACACACCCCACGACCAGCGCCACGAGTAGCGGCACAGCCAGCCGGCGCAGCAAGGCCGCCTGGCTGTACAGGGGCACTGCCAAGGCGATGATGGCCGGCCCCGTCAACCAACGCAGCACACGGGTGGCCTCGGCGTACACCGGGTAGTCGATTCCAGTCAACGCCAGCGCCACGAGCACCAAGGCCGTGCCGGTGAGCACCGGCAGGCACAGCTGGTGGTGGCCGCTGCGGCGGTAGAGCCCAATCGCCACCAAGTAAGCGCCCAAGGTGACGGCCGACCAGAGCATCATTCGGCCTCTCGCTTGGTCAGCCGCTGGAGGGAATAGGCCGTCAGGCCCAGGGTCAGCACGGTCACCACGGTGCTCACCAGCAGAAACACCGCCGCATGTTGCACCACCAGTCCTGCGTAGAGCCCCACGGCGGCCACCGAGGGGATCAGCAGCAACATCAAATGGCGCAGCAGCGGCGTGCTGACATCGTCCAGTGCCGGCGGCACCCGGCCCCACACCACCAGCCCACCCAGCAACAGCAGCAGGCCCACCAGCGCCCCAGGCACCGGCCAGCCGGTCTGCGCCACCACCGCATCGCCCAACCATTGCAGGCAGATCAAACCCGCCGCAGCGAGCAAGGCCTTGGCAGATCGAACCAGCAAGCGTTTCCGTCGGGAGGGGGTGTCGTTTGGCGTGTTGGGGTCGGTATCGGGCATCCACCCAGTGTCGTGCAACACCGCCCTTCTGATCCGGTGCAGAAACGGACATTTTTGGCCATTGCAGCGGATCAGATGCGCGTTTCAACGTCATCTGATCTGGTGGTATTTCTCTTCATCTGAATCTATGCGATCAGATGCGCCACAGCCACCATAAAGGCCATGTCGATTGATACCACCCAAAGCCCTGCCTCCACAGTCGCCAGCCCGCTTGCCCCACCCACCGCTTTGCAGCGCGTGGTGGCCACAGGCCTGCTCCGTTGCGCAGTGCCGACCTCATGCGGTGGCAACGGCGGCAGCCTGGACGATCTCTCGCAGGCCGCACAAGTGCTGAAGCGCCAAGACACCGAAGCAGCAACGGTGTTGTGGGCCCAGCGCCTGGCCATCGAGGCCCTGGTGCAGTCGCCCAACGTGGGTCTGCGCGAACTCTGGTTGCCCGAGTTGTTCAGCGGCCACCGTGCGGGAACGCTGCCCATTGGAGCACCGCCGCTGACCGCTGAAGACACCGGACGCGGCTGGTTGCTCAGCGGCCGCTTTGACGGCGTTCCCAATCTGCCATGGGAGGGATTCTCGCTGGTGGCACCGGTGTGCCTGGGGTCTTCGAAAGGCTGGATTTTTCTGCGCAGCGAAGAAGACGGCCTCTCCGTGCACCCCGCCAGCGATAACCACGCCTCTGATCTGGGCACCCTGCGCCTGCGCAATGTGTATTTCCGCGTAGACGAATGGCTGGGCGATGCCGACTTGACCGAGCGCCTCCTGCCGCTGGCCTTTGCCCTGGGTTCCTGCCGCCCCCGCCTCTCGGCCTTGACCTACTGAAACCCGCCATGTCCACACGTATCATTCCCATCGTTCCTGCCCCCAACGTTGCGGCAGACGTAAAGATCCAGGCCCGCTCGATCACAGGCCGCTTCACCCGTTGGCGCTGGGCCATGGTGTGGCTCACGCAGCTCGGCTACTACGGACTGCCCTGGCTCCAGCTGAACGGCCGCCAGGCACTGTTGTTTGACCTGCAGGCAGACCGATTCTTCCTGTTTGGTGCGGTGTTGTACCCGCAAGACCTGATCTACCTGGCCGGCCTGCTGGTGATCAGCGCCATGCTGCTGTTCTTCGTAACCACCTTGGCCGGGCGCCTATGGTGTGGTTTTACCTGCCCCCAAACGGTTTACACCGAGCTGTTTCAGTGGATCGAGCACCGGCTGGAGGGCGACCGGCAAGCCCGCCTGCGGCTGGACAACAGCCCATGGAATGCGCACAAGCTCGCGCGCCGAGGCGGTAAGCACCTGGGCTGGTTCGTGCTCAGCCTGTGGACAGGTTTCACCCTGGTCGGCTACTTCACGCCCATCCGGGAACTGGCTACCGCGGTGCCCTTCGGCCTCGGGCCCTGGGAAGCTTTTTGGATCGGCTTTTACGGCTTGGCCACCTATGGCAACGCGGGCTTTCTGCGCGAGAAAGTGTGCCAACACATGTGTCCATATGGCCGTTTCCAGGGCTCCATGATGGACGCCAATACCCTGTACGTGGCCTACGATGAGCGCCGAGGCGAGCCTCGTGCACCTCGCCCGCGAGGCAGTGACCCCGTGCTGCGCGGCAGCGGCGCGTGCGTGGACTGCACGCTGTGTGTGCAGGTGTGCCCGGTTGGTATTGACATCCGCCAGGGCCTGCAAGCGGCCTGCATCAGTTGCGGCCTGTGCATCGACGCCTGCAACCAAGTCATGGACAAGCTGCGCTCACCGCGCGGGCTGATCCGCATGGCGTCCGAACGCGAGCTGGCCAACCCTGACACAACGGCCATGAGGCTGCGAGACCATCTGGGACGGCGCAGGGTGCTGGTGTACGGCGGCTTGCTGATCGCCCTCACGGCCGTCATGGCATCCAGCTTTCTCACCCGCCCTACTTTGCGTCTGAACGCTGTTCGCGACCGTGCCGTTCTCGCACGGCAAGTGGAAAACGGCGCGGCCGAAAACGTCTACCGGCTGCAACTGATGAATGCCAGCGAAAAAGCACGCGACGTGTGGGTGAACGTCAACGGCGCCGATGGCCTTCGCCTGTCCAGCCCCACGCGCGTGCACCTTGACCCCGCGGCCGCCCACACACAAACCGTGACCGTGCATCTGGCTGCCGAGCAGGCACTGGGTATGGCAGGGCAAATCATCCCGATCCGCCTGGGCATCGCCGAAGCAGACGGCCTCAGCAACGACCGCGCCGAGACAGCATCAACCTTCATGGTGCCGCGTTGAACCCACCCATTCCAACCATGCAAACAAACCACCCACAGCGCAGCCGAGCGCTGCTAACCGGCATTCTCTTGTGCGTCGTCTGCCTCGGTGCGGCGGTTGCTGCAGACGGGCCAACGTTCGAAGACACCCTTGGCCAGCGCCTGAAGGCTTGTACCCAGTGCCACGGCGACCAGGGCCGCGCCGCACCCGATGGTTACTACCCCCGCATTGCGGGCAAACCTGCCGGCTACCTCTACAACCAGATGAAGCACTTCCAGCGCGGAGAGCGCCGCTACGACCTGATGACAAAAATGGTCGACCCGCTGAGCGATGACTACCTGTGGGAGATCTCCCGCTTTTTCTCTGCGCTGGATGTCCCCTATTCACCACCCGTTCCCAGCACCGCCTCCGTTGAAACAATGCGGCGCGGCGAACGCCTTGCCATGCAGGGCGACGCAAGCCGGCAATTGCCTGCCTGCGCGGCCTGCCATGGCGCCCAACTGACCGGTACGACGCCGGCCACGCCAGGCTTGTTGGGCCTTCCGCGCGACTACATCAACGCACAGATGGGGGCCTGGAGAACCGGCGCACGGCGCGGTGCACAGCCAGATTGCATGGCCGACATCGCCCGGCGCATGAAACCCGAAGACATCGCTTCCGTCAGCACCTGGCTGTCCAGCCAACCCTGGCCAGCCAACACGCGCACCCCCACGCAATCCGCCACCACACCACCGCTCAAATGCGGCAGCCATGCCCAGGCACAGGAGCGGCCATGAACACACCGACAACCCAAGCTTCAACAACACAAGCCATCGCCCAACAGCCTGCGCGCCGAACCCGCAGGCTGGCAGCTGCTGGGCTTTTGGCATTGGCCGCCCTGGCCAGCTTGATTGCCTGGCTGTCCTGGCCAGCCACCCCCACGCCAGTTCGCGATCCAGCCATTGCCGGGCTGATCAATGACACGACCACCATCGAACGCGGGCGATACCTCAGTGTGCTCGGCAATTGCCAGGCCTGCCACACCCAGCGCGGAGGGAAGCCCTTCGCGGGAGGCCAAGGCATTGCGACGCCTTTCGGTACCGTTTACGGCAGCAACCTCACCCCCAGCCCATCAGGTTTGGGCACATGGACTTCGGCCGATTTTTGGCGCGCGCTTCACCATGGCCAAGCGCCCGATGGGCGCTGGCTCAACCCCGCCTTCCCCTACACCAACACCACACACATCACTCGCTCAGACAGCGACGCCCTGTTCGCCTACCTCCGCAGCCTGCCCGCCGCAGAAATCCCCAACGTGCCGAGCGAGGTGCGCTGGCCATTCAACACCCAGGCCGCCCTTCGCGTGTGGCGCACGCTTTACTTCCGGCCAAGCGATGTCACACAACCCCCCACCGAACTCGCTGACACCGCTGACGGCGGTTTATCCAGCGCCCTGCTGCGCGGAGCCTATCTGGTCAACGGCCCCGCCCACTGCAGCGCCTGCCATGTGCCGCGCAACGCCTTGGGGGGCAGCAGCGACATGCTGGGGCTGTCCGGCGGCATGATCCCGACCCAGAACTGGTACGCACCCTCACTGCTGGATCCCGCCGAAGCGGGCGTGCAGGACTGGCCGTTGGCCGACATCGTCGCCCTGTTTCAAAACGGTCGGAGCCGCGATCATTTCGTTACCGGTCCGATGGCCGAAGTGGTTCAACACAGCACACAGCATTGGCGCGAAGACGACCTGCTCGCCATGGCCACCTACTTGAAGCAGCTACCTCGCCACACGGTGCTCCCCACCCCCCCACAGCGACTCAGGCAACGGCATCTCCGTGGCCCGTGGCGCTCAGCTTTACAAGCAACAGTGCGCCGCTTGCCACAAGGAAAAAGGAGACGGCGTGAAACTGGCCGACGGCACCTGGGCCTATCCGCCCCTGATCGGCAATGCCACAGTCCGCCAAAGTTCCCCTGCAAACTTGATCCAGACGGTGCTCCACGGTGGCTTCGCGCCCAGCACACAGACGAACCCGCGCGCTTTTGGCATGCCGCCTTTTGTCATGGAACTCAACAACAGCGAACTGGCCGACTTGTTGTCCTATATTCGCATCACCTGGGGCCAGGGAGCAGGGCCCGCCTCCGCACTTGACGTACAGCAACTTCGTGAGTCTTCAACACGATGACGAACGCTTTCCAGATGTTGCACCATGCGAGCGTAGGCAACGGTTGACCGGCTCCTTTTCATGACATCACCCCGTTCCCCACTGACAGAAATCATGCCGGAACTTCTACGTCATGGTGGTCTTATCTGGAAATAAGACTGCCCCGTCCCTGTGACTCATTTGCATACCGGGAGGCGCTGGTTGGCGCTGACATGTCGGTGCTCTTGCAATGGCATCGGCGACACAGGCTAACCCTGGGCCGCGAATACCTTGACCCAGCAGCAGAACGGTGGCCGCTTTGGGCCTCAAAGTCGACCGGCTTCGATGGGTCAATAGCACCTGCTCGCGCTTGGCTGTCGTTCAAGATGAAGTTCCGCAGCGGCGTACCCCAAAGTCGGCAAGGCCCTTGAAACCGGTCATTGTGCATGCGAGACCCCATCTCTCTTGTACGGCGGCTCAAAGGCACAAAGCGTGAGTTCACGGTGCGTTCGCGGCCAGCTGCAACCGCTGCATTGCTGCCCTCAGCAATGCAGCTCTACGTGAGTGAAGCTACCTGATTCGTTCTCTAGCCAAGTGCAGCCTTGCAGCGTCCCCCAAAGTCGATCCGCCAGCCCTTTAACTCCTCGATGTCCTGCCGGAGCTCCGCTTCCTCGGGGATGAAGGCCGGAACCTCCATCGACTGGCTGTGCTCATAAAAGGAGTACTTGGTCATCAGGTGGTCGATGGTCGCGCAGTCGGACGGCTCTATGGCGCACAACGCTGGAAGCCTGTTTTCTGTCGTGACGCTGCGCCGATGACGTTTGACAACCTCGTTCAGCAGGTCGTCTTCGACGGTGCGCTCCAGCAGCTTGCGGAAGTCGCTACAGATGCCTTGGGCTAGCGCGCGATAAGCTTCGCCCCCGCCTGACTCGCCGGCCTTCTTGGCAGCCTGCAGCCTCGTCAGTAGCAAGTTGTTGGCCTTGTCTGTCCGCAAGGTCCAGACGGTGTCTGCAACAGGGAGCCCTGCTGACCCGGCATAGGCTTCGATGCAGCGCTGCTCGAGGTGGGTCTTCTTCCATTGTTCTCCGACCTTGCGGGCAACATCCTCCATGGCACCGTATGTTGATTCATCAGTACAACTGACCCACCGGGGGTGCAGCGTAATTCTTGGACTGGTTTCAGTTGATTAAGCCCAGACTTTCGCGGTACTCGATGGGGCTGAGGGAACCCAACGACATCTTGATCCGTTTTTCGTTGTACCAGAGGATGTACTCGT
>NZ_JBVPZC010000045.1:0-15277 GCF_055702805.1 Hydrogenophaga sp. LT287 | reverse complement strand
CGCAAACAGGTCGTGAGGCTGTACAGACAAGGCACCAAGATCATGCAGATCGTCACGATGACGGGGCTGAGCTACCCGACAGTGCGAACGGCTATCGATCTGTTTGACGCTGGCGGCTGGGGTGCGATACGTCCCGCTGTTCGTGGACGAGCCAGAGGCGATGGCCGGGTGCTCGGTCAGGCGCAGGAAGACACCATCCAGCGCCTGATCATCGACAAACGCCCCGAGCAGCTCAAGATGGATTTCAGCTTGTGGAGCCGGGCCGCAGTGGGTCAGCTCATCGAACAGGAATTTGGCATCAAGCTGCAAGTGCGCAGCATCGGCAAGTACCTCACCCGCTGGGGCTTCACACCGCAAAAGCCCATCAAGCGCGCTTACGAGCAAAGCCCTGCTGCCGTGCAGGCTTGGTTGGAGGGCGAGTACCCCGGCATTGAGCAGCGCGCCAGGGCCGAGGGGGCCGAGATTCACTGGGGCGACGAGACGGCCTTGGTCAACACCGATGTGCGCGGCAGGAGCTTCGCGCCAGCGGGCAAAACACCGGTGGCCATGGCCGTGGGCGGCACCCGTCAAAAGCTCTCCATGATTGCCACGGTGACCAACCAGGGCAAGACGCGGTGGATGATCATTGACGAGGCTTTCGATGCTGAGAAGCTCATCGAATTCCTACAAGCTTTGATCAAGGACGCGGGTAAAAAAGTCTTTCTGATTCTGGACAACCTGCGGGTCCACCACAGCAAGCTGGTGAAGGCTTGGGTGGCTGAGCGGCAGGACCAGATCGAGTTGTTCTACCTGCCCAGCTACAGCCCACAGCTCAACCCAGAGGAGCGGCTCAATGCGGACTTGAAGCAGGAGATGGGCAAGCGCGTGCCGGTGCGAACCAAGGCCAAGCTACGCGATGCGGCCAACGATCACATGGCGATGCTGGAGCAAAACCCCGAGCGCGTCATGAGCTACTTCCAGGACCATCACGTTCGATATGCAGCTTAAGACTTCACAGGGCCGGATCAATAGCCGCACTGCAAAAAGCCGAGCGCTACGAGGTGCAGGGCAGCACGCTGCTGGTGCATGTGCAAGGCCTGGACAAGCCACTGCGCTTCATTCGGACCGGGCCCTGAGCCTGGCACCGCAACGCACCCGATGGGTCAGGTCAGCACGCCTGCGGTCAGCCGCATCACCCGACCGCAGCGCGCGGCCAGGGTTTCGTCGTGGGTGACCACAATGAAAGCGGTGCCCTGGTCGCGGGCCAGCTGCATCATGAGTTCAAACACGCCGTCGGCGGTGGCGCGATCCAGGTTGCCGGTGGGCTCGTCGGCGAGCACGCAGGCCGGCTGGGTGACCAGCGCCCGCGCCATCGCCACGCGCTGGCGCTCACCGCCTGACAGCTCGGCCGGGCGGTGCGCCAGGCGCTCGGTCAGGCCCACGCGCTGCAATATTTGAGCGGCGCGCTCGCCCGCTTGCGGGCGCGGCATGCGGCGAATCCACAGCGGCATGGCCACGTTGTCTCGCGCGCTGAATTCGGGCAGCAGGTGGTGAAACTGGTAGACAAAACCCAGGTGCTGGTTGCGCAACTGGCCTTGCTGCGTGGCGCTCAGGCCCGACAGCGTTTGCCCCATCAGCTGCACGCTGCCGCTGGTGGGTGCGTCCAGCCCGCCCAGCAGGTGCAGCAGCGTGCTCTTGCCCGAACCCGACGCGCCCACAATGGCCACGGTTTCACCCGCGCGCACGGTCAGGTCCACGCCCTTGAGCACGGTCACGTCCAGCCGGCCTTCGGTGAATCGTTTGGTGAGGCCGGTCGCGCTCAACACCACGTCCGTTCGGGCTGAGCCTGTCGAAGCCCCAGCGAGCCCTTCGACAGGCTCAGGGCGAACGGTATTCATACGATCACTCATAGCGCAAGGCCTCTGCGGGATTGACGCGGCTCGCGCGCCAACTCGGGTAAATGGTGGCCACAAACGACAGCGCCAGTGAAATCAGCGCAATCGGCAAGATGTCGCTCTGCTGCGGGTCGCTCGGCATGCGGCTGATGAGGTAAATGTCTTGCGGCAAGAAGCTGGCACCCAGCGCGCGTTCCAGCGCGGGCACCAGGGTGTCGATGTTGAACGCCACCCCCAGGCCCAGCAGCAGGCCCAGGCCGGTGCCGATGATGCCCACCATGGCGCCCTGCACCATGAAGATGCCCATGATGCTTTGCGGGCTGGCGCCCAGCGTGCGCAAGATGGCAATGTCGGCGTGCTTGTCGGTCACCGTCATCACCAGCGTAGACACGAGGTTGAACGCCGCCACCGCCACGATCAGCGTGAGGATGATGAACATCATGCGTTTTTCAAGCTGCACGGCCGCAAACCAGGTGCGGTTCTGGCGCGTCCAGTCGCGCACCAGCAGGCCAGGGTCGAGCTCGGCCGCCATCGAAATGGCCACCTCGCGCGCCGCGTGCAGGTCTTTGATCTTCACGCGCACGCCGGTGGCGCCTTCCACGCGGAAGATGCGCGCCGCGTCGTCCATGTGCAGCAGCGCCAGCGCCGAATCGTATTCAAAGTGGCCCGAGTCAAACACGCCCACCACCGTCATCTGCCGGATGCGCGGCACCACGCCCGCTGGCGTCACCTGGCCGCTGGGCGCGATCAGCGTCACCGTGTCGCCCTGCGCCACGCCCAGGCTGCGCGCCAGTTCGCCACCCAAAATCACACCAAAGGCACCGGGCACCAGCCGGGGCAGAGCGGTGTCGGCCAGGTCGGCCACCAGTTCGGTCACCTGGGGTTCCAGCGCCGGGTCAATGCCCCGCACCAGCGCGCCCTTCATGTCTTCACCCCGCGCAATCAGCGCCTGCGCCCCCACAAACGGCGCCGCGCCCAGCACCTCGGGGTGGCGCTCAATGGCGGCCAGCGTGCCGGCCAGGTTGGGAATGGCCTGGCCACCGGGCTCAAACACCTCGATGTGCGAGAGCACGCCCAGCATGCGGTCGCGCACCTCCTTCTGAAAGCCGTTCATCACGCTGAGCACGATGATGAGCGCCGCCACGCCCAGCGCAATGCCCAGCATGGACACGCCCGAGATGAAGGAAATAAAGCCGTTGCGCCGGGTGGCGCGGCCCGCGCGGGTGTAGCGCCAGCCAAGAATGAGTTCGTAGGGGGTTTGCATGGGTAAGAGCTTTGCTGGATTGTGGCATCCCCGACAATCAGAGGCATGTCTGCCTCCCCCACGGCCCCAGAAGCCCTCCCGCACCTGCTGATTCCTTTTGCCAGTGCCAGCGCCCCCGAATGCCGGGCCTTGGGGCCGCAATTGGTTACGCCCCACCTGAACGCCCTGCTGGCCGAGCTGACACGGCAACACACCGACACCGACACCGACACCGACACCGGCCACGACCACAGCCTGAGCCTGCCGCACGAGCGCGCCCTGGCGCAGGCACTGGGCCTGGTGCAGCCTGCAGGAACCCCTTACGGAGACGGTTTGATTCCCTGGGCCGCCGCGCAAAGCGACAGCCCGGCCACGCCACAGGCGTGGTTCACACCCTGCCACTTTCAGGTGGGCATGGAACAGGTGACCCTGCTGCCCGGCGAGCAACTGGGTCTGGACGATGCCCATGCGCGCGCCCTGTTTGATGCGCTGGCGCCGTTTTGCGCTGAAGACGGCATCACGCTGCACTTTGAGAGCGCCACCCGCTGGCACGCCAGCGGCGAGGCGCTGCGCGGCATTGCCTGCGCCAGCCTGGACCGCGTGATTGGCCGCCCGGTGGACGCCTGGCTGGTTGAAAGCCCCGCCAACCCGGCGGGCGCCCAGCTGCTCAAGCGGCTGCAGAGCGAGGCGCAAATGCTGTTCTACACCCACGCGGTGAACGACGCGCGCGAAGCCGCTGGCCTGCACATCATCAACGGCATCTGGGTCAGCGGTGCCGGCGCGCTGGCAGGGCCGCTGGCGCCACAAGCCGTACCCGACATGCCCGAAACCCTGCGCCAGGCCGCGCTGCGCGCCGACTGGGCTGCCTGGCAAGCCGCCTGGGCCGCGCTGGACGCCACCGCCATCAAGCCCCTGTTGGACGCCGCCCGCCGGGGCGAGCCCGTCACCCTCACCCTGTGCGGCGAGCGCAGCGCCCAGCGCTGGGTCAACGCACCGCGCAGCGCGGGCGCCCGCCTGGGCCATTTCTTCAAAAACCTGCGGGCGCCTGCGCCCGCCTGGAACGTTCTCGAAACCTTATGAAAATCATCACCCGCGACGTCCCACCCCGCGCCGCCTGGGCGCTGGAGCAAAGCGGCCTGCACCCGCTGCTGGCCCGCCTGTTTGCAGCGCGCGGCATCACCAGCAAAGAGCAGCTGGACGACGCCCTTTCGCTGCTGCTGCCGCCGTCTTCCATGAAAGGCGCCGCCGAGGCCGCCCGCGCCCTGGCCGACGCCATGGCCGCCAACCAGGCCATCTGCATCGTGGCCGACTACGACTGCGACGGCGCCACCGCCTGCGCCGTGGGCCTGCGCGGCCTGCGCCTGCTGGGCGCGCCCATGGGCTTCAGCCGTGTGAACTACCTGGTGCCCGACCGCGTGACCGACGGCTACGGCCTCACCCCGTCGATAGCGAAGCGCGTGAAGGCGCAAGGCGCTGACGTGCTGGTGACGGTGGACAACGGCATTGCCAGCCTGGACGGCGTGCGCGCCGCGCGCGAACTCGGCCTGCAAGTGATCGTGACCGACCACCACCTGCCCGCGCTCAAGGGCGGCGAGGTGGTGGTGCCCGACGACTGCGTGATCGTCAACCCCAACCAGCCGGGTTGCGATTTCGAAAGCAAGTCGATTGCCGGCGTGGGCGTGATGTTTTATGTGCTGCTGGCGCTGCGCGCCGAGCTGCGCGAAAGAGGTGTGTTTGATGCCAAAACGCAACCCAAGATCGATGCGCTGCTGCCGCTGGTCGCCCTGGGTACCGTGGCGGACGTGGTCAAGCTCGACGCCAACAACCGCCGCCTGGTGGCCCAGGGCCTGAAGCGCGTGCGCGCCGGTGCCATGCCGCCGGGTATGGCGGCGCTGTTCAACGTGGCCGCCCGCCGGCCCGAAGCCGCCACAGGCTTCGACTTTGGTTTTGCCCTGGGCCCGCGCCTGAACGCCGCCGGGCGGCTGGCCGACATGACGCTGGGCATTGAATGCCTGAGCACCGACGACGCGCTGCGCGCCGACGAACTGGCGCGCACGCTGGACGGCATCAACCGCGAGCGCAAAGCGATTGAAGGCGACATGCGCGACCAGGCGCTGATGCTGGCCGAAGAAATGTTTGACGAATCCGAAGAGCCGCCGCCAGCGCTGATCGTGTTCGACCCGGACTTCCACGAGGGCGTGGTCGGCATCGTGGCTTCGCGCCTGAAAGACAAGATGCACCGCCCCACCTTCGTGTTTGCCGCCAGCGGCGCCGAGGGCAAGGAAAACGAGCTCAAGGGCTCAGGCCGCTCCATTCCCGGCTTTCATTTGCGCGACGCGCTCGACCTGGTGGCCAAACGCCACCCGGGCGTGCTGCTGCGCTTTGGCGGGCACGCCATGGCCGCCGGCTGCACCATCGACGAAGAGCACCTGGAAACCTTCGAAGCCGCCTTGCAGCTGGTGGCCCACGAATGGCTGGACGCCGCCACCCTGCAACGCCGGCTGGAAGCCGATGGCGTGCTCGACAAGCAATACCGCCGCACCGATCTGGTGGACACCCTGCACAAAGAGGTGTGGGGCCAGGGCTTTGCACCGCCGGTGTTTTGCGAAGAGGTACAAATCGTCAGCCAGCGGCTGGTGGGCGAAAGACACCTGGCGCTGAAAATGAAACACCAGGGCGAGCCGGTGGACGGCATCTGGTTTGGCCACACCGAGCCGCTGCCCGAGCGCGTAAAGCTGGCGTTTCGGCTCGACGCCGACGAATGGCAAGGTCAGCGGCGGGTGCGGTTTCTGATTGAGGCAGCTGAGGTCTGAGGTCGACGTCCATTTATCTCGCCAACCTCGTGCGCTGGCGAGGCCATGGCGGTCCGCGCCGCTCATGTCCCCCGACGGCCTGCGGCCGTCTCCTCCTTGACTTCGCTATGCAGAACACCATGGCCTCGCCAGCAAGAGCCGGGCGGGCAATCCAGCATGGTCCGTCCGAGCGCAGGGGAAGTCATTGGCGAGCGGGGTGACCGATGCAGCGAAGTCAAGGAGGAGGCGGCTTCAGCCGCCGGGGGACATGAGCGGAATCGGTCACCCCGTTTGCCAATGACTGGAGCGACCGGAGAATCACGCTGCCGAAAAACCAGCGCAGCGCAAACAAAAACTCAGCTCATCAGCGCCTCACGCACCGCCGCCAGCTGCCGGCGCGACACCGCCAAGCGCTCTTCCACCCCATCCAGGCGCACCATCCAGCCTTCGCCCTCCACCGGGTCGTTGTGCTTTTCCACCGCCCGCACCGCGCGACGCGCCACCAGCGCATTGCGGTGCACGCGCACAAACAGGTGGGCGTAGCGCTGCTCCAGGTCACTCAGCGCGCCGTCAAAAATGTGTTCTTTGTCGGCCGTGCGCACGGTGATGTATTTCAGCTCGGCCTTGAGGTAGACCACGTCGGACAGGGCCACGCGCTCGCTGCGCCCGCGCTCCTGGATGATGAGGCTCTCGGTACCGGCGCTGTTGGACTCGAACTGCGGGCCGCCGTCGGCCGCCAGGCGCAGGCGCTCGACCTTTTGCAGCGCCTGCTGCAGCCGCTCGCGGCGCACCGGTTTGGTCAGGTAGTCAATGGCTTCGAGTTCAAACGCCTGCACGGCGTGCTCGGCGTAAGCGGTCACAAACACCACCGCGGGTGGCGCTGCCATCTGGCGCAGCGTGGCGGCCAGGGTCATGCCGTCCACACCGGGCATGTGCACGTCCAGCAGCACCAGGTCGCAATGGGTACGCTGAATCTGGTCCATGGCCTGCACGGCGTTGGCGGCCTCGCCCACCACGTCCACGCGCGGGTCGGTGCAATCGCCCAGCAGGGTACGCAACCGGGACCGCGCCAGTGTTTCGTCGTCGACGATCAGTACCTTGAGTGTCATGCCATGCTCCCTTGCTGTGTCCGCTTATACCGGTATTTCCAGGCGCACCTGAAACACGCCCTTGACCAGCGCACTTTGAAAGCGCCCCTGCACATCGTGCAGCAACGTCAGGCGCTGGCGCACATTGTCCAGCGCCAGGCCGTGGCCGCGGCGCCCGCTGCCCGCTGGCACGGTGTTGGTCACCTTGATCACGACCACGCTGCCCCGGCGCTGCGTGCTGATGCGCACCATGGCGCCGTCCGGGCTGGGTTCCACGCCGTGCTTCACCGCGTTCTCCACCAGCGGCTGAAGAATCAGCGGCGGCAGCCGCGCTTTGGACGCCGCGTCGTCAATGCTCCACTCCACCTTCAGGCGCTCGCCAAAGCGCAGCTGCTCAATGGCCAGGTAGTGCTCGGCCAGCTCCAGCTCTTGCCACAGCGGCACCGCCTCTTTGGTGTCGGCCAGGGCGTGGCGAAACAGCTCGCTCAGGTCTTCCAGCAGGTTCTCGGCTTTGGCCGGCTCTTCGCGCACCAGCGCAATCGCGGTGTTGAGCGTGTTGAACAAAAAATGGGGCCGAATGCGTGCCTGCAGCTCAGCCAGCTGCGCCGTGGTGCCGGCGGGGGCGCGCGCCTTGGTGCGCCACACCAGCGCCGCCACCAGCACCGCCGCCACCAGCGCGCCGGCCGCTGCGCTGCCGAGCCAGGGCGCGGGTTGCACCAGGCCCATCCACACCAGCAGGCCGCAGCCATACAGCGCGGACAGCGCGCCCAGCGCGATGCCCGCCGTCCACTGCGCGGGCATGGGCAGGCGGCCCAGCGGCTTTTTCAGGGCGCACACTGCCAGCAGCCACACCAGCGTGGCGGGCAAGGCCGCCCCGGTGAACATGGCCATTTGCGAGAGCCAGACCCACACCGTGTCGGCCCCAAAAAGGCCCACCACCGCCACAATGGCCTGCACAAACAGCACCGCGCGCAGCACCACCCCCACCTTGCAGGTGTCAAACACCAGGTCGCGCACGCGCGCCAGCTCGGGCATCTGCGCCAGCGGGCGGGCGCCTTCTGCGTGGGGCAGCTCCTGGAAGCTCGATAAAATTCGGGAATCTCTCATGGGTGCACTATAGGCTTAGGCCAGCCGCAGGGCGGGCCTGGCAACCCCCGGCATGACAAATGCCCGGCATGGTCTGTCTGGCCCCACCCCGCCCGTGGCGACACGCGCCCTCTTAAAACCGCTTTTCAACCCCTCACCCAGCCGCTGGCAACACCATGTCCACCAATCAACTCGACAAGAAATCTGAAGCCTGGTCCGCCCTATTCTCGGAGCCCATGAGCGAGTTGGTCAAGCGCTACACCGCCAGCGTGTTCTTTGACAAACGCCTCTGGCTGGCCGACATCACCGGCAGCCTGGCCCATGCTGAAATGCTGGCCGCACAAAACATCATCGGCGCTGACGACCGCGCCGCCATCGAACGCGGCATGGCGCAGATCCGCGCTGAAATTGAAGCCGGCAGCTTTGAATGGAAGCTCGATCTGGAAGACGTGCACCTGAACATTGAAGCGCGCCTGACGCAACTGGTGGGCGACGCCGGCAAGCGTCTGCACACCGGGCGCAGCCGCAACGACCAGGTGGCCACCGACGTGCGCCTGTGGCTGCGCAGCGAGATTGATCTGATTGCCGATTTGTTGAAAGAACTGCAAACCGCGCTGGTGGACGTGGCCGAACGCAACGTCGAAGTGATCATGCCCGGCTTCACCCACCTGCAGGTGGCGCAGCCGGTGAGCTTTGCCCACCACCTGCTGGCCTATGTGGAAATGTTTGCCCGCGACGCCGAGCGCATGGCCGACGTGCGCCGCCGCACCAACCGCCTGCCGCTGGGCTCGGCGGCCCTCGCCGGCACCACCTACCCGCTGGACCGCGAGCGCGTAGCCCGCACGCTGGGCATGGTGGACGAGCAAGGCAATCCGCAGGTATGCCAGAACAGCCTGGACGGCGTGAGCGACCGCGACTTCGCCATTGAATTCACCGCCGCCGCCAGCCTGTGCATGGTGCACATCAGCCGCTTCAGCGAAGAACTCATTTTGTGGATGAGCCAAAACTTCAACTTTGTGAAGATTGCCGACCGCTTCACCACCGGCAGTTCCATCATGCCGCAGAAGAAAAACCCCGACGTGCCCGAACTCGCGCGCGGCAAAACCGGCCGCGTGGTCGGCCACCTCATGGGCCTCATCACCCTCATGAAAGGCCAGCCCCTGGCCTACAACAAGGACAACCAGGAAGACAAAGAGCCGCTGTTTGACACCGTGGACACGCTCAAAGACACGTTGCGTATCTTTGCCGAAATGGTGGGCGGCCAGCTCAACCCGGCCACCGGCGCCAAAGAAGGCGGCATCACCGTCAACGCCATCGCCATGGAAGAGGCCGCCAAGAAGGGCTACGCCACCGCCACCGACCTGGCCGACTACCTGGTGAAAAAGGGCCTGCCGTTTCGCGACGCGCACGAAACCGTGGCCCACGCGGTGAAAGCCGCCACCAGCCACGCCTGCGACTTGTCCGAACTGCCACTGGCGGTGCTGCAGAGCTTCAACGCCAGCATTGAAAAAGACGTGTACGAGTGCCTGAGTCTGCGCGGCAGCCTGAACGCCCGCAACACCCTGGGCGGCACCGCCCCGGTGCAGGTGCTGGCGCAAATAACGCGCCACCGCAGCCGCCTGGGCTGATCTCAAGAAGCCGGCCACACAGCCGATACACAGGGCATACCGGCCACAAAACGTTCCCCGTTTCTGCGCTGGCCGTCAGACCCTGGGAGTTTTTGCTGTGTCCTTATTGCTGCTCTGGATTGCCGGTGTTGTTGCGATCGCCCTGGTTTGGTGGGTCTTGCGCCGCACGTCAGGCCCCAAGCCGGCGCTGGCTGCGCCCCCGGTAGCCAGGCAACCGGTGCAGCGCAGCGCCCAGCCAGACAAGGCAGCGGCCCCCGTGCCCGCGGCGGCCCCGCCGGGCGCTAGCGCCGCACCCTCCGAGCACACGCCGTTTGAACTGCGCGCCTTTCAGTGGCTCAAAGAGGCCGACCTGGAAGCCCCGCGGCGCGACGCGCTGATGGGCGCCATCAAGGGTATTCCGCGCCCGCCGCGCTCCCTGCAAAAGCTGCTGTCGCCCGACTTCGTGGCCCGCGCCAATTCCACCGAGCTGAGCGAACTGGTGCTCACCGAGCCGCTGATTGCCGCCAAGGTGCTGTCTACCGTGAACGGTCCGTTTTACGGCCTGCGCCAGCCTGTCAACGGCATTGGGCAGGCGGTCACGTTTCTGGGCATGAACACGGTGCGCAACATCTGCATGCAATACATGCTGGCCGAAGCCTTCAAGCCCAGCCTGGCCACCTCGCAGCAAGCGTTTGACGCCATCTGGCGCGCCAGCGCCATTGCCAGCGAACTCTGCGTGCGCCTGGGCAAGGCCCTGAACCTGCCCGACCAGGCCACCCTGGCCACCCAGGTGGTGCTGGGCTTTGTGGGCCACTTGGCCACCGCCTCGCTCATGCCGCCCAAGGCGCTGAGCGAATGGTCGGTGTCGGGCCGCCTGCAGCGTGCCCAGCTCGAACAAGCGGTGCTCGACCTCACGGCCAGCGAAATCGGTGGCCTGCTGATGCGGGCCTGGGACCTGCCACTGGCGCTGGTGGACGACGTGTGCGACAGCAGCCGCGTGCTGGTCACCCCTGTGAGCCAGGCCGACCCGCTGCGCGCGCCCCGCCTGGCACTTTCCTACCTGTGCTCGCGGCTGGGCGAGCGCCTGGCCTCGGGCCAGCTGGCTTCGCTGCGCGACTACGACGCGCTGCAAGACGCCGACCTCGACACCTTCCACCTGCGTGGCTACCTGGCGCTCCCCGCGCTGGCCCGACTGAACGAAGCCCTGCAAGCGGACGAGCTGCAAACCGCGCTGAACGACATGCTGAGCAACCGCCCGGCCCGCGCCTGAAACCCTGGAAAGCCCAGCCACCACCAGCGCGACACCCGTCTGGCCGGCCCCGCCCGTACACTGCCGCTCACCCCTTGTGAGAGGTCCAGATGGTTGTTTACACACCCCGTGGCGCGGCTGAAAGCCTGCTGGCCCGCCTGCAGCGCTGGTCGCTCCAGCTGCTGATCAAGCCCGTTTTTTCACCGCGTTTTTCCATCGCGTTCCAGCGCCGCTGGCTGGCTGTGCTGGCACGCCTTTCCTTGCCGGTGCCGCGCGCAGCCAGCGCCACACCCGCTGAAGTGGGCGGCATGCCCGGCGAGTGGCTGCGCCCGCGCCACACCCCACCCAGCGCCACCGACACGGGCCAAGCCCTGGCCACCGTGCTCTACCTGCACGGCGGCGCCTACTGCATCGGCTCGGCCGCCACCCACCGCTCGCTCACCGCGCGGCTGGCGCTGGCCAGTGGCTTGCCCGTGTTTGCGCTCGACTACCGGCTGGCACCCGAACACCCCTACCCCGCCGCCCTGCACGACGCGCTGGCCGCCTTTCGGGCGCTGCGAGCCAACGCCCCGGTCATCGTCGGTGGCGACTCGGCCGGCGGCGGCCTCGCCCTGGCGCTGGCCATGGCCCTGCGCGATGCCGGCGAACCCGGGCCCGCTTCGCTGCTGCTGCTCTCGCCGCTGGGCGACGCCGTGGCGCCCCACCCGCTGCCGGCCCCACCGCCCGGCGAAGCCATGCTCAGCCACCACTGGGCTCAGGCCTGTGTGGACCTGTACCGGGCGCAGCGCAGCGCCGCAGACCCTGGCATTTCGCCCCTGCGTGGCCACCTCGGCGGCCTGCCCCCGGTGCTGATACAGGCCGGCACCGACGAACTGCTGCACGACCAGGCCCTGGCGCTGCACGCCGCCCTGCAAGCGGCCGGCGTGACCGCCCGGCTGGAAGTGACGCAACACCGCTGGCACGTGTTTCAGCTGCACGGCGGCGTGTTGAAAAGCGCCGACGAAGCCATTGCCCGCCTCGCCAGCTTTGCCCACGCGCACCTGCCGCACACCCAGCCCAACGGCGAGCAGGCGCACGAGGTGGTCATCCTGGGCGCCGGCATGTCGGGCCTGTGCATGGCCATCCAGTTGCAGCGCGCGGGCATCCACAACTTTGTCATTCTGGAAAAACAACCCGGGCTGGGCGGCACCTGGTGGGACAACACCTACCCCGGCGCCCATGTGGACGTGCCCGCGCCCGCCTATTCGTTTTCATTTGCGCCCAACCCCGGCTGGACGCGCCGTTTCGCCTCGGCCCCTGAAATTCAGGCCTACATGCAGCAACTGGCCGAGCGCCACGGGCTGCTGGCGCACATCCGCTTTGGCACCCGGCTGAGCGAAGCGCGGTTTGAAGAAGCCACCGGCCACTGGCACTTTGCCACCGAGCAAGGCACCGCCCTGCGCTCGCGCTTTTTTGTGTGCAGCACCGGCCCGCTGAACCAGCTGCGCTGGCCCGACATTCAAGGCCTTGAAACCTTCAAGGGCCACCAACTGCATTCGGCCCGCTGGGACGCCCAGTGCCCGCTGAAAGGCCAGCGCGTGGCCATCATTGGCACCGGCTCCACCGCTTCACAGCTGGTGCCCCACATGGCCGCGCAGGCCGCGCAACTGCATGTGTTTCAGCGCACCGCCAACTGGGTGCTGCCCCGGCTGGACCGCCGCTACCACGCGCTCGACCGCTGGCTCGCCGGCTTCAGCAGCTACAACCGCCTGGTGCGCTGGAGCTGGGTGCAGGTGCTCGAATGGGGCCGCCGCGGCTTTGAAGACGGCACCCTGGCCCGTAAAGGCATGCTCAAAACCGCCGCCGCCCACCGCGCGCGCCAGGTGCCCAGCCCCGCGCTGCGCCAGCAGCTGACCCCGCCCTACCCGCTGGGCTGCAAGCGCATCATTTATTCCAACGACTTTTACCCCGCGCTGAGCCAGCCCCATGTGGAACTGGTCACCACCGGCATTGAACGCATCACCGAACACGGCATCGTCACCAGCGACGGCCGCGAGCGCGCGGTGGACGTGCTGGTGTGCGCCACCGGCTTTGACGCCGTGCACCTGCTCGCCAGCCTCAAGGTGACCGGCCTGCACGGGCGCACGCTGGCCAGCGCCTGGGCCAACGGCCCCGAGGCCTACCAAGGCATCACCGTGGCCGGCTTCCCCAATCTGTTTCTCATGCTCGGGCCCAACACCGCCACCGGCCACACCTCCACCCTGCTCTACATAGAACCCGAGGTGGACCACGCCATTGCGTGCATGCAGGCCGTGCGCCGGGGCCAACACCGCTGGATCGACGTGCGCGCCGACGTCATGGCCGCCCACAACCAGCAACTGCAGCAGCGCCTGGCCGGCTCGGTGTGGAGCCAGTGCCGCAGCTGGTACCGCATGGACAACGGCCGCATCGTGGCGCTGTTCCCCGGCTTCACCGCCGAATACGTGAAAGCCGTGCAGCGCCCCCGCCTGACTGACTACAACCTGCAATAAGCTCAACAACGCTCACGGCCCGCGGGCCGTTGACCTGCATCAAACCCACCCCAGCCACCCCGCTGCTAAGCTCACGCCCCATGCAAAACACCGCCACCCCTTCCGCCACCGCCCCGCTCAACTGGTCACCCGCCCTGGCCGTGGGCGACGCCCGCATGGACGACACCCACGAAGAGTTTGTGACCATGCTCAACCAGCTGCTGGCCACCCCGCAAGACCAGCAACTGCCGCTGTACCGCGAGTTTGTGGCCCACACGGTGGAACACTTTGCGCAAGAAGAGCGCTGGATGCTCGCCACCGGCTTTTCAGCAGACAACTGCCACGCCAGCCACCACGCCACCATTCTGGAAACCATGCACGCCGTGGTGGAGCACTACGAAACGGACGACCAAGAAATCATCACCCGCCTGGCCGAAGCCCTGGCCGAATGGTTTCCCCAGCACGCCGCCAGCATGGACGCCGGCCTGGCCCTGCACCTGAAAGAAGTGGGCTTTGACACCCGAACCGAAACGCTGGCCGACCCCAGCACCGTGCGCCCCGCCAGCATGAGCGGCTGCGGCAGCATCACCTGCAGCTGAAACAAAGCCGCGCGCCTCGCGGGTGACCGCGCTGGCCTGCACAACTTCGCCCCGGTTTTGCCTTAAGGCAACGCTGAACAAGCGGTCGATCCAGCGACCCGTTGCCTCCTGATTGCGCCATGCGAGAAGCAAGGTCAAATCAAGTGGATTTCGTACCGTTTCAGGGCCATTTCGACCTTGTGCACGCGTTTGGCGTGCGCTGCAGACGCACTCATCCCATGAGGCGCTGACGCGCCAGGTAGATGTTGGCCAATCCCAGCGCCACGAACGAGCGCGTGGCGTTCTTGGCCAGCCCCCGGTAGCGCACCTTGGCAAAGCCCCACAGCCGCTTGACCACTGCAAAGACGTGTTCGACCCGCGCCCGGATTCTGGACTTGTTGCGGTTCTTCGAGCGTTCGGCTTCATCGACTTCACCGCCCTTGCGCACGCGCTGGTTGGTGAAGTCTTTGGCCTTGGGCGCCCTGGAAGCGATCAGCGTCTTCTGGCTAGCGTAGGCGCTGTCGCCGTACACGCGCTGCTCGTTGCCGTGCAGCAAATCGGGCAGCGGGTGTTTGTCGTGCATGTTGGCCGCTGTCACCACGGCGCTGTGCGCCAGCCCGCTGCGACTGTCCACGCCGATGTGCATCTTCATCCCGAAATACCACTGCTGACCCTTCTTGGTCTGGTGCATCTCGGGGTCACGTTGCTTGTCTGCGTTTTTGGTCGAGCTCGGTGCGCCGATGATGGTGGCGTCCACGATGGTGCCGGTACCGACCTTCATGCCCTGCGCCTGCAGCACCTCTCCCACTTTGGCAAACAAGGCCTCGCCCAGTTGGTGCGTCTCCAGCAAGCGGCGAAACTTCAGCAGCGTGGTCGCATCGGGCACGCGCTCGCGCCCGAGGTCTATGCCGACAAAGCGCCGCAGCGCGGTGCTGTCGAGTAGCGCATCCTCGCAGGCCTCATCGGCCAGGTTGAACCAGTGCTGCACGAAGTACATGCGCAGCATACGCTCGAGCCCGATCGGTGGACGCCCGTTGCCGGCCTTGGGGTAGTGAGGCTCGATCACCGCGCACAACGCCTGCCAGGGCACGATCTGCTGCATCGTGGCCAGGAAGGTATCGCGCCTGGTCGGCCTGCGGTAAGGCTCAAAACCTTCAGCTTGATCGGCGGCCATGGCAAGGGTTTGCTGTTTCATCTTCATCTGCCTGTTCGTCTGTACTGCAACGGTACAGGTAAACACCACGCTCGAGCAGTACTTAATCAGCGTTGCC
>NZ_JBVPZC010000044.1:0-15468 GCF_055702805.1 Hydrogenophaga sp. LT287 | reverse complement strand
GGTCAGGAAACACCCGCAACTGGACCTTCATCGACGAGGTTCACCTAAACCCAGACAGCCCACAAACCAAGGAGTCCGATCAGAAGGCAGCTTGATTTGACAACCTCAGGCGACAACTAGCTTGACAACTTCCGCCAGCGCGGCTCGGCCATCTGGCCGTCCTTGAGCCACTTGGTGGCTGTGTTGCGCGAGATACCGAGGCGCCTGCTGGCCTCGCGCACCGACACGTCCTGCCTCAGCACGAGGCGGCGTAACTTGCTCAATGTGCTCACGTTGATCACTCCTGCTCCTCCGTGCTGAAAAATTCAGCAGGATAGAGCGGCAACGTGGCTCAGATTTCAACGTGAACGCGTCCCGAAATGGCCCAGTTTTGGAAATGAATCAACAGGTATCCCCTTCAAGCTTTTTGAAGCCTTGAAGGCGCATGAGCTTAACTGCCCGCATTGCGGGGCGAATGTTTTGCGTGATGTCGACAGCTGGTGGAGCCAGCAAGTCATTCACTGGGGCGAGAGTGAGTATCGATTTGCGGATCGCTTGATCTCTGTCTTGCTTTCCGCAACGGCGATCCGTCGGCTTGGCGCGACGGTGATGGCAAGTGATGAATATTCGCTCGAAAACGTCTTGTCTCTGGCTGAGCCATCGAAGCATCCTTTCGGCCACTGGACGCGTCGCGTCATGCAAGCGCATGGGGTCAAAACATATGCAGAACTTGCGAACACTCTTCCTTTCGATACGGAAGCCAAAACCATCACCGATCAGCGATTGCGCAAGTGGGCCAGTGGGCGAGGTGACTTGATATCTCTAGCCGCAGGACATCAACTGACCGCAGGCCTGACCCAAAAGTCCGATCTAGACAACCAGTTGATTGAAGCCCGAGTCATAGCATTTGCCGTTGATTTCTTGTGCGCGGCCACGCCTGAAGTCGAACCAGATCGGTCAGGTGTACAGGCCATCGTGTACCAGCGATTGAGACGTTTGCGGGACAACGCGGTGCTGGCCATAAAGGTTGCCTCTGCTGGCAATGTCTCGATAGTACGGGCGATAGCCTGAGCATCCACGCGAATGCCGGATTCCTCATGGGGCTATGAGTGTTTGAAACTCGAAATATGCTGCCTGTGAGGGTCGCCTCGAAGGTTCGCAGTTGGCCGCCTGTGAGTCCAGTTATCCGGTAAAAGGGGAAGGCCAGGTAGCTGAGATCAGCCTAAATTGCTCGGCACAATGACTTCTCTTGACCCCTATCTGCGCTGGCTATCTGACCAGCGCGGCGCGACCGGAATTTTGCAGTAACCGTGTCAGTAATTTTTCGCTAACGTGGCGAAGTTTTACTTTCACTGTCGCCTGACAAATCAGATATCGATATTCCCCGCCCGCAGCGCATTGGTCTCAATGAAATCGCGGCGCGGTTCCACTTCGTCGCCCATCAGCATCGTGAACACGCGGTCGGCTTCAATGGCGTCGTCGATCTGCACGCGCAGCAGGCGGCGCACGGTGGGGTCCATGGTGGTTTCCCAGAGCTGGGCTGGGTTCATTTCACCCAGACCTTTGTAGCGCTGGCGGCTGGTGGTGCGCTCGGCTTCGCTGATGAGCCAGCGCATGGCGATGCGGAAGTCGCCTACTTTTTCTTCTTTTTGCTTGTCGCCTTCACCGCGCATGACCTTGGCGCCGTCGCCCAGCAGGCCGCGGAAGGTTTCGGCGGCCACGGCCAGGGCGGCGTAGTCGGCCCCGTGCACAAAGTCTTGCGTGAGCACGCTGCTTTTCACGTTGCCGTGGTGGCGGCGGCTGATGCGCAAGATGGGTTTGTCGGTGCGGGCGTCAAATTCGGCCGCCACTTCGGCGGGCACGCCGGTGGTGGTGAGTTCGCGCAGTTTGGCTTGCAGCGCCACGGCGCTGGCTTCGGCCTGCTCCATGTTGTCCAGGTTGAGCGACACGCCGTCGGCAATGGAGCGCAGGGCTTCGGCGTCCATGAAGTTGGACAGGCGGGCAATGACGTGTTCGGCCACCTGGTGCTTGCGCGCCAGTTCGCCCAGGGTGTCGCCTTCGAGCGTGGCGGCGGTGGCGCCGCCGGTGAACACTTTGGCGTCTTTCAGGGCAATGCGCAGCAAGAAGCCGTCGAGTGCGGGCGCGTCTTTCAGGTACAGCTCTTCTTTGCCGGCCTTCACTTTGTAAAGCGGGGGCTGCGCAATGTAGATGTGGCCGCGCTCCACCAGCTCGGGCATTTGCCGGTAGAAGAAGGTGAGCAGCAGGGTGCGGATGTGGGCGCCGTCCACGTCGGCGTCGGTCATGATGATGATGCGGTGGTAGCGCAGCTTGGCGACGTTGAAGTCGTCTTTGCCGTCGCTGCTGGCGCCTTCACCGCCGGCTTTGCCGATGCCGGTGCCCAGCGCGGTGATGAGCGTCAAGATTTCGTTGCTGGTCAGCAGCTTTTCATAACGCGCTTTTTCCACGTTCAGAATCTTGCCGCGCAGCGGCAAGATGGCCTGGAATTTGCGGTCGCGGCCCTGCTTGGCCGAGCCACCGGCGGAGTCGCCCTCCACGATGTAGATTTCGCACAGCGCCGGGTCTTTTTCCTGGCAGTCGGCCAGTTTGCCGGGCAGGCCCATGCCGTCGAGCACGCCTTTGCGGCGCGTCATTTCGCGTGCTTTGCGGGCGGCTTCGCGGGCGCGGGCGGCTTCCACAATCTTGCCGCAGATGATCTTGGCGTCGTTCGGGCGCTCTTGCAGGTAGTCGGTCAGCAGGCGCGAAACGATGTCTTCCACCGGGCCGCGCACTTCGCTGCTCACCAGCTTGTCCTTGGTCTGGCTGCTGAACTTGGGCTCGGGCACCTTCACGCTCAACACGCAGCACAGGCCTTCGCGCATGTCGTCGCCGGTCACTTCAACCTTGGCCTTTTTGGCAAACTCGTGTTCTTCAATGTATTTGTTGATGACGCGCGTCATGCCCGCGCGCAGGCCGGTCAGGTGGGTGCCGCCGTCGCGCTGGGGAATGTTGTTGGTGAAGCACAGCACTTGCTCGTTGTAGCCGCTGTTCCATTGCATGGCCACTTCCACGCCGATGTTGGTGCCCTGGTCGCTGGCGCGGTCACCGGTGGCGTGGAAGATGTTGGGGTGCAACACCGTCTTGCCTTTGTTGATGAAGCCCACAAAGCCCTGCACGCCACCCGCGCCCGAAAAATCGTCTTCCTTGCCGCTGCGTTCGTCTTTCAGGCGAATGCGCACGCCGTTGTTCAAAAAGCTCAGCTCGCGCAGACGCTTGGACAAAATTTCGTAGTGGAAGTCGGCGTTCTCTTTGAAGATGTCGTAGTCGGGCAGAAAGTGCACCTCGGTGCCGCGCTTTTCGGTGTCGCCGGTCACTTTCATGGGTGAAATCTCGACGCCGTTTTGCGTTTCCAAGATGCGGTTTTGCACAAAGCCGCGCGCAAAGTCGATTTGGTGCATTTTGCCTTCGCGGCGCACCGTCAAGCGCAGCCACTGGCTGAGCGCGTTCACGCAGCTCACGCCCACGCCGTGCAAGCCGCCCGAGACCTTGTAGCTGTTCTGGTTGAACTTGCCGCCGGCGTGCAGTTCGGTCAGCGCAATTTCGGCCGCCGAGCGCTTGGGCTCGTGCTTGTCGTCCATCTTCACGCCGGTCGGAATGCCGCGGCCGTTGTCTACCACCGAAATCGAGTTGTCGGTGTGGATGGTGACCATGATGTCGTCGCAGTGGCCGGCCAGCGCTTCGTCAATCGAGTTGTCCACCACCTCAAACACAAGGTGGTGCAGACCGGTGCCGTCGGACGTGTCACCGATGTACATGCCCGGGCGCTTGCGCACCGCTTCCAGGCCTTCCAGGATCTGGATGGCGCCCTCGCCATAGCCTTCGCTCGCGCCGGCCTGGTGGGCGTCGATGGTGGGCTGAAAGTTGGAGCTTTCCGTGCTGACCTCGCCAGTGTTGACGGAATCGGCGGGCTTGTTGGCTTCGGACATGGTGAAATTTCTCTGACTTCTAGAAACGCCAAACCCGCAGAGTGCGGGTCGGGCAAATGTGGCGGTATGAAGGGTTCCCACCCGGGCCAGCGCGGAACCGGCTTTGCCGGGCCGCTGCTGGCGCCCCCCAGTGGGGGGTAGCGCCGCAGGCGCTGCTGGGGGCGTCCATGTCCCGGGGCCTCAGATCCGCATCGGCATGACAACGTATTTGAACGCGTTGTCATCGGGGTTGGTCACCAGCGCGGAGCTGTTGCCGTCGGACAGTTCGATACGAACCATTTCCTGCGACATGTTTTGCAGCGCGTCGATCAGGTAGGTCACGTTGAAGCCGATTTCAATGGTGTCGCCACCGTAATCGATATCGAGTTCGTCGACCGCTTCTTCCTGCTCGGCGTTGCTAGACGCCACACGCAGCACGCCGGGCTCGATGTTCAGGCGCACGCCCTTGAACTTCTCGCTCGTCATGATGGCGGTGCGCTGCAGCGAAGCCAGCAGCGACACACGGCCCAGGGTGATGATGTTTTTGTGGTTACGCGGAATCACGCGGTTGTAGTCGGGGAACTTGCCTTCCACCAGCTTGGTGACGAACTCCATGCCGTCAAAGCTGAACTTGGCCTGGTTGGCCGCAAACTGCATTTCAATCGCGCCTTCCTTGTCGCTCAGCAGGCGCTGCAGTTCCAGCACCGTCTTGCGCGGCAAGATCACCTCTTGCTTGGGCACTTCCACATCCAGCGTGGCACTGGCAAATGCGAGGCGGTGGCCGTCGGTGGCCACCAGGCTGAGCTGCTGGCCTTCGGCCACAAACAAAATACCGTTCAGGTAATAGCGGATGTCGTGCACCGCCATGGCAAACGACACCTGGCCGAGCAGGCTTTTCAGGGTTTTCTGCGGCACGCTGAACGCCGGGCCGAAGCTGGCCGACTCTTGCACCAGCGGAAAGTCTTCGGGTGGCATGCTTTGCAGCGTGAAGCGGCTTTTGCCGCCTTTCAGAATGAGTTTGCCCGCGCTCGATTCCAGGCTCACCGACTGGTCACCCGGCATGGTGCGCAAAATGTCGATCAGCTTGCGCGCCCCCAGGGTGGTGGCAAAGTTGCCTTCGTCACCGTCCAGCTGCGCGGTGGTGCGAATCTGGATTTCCAGGTCGCTGGTGGTCAGCTGCACCGCCGAGCCGGTCTTGCGCAGCAGCACGTTGGCCAGAATGGGCAAGGTGTGGCGGCGCTCAACAATGCCGGCCACCGACTGCAGCGCAGCCAAAACCTTGTCCTGGGTCGATTTCAAAACGATCATGTCAGACTCTTTCGTCTCTGGTTAACTCGGTGGCCGGGTTCTGTTGCCCCGCTCGTATGGGCCTTGGCGCAGGCCAAACAGTCGCTATTTTCGCCTTTTTGCAGCGCCCACCCTGAAATGGGCCGCAGCGCCATGACCGCCGTGTTGCTGGGGCCGCCCAAGGGTGTGCACCGTGTCACGCGCCTCATCCCTTGAGGGTTTGTTCCAGCACGTGCAGTTGCTGGTTGAGTTCGGTGTTTTGCTGGCGCTCGGCGCCAATTTTCCGCACCGCATGCAGCACCGTGGTGTGGTCGCGCCCGCCAAACAGCTCGCCAATTTCGGGCAGGCTCTTCTGGGTCAGCTCCTTGGCCAGAAACATCGCAATCTGGCGCGGACGGGCAATGCTGGCCGGGCGCTTCTTGCTGTACATGTCCGCGACCTTGATCTTGTAATAGTCGGCCACGGTTTTCTGGATGTTTTCCACCGAAATCTGCCGGTTCTGAATGGAAAGCAGGTCTTTCAGTGCATCGCGCGCCAGCTGGATCGAGATTTCCTTCTGGTTGAAACGCGAATAGGCCAGTATTTTGCGCAGCGCGCCTTCCAGCTCGCGCACGTTGGAGCGCACGTTTTTCGCCACGAAAAACGCCACCTCTTCGGGCATCACCGCGTGTTCCACGGCCGCTTTGTTGATCAGAATCGCCACCCGCATTTCCAGCTCGGGCGGCTCAATGGCCACCGTCAGACCCGAATCGAAGCGCGAAACCAGGCGCTCATGGATGTCGGCCAAGCCCTTGGGGTAGGTGTCGCTGGTCAGCACGATGTGCGATTTGCGCGCCAGCAGGGCTTCAAACGCGTTGAAGAACTCTTCTTGCGTGCGCTCTTTGTTGGCAAAAAACTGCACATCGTCGATCAGCAGCAGGTCCAGCGAGTGGTAACGCTCTTTGAATTCGTCAAACGTTTTGCGCTGATAGGCTTTGACCACGTCCGACACGAATTGCTCGGCGTGGATATAGAGCACCTTGGCCTGTGGACGATCGGCCAGCAGGTGGTTGCCAATGGCGTGTACCAAGTGGGTTTTGCCCAGGCCGACGCCGCCGTAAATAAACAGCGGGTTGTACAACTGGCCCAGGCTGCCCGCCACGTGCATGGCGGCAGCGCGGGCCATGCGGTTGGCCGAGCCTTCCACCAGGGTTGAGAAGGTAAGTGCCGGGTTCAACCGGGTCTTGGGGGCGCTGGGGCTGGCCACTTCCACGGGTGCCAGGTCGGGCAGTTCGGCCAACACCTGTTCTTGCACCGTGCGAGGTGCCGGTGACGTGCGGCTGGGGCCCTCACGCGGAGCGAGCACCAACTCCAGATTGACCGGTGAGCCGTTCACGGCTTCCATCAGTACCGTGATACGGGCCGCGTATTGGGCGCGAATCCAGTCGAGCTTGAACCGGTTTGCCACCGACACCACCACTTTGCTGCGGTCGGCGGCCACGGTGGCCGACAGGGGCCGAATCCAGGTGTTGAACTGCTGCTCGGGGATTTCCTGGGCCAGGCGGTCCAGGCAGGTGAGCCATAAAGACTGGGCGTCAGTGGGCGGAATGTCTGGGGTGGTGCCCTCGGTCATGCTGGGAATGGCGGATACGCTGTTATTGTGGACAAATGGCTCGGGGCAGACCGCTGATTGTAGTGCGCGCACCAACTTATCCACAAGCTGACACCCGCGCTCTGACCGGTGAAAACAGGGCTTTGCTGATGTGTTGGAACGAGATATACCTGCAAGTGCTTGCCGCGCATCGGGTTTCTTTGCGATAATTGCGGGTTTCCCCGATTTCTACTGAGCACCATGAAACGCACTTACCAGCCTTCCAAGATCAAACGCGCCCGCACCCACGGCTTCCTCGTCCGCATGAAAACCCGTGGTGGCCGTGCTGTGATCAACGCTCGCCGCGCCAAGGGCCGCAAGCGTCTGGCCGTCTGAGCCCGCGCGTGCTGTGCCGCTGTCGGCCGGCCCGGCGCAACCACTGAACGGGCCTGAGGGTTCAGCAGTGGTGCAGCGGCTCAAGTCCAGGCAGCAATTTCAAGCCGTTATGGCGGGTGCCCTTGTGGCCAAAACCCCCCACTTCGCCTTGCACCGTGTGGCGTTGGACGCTGCACATGAGAGCGCCCACGAAGGTCGGGCGCTTTTTCCTGTCGCCGATGCTTGGTTGGGTGTACTCCTGCCCAAGCGCTGGGCGCGCCGCGCGGTGACGCGCAACGCCATTCGTCGCCAGATTTACGAAGCCGCTCGCGAAAAAGCCCACCAGCTGCCGCAGGCGGCGTTTGTCGTTCGTCTGCGCACCGAATTCAGCCGCAAGCAGTTTGTGAGCGCCACGTCCGACGCTCTGAAACGCGCGGTGCGGGCCGAGCTCGACCAATTGCTGGACCGGGTGGTGCAGCGGGTGCCTGTTGTGAAGGCGCTCAGCTCTGCGGTGCCCGCTTCTCCAGAGGTGCCCCATGCTGTCTGACTGGCCGCGCCAAGGCCTGATGGGTCTGGTCAAGGGTTACCGTTTGCTGCTCAGCCCCTCGCTGGGCAGCAGTTGCCGTTTCGAGCCTTCGTGTTCTGTCTATGCCCTGGGCGCGCTGGAGCGCCACGGTGCGCTGGCGGGCAGCTATCTCACGCTCAAGCGGCTGGGCCGCTGCCATCCCTGGTGCGAAGGCGGCTTTGACGCGGTTCCCGAGGCTGCGCCCGCTTTGTTTTCCCGTCTGATTTCACCCCCCTCAGAAAAGAAGAACCCGTCATGAATGACATCCGTCGATCCATCCTGTGGGTGGTTTTTGGTCTTTCGATGGTCCTGATCTGGGACAAGTGGCAGATCCACAACGGCCAGAAGCCCACCTTTTTCCCAGCTTCCGCCGTGACCGCACCGGCCCCGGTGGCTGGTCAGGCGCCTGCTGCCGATGCCAGCCTGCCGTCTGCGGCGGGTGTGGCCGCTGTCAGCGGTGAAGCGCCTGCGGGTGCGCCATCCGCTGCGGCGGTGCGTCACGAAGTCACCACCGACGTGCTCAAGCTGGTGTTCAACAGCGAAGGCGGCTCGGTTATTGATGCCCAGCTGTTCAAACACGCCGAAGCCACCGGATCTAGCGAAGACCAGGAAGACAAGCCGTTCACCCTGTTGACCCAAAACGCCAACAGCACGTACGTCGCACAGAGCGGTTTGATTGGCGGCAGTTTCCCGACCCACAAAACCCCGATGACGCTGGTGCCCGGTGCCACGTCGCTGGCCGAGGGCCAGAACGAGCTGCAGGTGCGCTTTGAGTCGGCCGAGGTGGGCGGCGTGAAGCTGGTCAAGACCTACACCCTGACGCGCGGCCGCTACGACATGACGGTCCAGCACGACGTGGTGAACAACAGCGGCCAGGCCGTGAGCCCGCAGCTGTATCTGCAACTGGTGCGCGACGGCAACAAGCTCAGCAGCGAAACGCCGTTCTATTCCACCTTTACCGGCCCGGCCATTTACACCGAGGCGCAGAAATACCAGAAGGTGGAATTTGCCGACATCGAAAAGAACAAGGCCGATTTCGAGAAGTCCGCGACCAATGGTTATGTGGCCATGGTGCAGCACTACTTTGCCACCGCCTGGGTGCTGGGCGAGGGTGTGGCGCGTGACAACTTTGCCCGCAAGATCGACAACAACCTGTACGCGGTAGGTGCCATTACCGCACTGCCCGCGGTAGCCCCTGGCCAGACCCAGAGCGTGCAGGCCCGTCTGTTTGTAGGCCCGCAAGCCGAGAAGGTGCTCGAGACCATCACCCCCGGCCTGGAGCTGGTGAAAGACTACGGTTGGCTCACCATTTTGGCCAAGCCGCTGTACTGGTTGCTGGAAAAAATCCACGGCTTTGTGCAGAACTGGGGCTGGGCCATCGTGCTGCTGGTGGTGCTGATCAAGGCGGCTTTTTACTGGCTCAACGCCAGCGCCTACAAGAGCATGGCCAAGATGAAGGCGATCAACCCGCGCATCATGGAAATGCGCGAGCGCCTCAAGGGCAACCCACAGGCGATGCAGCAGGAAATGATGAAGATGTACCGGGAAGAAAAGGTCAACCCGCTGGGTGGTTGCTTCCCCATTCTGATCCAGATCCCCGTGTTCATTGCGCTGTACTGGGTGCTGTTGTCGAGCGTGGAAATGCGCAACGCGCCTTGGCTGGGCTGGATCACCGACCTGTCGTCGCCCGATCCCTACTTCATCTTGCCGCTGGTGATGGCCGTGACCACCATGATCCAGACCGCGCTGAACCCGCTGCCACCCGATCCGCTGCAGGCCAAGCTGATGTGGATGATGCCGCTGGTGTTCTCGGTCATGTTCTTCTTCTTCCCGTCCGGCCTGGTGCTGTACTGGATCACGAACAACGTGTTGACCATTGCGCAGCAGTCGTTCATCAACAACCGCATGGGTGTACCGCTGAAATTCACGCTGCCGTTTGACTTGTTCAAAGGCAAGCCTGCTGCCAAATAAGGCACCTGCTCCAGCAAAGGGCCGCGCAAGCGGCCCTCGCTGTTTCTGATCACCAAACGCACGCAAAATATTCGCCATGCTCAGCGCACAAACCGACCCCATTGCCGCCATTGCCACCGCGCCCGGCCGGGGTGCTGTGGGCATCGTGCGCGTGTCCGGCAGCGGTTTGAAGCCGTTTGTGCAGGCGCTCTTGGGCCGCGAGCTCAAGCCCCGCGAAGCCACCTACCTGCCGCTCCTCGACGCGCAGGGGCAGCCGATTGACCATGGCCTGGCGCTGTGGTTTCCAGGACCGCACTCGTACACCGGGGAGGACGTGCTGGAGCTGCAGGGCCACGGTGGCCCGGTGGTGTTGCAGCTGTTGCTGGCGCGTTGCCTGGCGGTGGCGCAGTCGGCCACCACCGAGGGCCAACCGCTTTTGCCGGGGCTGCGCCCGGCGCGCCCGGGCGAATTCACCGAGCGGGCGTTTCTGAACGACAAGCTCGACCTGGCGCAAGCCGAAGCTGTGGCCGATCTGATCGACGCCAGCACCGAAGCGGCTGCACGCAGCGCGTCGCGCTCGCTGGCCGGGGTGTTTTCCGAGCGCATCCACACCTTGCGTGACGCGCTGATTCACCTGCGCATGCTGGTTGAAGCGACGCTGGACTTTCCGGAAGAAGACATCGATTTTTTGCAAAAGGCCGATGCCATGGGCCAACTGCAACGGCTGCGTAGCGCACTGGCCGACGTGCAGGGGCAGGCCCGCCAGGGCGCCCTGTTGCGCGACGGGCTGAAGGTGGTGATTGCGGGCCAGCCCAACGCGGGCAAAAGCTCGTTGCTCAACGCGTTGGCCGGTGCCGAGCTGGCCATCGTCACCCCCATTGCGGGCACCACGCGCGACGTGGTGCAGCAGACCATCCAGATCGAGGGTGTGCCGCTGCACGTGATTGATACCGCCGGCTTGCGCGACAGCCCGGATGTGGACGAGGTGGAGAAAATTGGCATTCAGCGCGCCTGGGGCCAGATTGAGCGGGCCGATGCCGTACTGTTTTTGCACGATCTGACCCGCAGCGCCAGCGCCGACTACCAGGCCGCAGACGCCGCGATTGCCGGGCACCTGAGCGCGGCGCTGCCACCGGGTGTGGCGGTGTTGCAGGTGTGGAACAAGCTCGACCAGTGCCCGGCCGATGCCGAGGCGGCATTGGCTGCACGCCTGCAGGCTGGCGACTTGGCGCTGTCGGCCAAAAGCGGCGATGGACTGGAAACCCTGCGTCAGCGTCTGCTGGCCCTGGCGGGCTGGCAGCACGCGGGTGATGGCTTGTTCATGGCGCGGGAGCGCCATTTGCAAGCGCTCAAGCGCGTGGGAACCCACCTGGACAGCGCCCACGCGCTGCTGGCTGCGGGTGCCGAGCATCTGGACTTGCTGGCCGAAGAGCTGCGGCTCGCGCAGCATGCCTTGTGTGAGATCACCGGTGAATTCACCGCCGACGATTTGCTCGGCGAAATTTTTTCGCGTTTTTGCATCGGAAAGTGAGCCGCCGCGCGCCGCCCGGCGCTGCCCGCGCACCGTTGGGAGTGCAACTGTAAGAAGCCGTAAAAGCGCCTTGCCCTTAGGCGCTGCCCGCGGTTATCTTGGCGGCATGAACGCTTCTTCTGCGGCCGCATCGCGCTACGACATCCAGGGTTTGGCGCAGTCCATGCGCCATTGCAATGCCTTGGATGCGGTGCCCCTGAGCCTGAGCGAGGGCCAGTGGACCACGTTGGCCAATTACCTGCAGCCGGTCAGCCTGTCGCAAGGGCAGGTGCTGATTGAGCAAGGCGTGAAAGACCGCACCGTGTATTTCGTCGAAAGCGGCAGCCTCACGGTGCACTACGAAGACGATCGTGAGCGCATCCGCATTGCCATGGTGGGCGCGGGTTCTTTGCTGGGGGAAGGCGCTTTCTTCAGCCATCTGCCCCGCAGCGCCACCGTGCATGCCGGGTCGGATTGCCGGCTCTGGTGCATGACACCGCTGCGCTTTCGTGAGCTGTCCGTGCGCCACCCTGATGTGGCACTCGACCTGGCTGTGGCCATGTCGGCCGTGCTGGCCCGGCGCATGTACAACAAACCCAAACGGGTGGCGGTCACCTGAGCGCCGTGCGCCGGGCCACCGATTCATCAGCGCCGGTATTGCACCGCTTTTTCACCCACTGCCCTGCGCGGTTTTCGCCATACTTTGCCCATGTCCTTGTTCAGCTGGCTGCAAGCTAAAAAAACCAGTCCCCTGCGCAAACCGGGCGCTGCGCGGGCACGCCGTGGGTTTGCCCAGACCAACCTGCCGATGATCTCGCCGCGCCGCGGCCGGCGCATCTTGCGGCGCGAGCAGCTGTTTTCGGTGGTGCGCGAGTCGCTGATCCGCGGTGGCGTGCTGTCCACCAGTTACGAGTTCAAGGTGCTGACGCTGGACGCCAATGGCGATAGTTTTTTGGTGCTGATCGACCTGGCACTGCCCGCCGAGGTGATGCCCGACGAGTACCTGCTGGAGATTGAGCGCTGGATACAGTCCAGCGCCCAGTCGCGCCACACGATGGAGGTGCGTTCGGTGTACTGGCGGCGCAAGGCGGTGCACGACCAGCGGGGCATGGCGTTGAAGGCTGCGGTGGCGGCGCAAAGGCGGCGCGACGTGCCGCTGCCCAGCGACACCGCGATTCCGGCCCCGCTGAAACCGGTGCCTGCTGCCCGGGCGCAGCCGGTGGCACCCGGCGAGGTGGAGGCCTTTCGGCGCGCACTGCAAAGCGCAGCACCGCCGGTGCGGCGTGAGCCGCCTGAGGCCGACCTGTTGTTGCCCGTGCCCGAGTCACACAGCGACTTTTCAGCGCTGAGTGAGACTCAGCACGGCAAGTTGTGAAGGCAGCGCGGGCTCAGGCTGCTCAGTGCCCGGCGAAATTCAGCAGTGTGAACAGCTTCAAGCCCGAGGCGCGCAGCTTGTCAGAGCCGCCCAGTTCGGGCAGGTCCACGATGGCGGCCCCTTCCATCACCTCGGCCCCCAGCTTTTCCAGCAGCCGGCAGCCGGCCATCATGGTGCCGCCGGTGGCAATCAGGTCGTCGATCAGCACCACGCGGTCGCCCGGCTTCACCGCATCGGTGTGCAGTTCCACGGTGGCGCTGCCGTATTCGAGCTCATAGGTTTCCTGCACCGTGGTGAACGGCAGCTTGCCTTTTTTGCGAATCGGCACAAAGCCCACGCCCAGTTCGTAGGCCAGCACCGAGCCAATGATGAAGCCGCGCGCGTCCAGACCGGCCACGACGGTGGGCCGCAAGGCTGGATCCATGTAGCGGTGGACAAACACGTCGATCAGCACGCGAAACACCTTGGGGTCTTGCAGCAGCGGCGTGATGTCACGGAACTGCACGCCGGGCGCTGGCCAGTCGGGCACGGTGCGGATGTGGGATTTCAGATAGGCAGAGGTGTCCATGGGGTCGGGTCCGTTGAGCGGCTTTCATTATCGCCCCGCCCAGGAAAAAACCCCGGTTTGGAGCCGGGGTTTTGGGTGCAGAGGCGGGCGCCGGGTCAGGCCATGGGCTTGAACTGGTAACCGTTGCCTGCCGCTTCCAGGGTACCAAACGCCGGGAATGGGAAGTGGAAGCCACCGGCCACGGTTTTGTCTTTCACCAGCATGTCAAACACGCGGCGGCGGGTTTGCTTGGCCATCTCGGCGTCCATGTCAAAGGCCACCGCCCATTCGGGGCTGCGCGCAAACAGCGACGGCACGTTCACCACATCGGCCACGTACACAAACGATTGGCCTTCGGAGCGGATGGTGAAAATGCTCATACCAGGGGTGTGGCCAAAGGCGGCCGACGATGTGATACCGGGGGCGATTTCTGCGCCGGGTTCAAACATGACCAACTGGCTGGCGGGCAGGCTCCCAACGGTTCGGCGCACCGCCTGGAACGCGCCCTTCATGGCGGGTGGCGCGGCTTCCATGCGTGCGTCGTCCATCCAGTGGGCGTGCTCGGGCGCGGGCACATGCACCTTGGCGTTGGGGTACACCAGCGAACCGTCTTTGGCGCGCAGGCCGTTGATGTGGTCGCCGTGGTAGTGGCTCAAGATGACGTGGTTGATGTCTTCCGGCTTGTAGCCGGCCGCGGCCAGGTTGGCGCGCAGCTTGCCGGTGGTCGGCGGGCCGTTGTCGGCAAAGCCGGTGTCGATCAGGAACTTGGTGTTGCCGCTGATGACGAGGAACGCGGTGAACGGAATGTCCACGTAGTCGGTGGGCAGATTTTGCGAAGCCAGCAGGGCTTTGACCTGCTCAAGTGGTGCGTTGCGCACAAACTCTTCACCCAGCGGGCGGCGCACGGCACCGTCGTTGAGCGCAATGATTTCCATGGCGCCCAGCTTCATGCGGCGAAAACCGACCTCGGGCAACACGGGTGCGCCGACATTGGGCGCGCTCTGCGACCACACGGACGAGAAGGTGAGCGCAGAGGCGCCCGCGATACCGGCACCCAGGAAAAGTCGGCGGTCCATCATGTTGCTGCTCCAAATTGGTAAGGAGCCGAAAGCATACAGACTGACTGGTCGCCATGTATACCAATCGTTCCATTTAACCACCAGGCTGTCATGGGATTGGTGTGGGGCGGGGCGCTCAGCCCGACAGCAACTTGTCCTCGGCCAGCGCGAGCGCCGGCGCCTTGCCGCTGAGCACCAGGGTGTCGCCGCCTTCCAGCACCGACGCGTCGCTGAACGCACTGGGCAAGCCGTTGGCCCGGCGCAGGCTCACCAGGCGCACGCCCACAGCGTCCAGCGCCAGGGCACCCAGCGTTTTGCCCACGGTGCGCCCCGCCGCCGGCATGGTCACGGTGTGCAGGCGCTCGTGGTCGACCTCGTCCATGCTTTCGTCGCCTGCGCCGTGGAAATAGCCGCGCAGCAGGTTGTAGCGCGCGTCGCGCTGGTCTTGCACCACGCGGATGACGCGGCGCATGGGCACGCCCACCAGCGCCAGTGCGTGGCTGGCCAGCATCAGGCTGGCCTCAATCGCTTCGGGCACCACCTCGGTGGCGCCCGCCTGGCGCAGTTTTTCCAGGTCGGTGTCGTCCACCGTGCGCACCACCACCGGCACGTTCACCGCCTGTTCGTGGGTGTGGTGCAGCACCTTGAGCGCGCTGGGCGTGTCCAGGTAGGTCACCACCACCGCGCTGGCGCGGTGCAGGCCGGCGGCCATCAGGGCTTGCAGGCGCGCGGCGTCGCCATACACCACCGAATGCCCGGCCGCAGCGGCCTGGCGCACGCGGTCGGGGTCGAGGTCGAGGTCGAGCGCCATGTAGGGAATGCCTTCGGCTTCCAGCAAGCGCGCCAGGTTTTGGCCACAGCGGCCGTAGCCGCAAATGATGACGTGCTTGTCGGCGTTGATGGCCTTGCGCGCGATGCTCGTCATCTGCACCGACTGCATCAGCCAGTCGCTGCCCACCAGGCGGCTCACGATGCTGTTGGTGTACAGAATGATGAACGGCGTGGCGAGCATGGAAATCACCATGCTCGCCAGAATCGGGTTGAACAGCGCCGGCGGCACCAGGTTGTTTTGCCCGGCCAGCGTCAGCAGCACCAGGCCAAATTCACCGCCCTGCGCTATTGATCCGGCCCTGTGAAGTCTTAAGCTGCATATCGAACGTGACGGTCCTGGAAGTAGCTCATGACGCGCTCGGGGTTTTGCTCCAGCATCGCCATGTGATCGTTGGCCGCATCGCGTAGCTTGGCCTTGGTTCGCACCGGCACGCGCTTGCCCATCTCCTGCTTCAAGTC
>NZ_JBVPZC010000043.1:0-15949 GCF_055702805.1 Hydrogenophaga sp. LT287 | reverse complement strand
TCATGGCCTTTGGGGAGGATGGCGCCCAGTGTCAGGGCAATCTGTTCGGGAGACCAACGCTCGCTAAGAAAGTGGCGCACCACATCAAAGAGCACGCCGTCGCGGTGAAGCTTGTTGGGGGGACGGCCTTGCGTACGCCGCTGCTGGGCGCAGGCACGCGCGGTGGCGCTGGCGTAGCCTGCTGGCTGTGCGTTGCGTCGAAGCTCTCTGCTGATGGTGCTGGCGGATCGTCCCATGGCCAGTGCCATCTCACGTACGCTGAAATTCTGCTGGACCAGACTGGCCAGCGTCATACGGTCCTCTGGCTGGAGTTGTTGATACCTTCTGGGCGGGCTGCTTTGCATCTGCTGACCTTACTCGGTGGCAGGTGTTGCACTTCACTTTTGAATCCGCCAAGTTTTGCGTGGTGTCGAAGTCCACGCTTTCTTCTCGGCAAGGGCGCAGCGTCTTAGCAATGGGGGCATTGGCAGTCAGCAGAGCCTCACGCTTGCCGGGCCAATTGAGCTGATACCGTTCTTGCGGGCCTTCTACGATGGTGTCGGACAGCTCTTGGCGCAACTGGTCAAAGTTCACACTTTTCCTGAGCACGCCTTTAGCATCCAGAGCTTCGGTCACGCAGCTTGGAAAAAGCTCTGAAATAGCGACCAGTTTGTCGATATTGGCTTGGGTCAGATCTGGGCTATGCATTTTCAGTTTATTCATGGTCTTTTCGGCTTCTAGCTCCAGTGGAATGTGCGGGAGCAGCAATGGAATAAGTAGCAAATCGGGCAGTTTGGACGCTGATCATGTCAGCGCTTCCAGTTCAGTGCGAATGGTACGCAACTGGGCGTTGATCTCGACCTTGCGGTTGAACTGTTTTTCGGCGTTCAGGCGGGCTTCCAGCTTGGCCGCTGCGGCCTGTTTGGCTGCCAATGTTGCCAGTCGGTCCAACTGGTCGCGCAATGACTCACCTGCACGGGCCGGACCGGCCAAATGCTGACGCAAAAGCTGTTCGTACAGGCCCTGCAAATCCAGCGCCAGGGGTAATGCTGGCCTGGCGTCAACGTCGTTTTGCCAAGGCGCGGCATGGTAGTCCCCCAGCACCCACTGATCACCGGCAGCATCGCTGGGCCGTTTGTAGGCTGCAATTGGTTGGGTACGCCCCTCAAACCGCAGGTTGAACAGGATGGGACGCGGCATGGCCTTGTCAATGCAGCGCAGTACCGAATGACTGATTTCCGGCAACTTCAAGGCGACTTCAAACACCTCAATCTCGGGCACTGCCGGCTTGGCAGGCAGATTGATGGTCTCCGGCGCTAGCTTGTAGGTCCAGGTGATGCTTTCCACCTGCTCCACAAACAGCGCGCGCAATGCCGCCGTGGGCTTGGCATGGGCGTAGATTTTCGACTTGGCTACCGGGCGGCCCACTGCTGCCTGTGGCGGCCAAGCGAAAAGTGCATGGGTCGTCATGTGGCCTGAATCACCAAGAAGCTGATCAGCTCGAAGTCTTCGAGCCCGGCAATCTCTCCCACCAGAGCGCTGGTTTTCCCTGGCGAGAACAGGCTGTCCACGTCTTGCTCTTGCTGGCGCTCGATCATGGAGTGAATGGCCTGGTCCAGCAAATTGGAGTACATGCGCATGTTGCGGCCATCGTCGGTCGCCTTGTTGAATGGCTCAAAGGCTGCGGGCACGGGTTCGCTGCGGCCTTTGCAGGCATTGCGGGCCAAATCCAGCAGGGCCTTGACCTCCATGTGGTCGGCAATGACGCTGCCGTCCATGCCGATGTAAACTAAGTAGTACGGGTGCAGGCGATTCTTTTGCTGCACCACGGCACCGGCTGTGCCACTCAACAGGCGGTTGCGGAGCGTAAATATGACGCCGGGCTTTAAGCCTTTGTCGGGGTTGGCTGGCACCACGGCGTGCAGGCCATTGGGCAGGCGGGCCAGGTCGCCATGGGCTTTGACATAGTTCAGCAAGTCCATGCGGAAGTCGTTCAGACCCAGGTCTGTAATGGATACCCCGGTTTTGAGGTCTTCCATTTCAATGACTTCTTCTTGCAAGCGGCGCAATTGCTCCTTGCGGTAGGCCACGTCGTTGGATTGGGCTGACAACACGTTGTCATCGCCTGTGGCGGTCACGTCGGCAATCATCATGCGGCTTTCCACCCGCTCTTTGAGGCGGATGTACTCGTCCAGGCTGATATCGGGCCAGTAGTTGACCAACTGGATGCGTGCATTGGGGGAGCCAATGCGGTCCACCCGACCAAAGCGCTGGATGATGCGCACCGGGTTCCAGTGGATGTCGTAATTGATGACGGTGTCGCAGTCCTGCAAGTTCTGACCTTCGGAAATGCAATCGGTGCCGATCATCACGTCGATTTCACCCGGCTCATGCGGCATGGTCAGCGCCTTTTCTTTGGCGCGAGGTGCAAACAGCGTGAGCATGGTTTGAAAATCCACGCCCTGGCGAGGGTTGGCAGCCAGCCGCAGTGTGGTTTTGGGTTCGGTGGAACCAGTGACTTTGCCGGTATGGATGCCGTGCTTGTGGAACAGGCCCGGTGCCAGGTTGTCATACAGGTAATTGGCCGTGTCCGCGAAGGCGGTGAATATCAACAGCTTGCGGTTGCCGGGGTTGAAGGGGTGCGCCAGCTTTTGCTCGATCTGCGCTTTAAGGTGTTGGAGCTTGGCATCGTCCGCCGGGGTGATTTTGGCCATTTCAGCCAAAAGCCCATCGATGACGGCCAGGTCACCACCAAGGTCATGTTCCCAGGACGGCAAGTCCATGTCGCCCAGGTCGATTTGCACCTTGCCACCAGTTGAATTGCTTTCACTACCCTGGTCGTCATCCAGATCCGGCAACAGCTCGTCATCAAAGTCGGCATCTTCAAAGTCGGGCGTGTGGTCGGTGAACTTGGCGGCTTTGCCTGACTTTTTGAAGGCGGTGATTTTGGCCAGCGCCTTCTGGTGGTTGCTTTGCAGGCTCTGCAATGTGAGGCGGAACGATGCGACCGAACTTTCCAGCCGTTTGAGCAGGTTGACCGTCATCAGCGCTTGCAGGCTCTTTTCGCGGTCGGCCTGTTTGAGCTTACCGCCGCCGCTGGCCACCTCGGTGTCGTACATGTCTTCGTACTTCTTGATGCGGCTGGGCAGGATGTAGCCCACGGGCGCATACACGGCCAGTTTTAACAGGCTGAGCTGGTTGAAGATGTCGTTGAACCCGATAACGTCCGTACGCTGGGTCAGCGGGCAGTGGAATGACAGGGGTTTGAGGCGTTCGGGGAAGGTGCCAATGTCCTTGGTGTCGTAGAACGTCTCGATGTGCTTGCGCGACCGGGCAATGGTGACGCTGTCCAGCAGCTCGAAAAAATCAAAGTCCAGCGCGGCCAGGATGGCACTGGCGGTGCGCTCCTCTGGCGGCAGCTTGGTCCACATATTGAACGCGGTCTGTGCGCGGCGGAATATCTCGTCAATGTCCTTCTCGGTGCGTAGCTTGTCACCCAGCAACCCGGCGTTGCCTTCATATGCCAAAGCCAGTTGGTTACGCAGATCGTTAAAACGGTTGTTGACCGGGGTGGCGGACAACATCAGCACCTTGGTTTTGACGCCCTGCTTGATGACCGTGTTCATCAGCTTTTGGTAGCGCGTCTCCTTGTCCTTGTAGACATCGTTGTTGCGAAAGTTGTGCGACTCATCGATCACCACCAAGTCGTAATTACCCCAATTCACCCGGTTGAGCGGGGTGCCAAAGGATTCGCCGCTGGTACGCTGCAAGTCGGTGTGGCACAGCACTTCGTAATTGAACCGGTCTTTGGCGAAGATGTTGGTTTTGAGGTTGCGGTTGTAGGTCAACCAGTTGTCGGCCAACTTCTTGGGGCACAGCACCAGCACAGAGCGGTTGCGAAGCTCGTAATACTTGATGACGGCCAGCGCCGTGAAGGTTTTGCCTAGGCCCACGCTGTCTGCCAGGATGCAGCCGTTGTAGGTTTCCAGCTTGTTGATGATGCCGGTAGCGGCATCGCGCTGGAAGTTGAACAGCTTCTGCCACACCAATGTGTCCAGATAGCCGGTGCGGTCGTTGGGCAGCACATCTTCGTTGAGGTCTTCCAGGAACTCGTTGAAGATGTTGTAGAGCATCAGGAAGTAGATGCGCTCGGGCGAATTCTCTTGGTAAACCGACGCAATGTGCTCACACACCAGGTTGGTCACGTCTTTCAGCTTGTCGGGATCAGCCCATATCTGGTCAAACAGGCTGAGGAATACGCTGGTGTTGGCGGGTTCATCGAACTTGTTGACGATGTTGGACACGGCATTGCCACGCTGGTAGCCCAAATCCACGGCAGTGAAGCCATGCAGCGGCATGTAAACCGCATTGGGCGCTGCGGGTCCAGCGGCCTGCACCGCTGCAAACTGCTGCATGGGGGCCACGCCACTGTTGGAGCGAAACTTGGCTTTACGGCGCATCCAGTCGGCACATTCGCGCGCAATGGCGCGTTGGGTCAGCTTGTTTTTAAGCTGCACCTCGAATTCGGTGCCGTAGAAACTGCGCTCACTCTGGGTTTCGGAGGGTAACTTGGGGATATGGAACTCGCGCCGCTCTTTCTTGGCGGCGTCGGTTACCTCATCGGGCATGAACGTGGGGGACGTGAAGATGAACTCGAACGACTCGACCGATTCCAACTCGCGCTTCAAGGCCTCATAGGCGTAAATGGAGAAGCACGATGCGGCGATTTTGAGCCGCGCGCCTGGCGGAACAGACTGCTTGATGTCGTCGCCCAGCAGGTCGTTGATGTTGTCGATGAGTTTCATGCTCAGTTTTCGTGGCTCTTTGTGTGAATCCTTCGAGCACGAGAGCGCCACCCGCCCGACCATGCGCAGCAACGAGGCAATAGCTGCTCGCTATACAGCTATGAGGCCGTGTATATACTCCAATTTACTACAAAGCATAGAGGCGTCCGATAGCGTACGCCATCTGCTGATTCCACCGTCCAGCAGGGAGGACACATGGCCCGTCATTACTCGACCCGAGACTTTTTTCGGCACATGCCCAACGCCCTGTTGGCCCGCTACTTTGCGGGGCGCACGGTGTTTAGCGAGTTCGACTTTGCCGCCATGTCCGAGACCCGGCACGACGAGTTGTTTGCCGCCTGGCTGGCCTTGCCCGAGGCCCAGCGCAACACCATGGATGCCGAATTTCGCGACATCTTTGAGATGAGTTGCGAGAAGGGTTGCCGCGCCATTCTGGACGAGGCCCAATGGCATCTGGCTCAAGATGCAGACCCGAACGCCGCCAATGCCTTCACTGAAAAGCTGGCCGCTATGGTCAACCACTTTGAGCGCGCCATGGTCACGTATCTGGACTACAACACGTTTTGGCGCGGTGCAAAGCATTTTCACCACGCAGACACGCTGCCTTACTGGCGCAAGCGCAAGAACCTGTCGCACAAGGCCGCTTCAGTGGACACGGCCAGCATCCAGGCACTGGCCAATCGCATCCGCACCTATTTTCACCACACCGAAGGCCGGGGCAACAACTGCGTGGTGGAGCCCTACCGTCGGGGTGACCGCGACTACTTCTTTGCCTACCCCGAAGACTATTCACAGCAAAGCCCCGAGTGGGAGAACGGGCGGTTCAGCATTCGCCCGCACAACCCGGCTTTTGAGGTGATCTTTGTCTACTCACAGTCCGAAGGCACGCTGGACCTGAACTACCGCGGCTCCTTCAAGGCCATCGAGCCGCTGCAAGCCATGTTTGCCGAAACCATTCTGCAATTGCCCGAACTGCCACCCGACCCCAAGGACTCGCGGGTGTATGACCTGGGGCCGCTGCGCCAGCGCAATTTTGAATTCAGTTACGAGCTGGGCAGTGGCATTGAAGGCGTTATCGTCAAGAAGCTGCGCCTGTCGTCACGGGCCACTAAGGGTGAACGCATCTCGCTGGAAGCGGATACCAGCCAAGACCCGCAAGCCGTGTACGCCTTGCTGGATCGCATTCAAACCGCCATGCCCATGGCACAGTACAGCGTCACCCAAGTGGACCTGGCTGTGTCCATGGTGGTAGAGGTCGACCGGCCACCCAAGACGGTGAACATCCACATCACCTACCCCAACTCCTGCTCGCTCAAGTACGACGAACTGGGCCTGAAGCTGCGCGACATGCTCAGTGCTTCTGGCATTGAACCGCGCGAACCTGAAGACGAGGTCACACCCGATCCCACCGCCACCGCCACCGCTGCGGAATCCGTCACCGTGGAATGACGCCCCAAGCCGCCTTGATCGAGTTGCTGGGCCGCGTTGGCGCGAGGCTGGGCAAGTCTGTCACGGTCAGCACGGAAGAGTTGAACCAGTGGCCCACGGCGGCAGTGGCCGCTCTGAAGTCACAAAATTTGCTGCTGAAAGCGCGCCCCGCCAAAAGCGTAGTTTGCCCCGGCTGCGAACAGGAATGCAGCAGCATGACCGTGCACACGCTGACGCGCCTGAACGCGACGGTGGCGACGTCTTTTGTGGTTTGCGACAAGCGCAGCGACATCAACCGTGTGCCCGTCCCCGCCGCCCGGCTGGCCCAATGGCGCTGTGATGCCAAAGCGGTGTGCGGGTTTGTTGCTGCCGGTCTTGGCCTTCAACAAACCACCGTGCAGCCTTCGGAAGATGGTTTGCTGCCCATTGGCATGGCGAGAGGAAACAAGCGCACCCAGATGCTGAGCCTGCGCGTGCAGGGGCATGTGGCACTGGTAGTGGGAGCGGATGCAATGCCACTGGCGGATGTCATCGGCTTCGAGGATGGCAGTTTCACGCTGGATCAGGCGGTGATTCGCCAAATGGTGGATGCAGCCACCACCGCCGACCCGCGCCACACGCCCAGCACCGCCAAGCGCGAGGCGCGCAAGATCGACACGCAGGACATGTACGCCACCTGGCAAAAGGCGTACCGCGCTTTGCGCAAAAGGAGCCCAGACAAATCGGACGTTTGGTACTCGCAGCAGATCGCCAAAACCGCCGTTGCGAAAGGCCGCGACGCCAGCACCATCAAGAAACACATGCTGGCCTGAGCGCCAGCAGGTCAGCCACCGGCAATCAAAGCGGGCTGGCAGCCCCCAAGTCGGTAAAGTTGTTGATCTTGACCGACCCGTCTGGAAACCGCGCAATCACTTCCAGTTCGCCGCCCATGGCCTCGATGTGGCTACGCAGGGTGGACAGGTACATGTCGGTCCGTTTTTCGATCTTGGCAATTGACGGCTGCTGCACATGCAGCACTTCGGCCAACATCTTTTGAGACAGGCCACGGGCTTGGCGCAACTCATTAAGCGGCATTTCAGCCAACATCTGCCGGGCCATGCCATCCGCCTTCTCACGCGCGGCCTGGCTCATGCCTGCGCGCAGTTCTGTAAATTTCTTAGCCATCAATCGCTCCTTCACGTCGAAGTTGTTCCAGGTGCTGGTCATACAGCCGGTCGGCAATCGGCACATTCACGTCATACCAGCGGTCGTCGCCCGTCTTGTCGCCGCCAATCAAAAGAATCGCCATTCGGCGCGGATCGAATGCGTACAGCGTGCGAAATGGTCGCCCGCCATGCTGGGTGCGAAGTTCGCGCATATGCCCGTGCTTGGAACCATGGATGCCGCTGCTGTGTGGGTGCCCCAACGCTGGCCCCCGCGCTTCCAGCAACTGCACAGAGGCAGCCAATGAAACCTGCTCGTCTTCCGACAGGCTGGCCCACCAGTCACCAAATTCGTCTGTGTATTCAACATCCCAAGTCATGCGCAAATATAGCCTCCATGGAATATTCCGTCAAGAGCATGCTTCGGGATCGTTTTGGACTCATGAACCCATTGGCTTGAAATAGTTGGGCGGAAAGTTTTCGCCCAACTTGTACGCCTGACAACCAGCTGTTTCTTGCTGTTTTGTTCCAGGCAACCTGCCCACCTGCCTCCTCTGAAGACAGCTCGCTGCAGGCCGCCGCATGGGCCTTTTATCGCCCAAAACGCCCAAACACACTGCGTCTGAGTTTGTTCCATAGCCGCCAAAGAGGACCCACCATGACGACCACCATCCTGCGTATTCCAGCCGCCAAAAGCCGCTCAGGCTACTCCCGCTCCACCATCTACCTGCGCATTTCCCAGGGTCTTTGGACCAAGCCCGTCAGCCTGGGGCCGCGCGCTGTCGGCTGGCCTTCCCGTGAGGTTGAAGCGTTGAACGCTGCGCGCGTTTTCGGCAAGTCCGACGCCGAAATCCGAGAGCTGGTCGAGTTGCTGCACGCCAAACGCAAAGAACTGACTGCCATTTGAGGGCCGGCGACATGAAAGATGCATTTCACACCCTCGCCTGCTGGCTGATCCAGTCAGCCCCTAATGCAGCTGCAATCCTCTTCGGTCTTGCGATGAAAGGGTTCGTATGAGCGACCTGACAGACCCGTCTTGGCTGGCGACCCAAAATCTCGCAACGCCAGACAACTCTGGCAACTGCGAAGCGCTCTACGCGGGTGATGCGGCGCCAACCACGCCCAAAGAGCCACCCCAAAGGCCATTGGCCTTCACGGTCATTACTGGCATCCAACCGGCCCGGCTCACCAAAATCATCGGCCTGGACGCCAAAGGCGGCATGCGCAAGGAGACGGCTGCCCTGCTGGGCCAAGGCCAGGCGCAGCGTGTGGTGGTGGCTGACCTGAATGGCCTCAAGTCCCACTTGGATGCACTGACCAGTGCGCAGGCTGTCACCTGGGGTTTGACCCAAGAAGATACCGTGGCGGTCTGCACGCAAGGGGATACCGAGGCGCAGCAAGCAGGTGCCATTGCACGCACCCGCGAGAACTTTCAGTTTCTGGCTGCGCCGGGCGTGATGATGCTGGATCACGATGGTTTGCCCGATGGCGAGTTGTCGCCAGTCCAGTTCCGTGATCGCCTGATTGCCGCTGCACCCGCGTTGGCCCATGCACCCATGCTCTGGCGGCCCAGCGCTTCGGCAGGATGTGTGGGGCCGGACGGCAGCGCCTTGTCTGGTCTGACCCGGCACCGTTTGTACATTCCCGTGGCAGACGCCTCGCTGATCCCCGAGGCGGGCAAGGCTCTGGAGGCCTTTCTGTGGGCCACACCGGGCGGGGGCTGGTGCGATGTGGGCGCCGCAGGCCAACGGCTGGCGCGTTGCCTGGTGGATGTTTCCGTGTGGCAGCCTGAGCGGCTGGACTTTGCCGGGCCACCCGTTCTGGTGGATGGGGTGACCCGCTGCGGCGTCGAAGGTGTGGTCTACGGCGACGCCACCGCCCAGTTCAACCTGCACCTGCTGATCGACAGCGCGTCATCCGCCGTCAAGAAGCAGGCCCAGGCCGGGCTCAAGGCCGCGCGCGCAGCAGTGGCTGAAAGATGCGATGCCGCCCGGCGCAGCTGGGTAGCCGACAAGGCCCCTGCCCTGGCGCAACGCCGTGGCATCAAACTGGCACAGGCAACCAACGTGCTGGAGCGCGCTGCGGCGCATCAGGTGTTGATGGGTGACTTTGAATTGACCTGTGCCGACGGCCAGGTGGTGAACGTGGCGCAGTTGCTGGACAACCCCCACCGCTGGCACAACACCCGTTTTGCCGATCCGCTGGACCCGGACGCAGACAAGCGTGTGGCCGTGGCCCGGCTGCTGAACGGCACCCGCCCTGACCTGTTTTCACACCGGCATGGCGGCATGCGCTACGAGCTGCGTCGCCAATCGGCGCGGGTTCAATTGGGTCGGGGCATGCGGGTGGACGCCACCGATGCGTTGCTGCATGTTTTGCGTGACCGCAGCGAACTGTTTGACTTTGGGACCAATGCCATTGCGTTTGTTGCAGATGGCAAGGCCACGCCAGTCAGCTGCGACTGGCTGGTGGACCATGCGGGCCGGGTGGCCGAGTTCTACAGCGTCAAGACCGAGCGGGATGACGATGGCAACGTCACTTCCACGCGGGAAATCCCAGAAGACGCTCCCACCTACATTGCGAAAGCCATCATCGCCAAACACGGCGGCCGCAACTTCCGGAAGTTGACGGCGGTCACCACGGCACCCACCTTGCGGCCCGATGGCAGTGCGCTGGACGAGCCCGGCCATGACTCAGCGACGGGGCTGATGTACGTCACCGCCGAAGCCTATCCGCTGGCCGTGCCGTCCGCACCCACTGCCGATCAAGCCCTGGACGCATTGGCCAAGCTGTGGCACCCAGTGCGCCAATTTCCATTTGCCGACGAAGTGGCCGTGGGCGTGACCCTCGCCGCCATGCTGGCCGCGTGTTTGCGCCCTGCCCTGCCCACCTGCCCGGCCACCGGCTTTGACGCGCCAGCGGCGGGCACCGGCAAGACCCTGCTGGCCAAGTGCATCGGCGCCCTGGCGACTGGAGGTGATGTGGCCGTGCTGCCACCCACCAATGAAGAGGACGAATGCCGAAAGCGCCTGTTTGCTGCACTGCGCGGAGGCTTCAAGGTGCTGCTGTGGGACAACGTGCGCGAGCCGCTGGGCAATTCGGTGATCGACTCGTTCTTGACATCGTCTCTGTTTGCCGACCGCGTGCTGGGTGTGTCTGAGAACGTGGAGTTGCCCAACCGCGCTCTGTTTCTGGTGTCGGGCAACAACCTGGTGTTGACGGGCGACACCCACCGAAGGATCTTGCTGGCACGACTGGACGCGCAAATTGAAACGCCCTTCAAACGCGAGTTCGAGTTTGACCCGCTCACCGAGGTCTGCAACCACCGCCAAGCCCTGGTGGTGGCCGCACTGACCATCGTCCGGGCCTACATCGCCGCAGGTAGGCCCAAGGTTGCCAAAGGGCGCATTGCGTCGTTTGAGCTGTGGGATGACTTGGTGCGGCAACCCTTGTGCTGGCTCAGGGAACGCATGTTGGAGTCGGGCCGAGACTTGACGGCCTTGCCCACCTTTGTTGATCCTGCGGAGTCCATTGACCGCGCTGCATCCGAGAACCCGGAAACGTCGAAGCTGGCGGCATTGCTGAATGCCTGGATAACGACCTTTGGCACCACGCCAACGTCACCGGCCCAGGCCATCACCAAAGCCACGGAACAGTTTGGTGCTCAGTCCGTCTTGTTTGATGCGCTCGACGAAATCGCGGGGCAAAACGGCAAGCTCAACGTGCGCATTTTGGGCCGCTGGCTGGAGCGCCACGCCGGTCAGCTTTGTACCGGCCTGCGGCTTGTGTTGGGCAACAAGACCAACGGCCTCAAGCGGTGGACCGTGGTGCGCACGGTGGAGCGCGCCGCAACGGACAAGGCAATCCCCGCAGTTGCGAGAGTTGCGCCGAGTTGCGAGATTCAGGCCGTTGATGACACAGCGAATGCAAGCCGACTTGATGACGTGGAGATTTTCTGATGACCACACAGGCCGTAGAAATCGTCGTGGCCCAGCTTTGGCATGCCGGACTGAACCTCTCCCTGGCTCCCGGGGGCGGCCTGGCCGTGGCACCGTCCAGCCACTTGACCGCCGACCTGCGCGACCTCATCCGCAGCAGCAAGGCGCTGTTGATCGACTGGTTGACGGCAGCCAACGATGGTGCCAGCCACGCACCGGATCCACCCGATGACCCTGTGGACTGGAAAGAACTGGCAGCGGCTTATCACGCCCACCACTTCAAGTGCCCCATCTGCATTGCTGCCGGGCGGGGTTCGCAAGACGCACAACGCTGTGGCCTAGGCATGGCGCTGTGGCGGTCGTATTGCGTTTGACCTGACCTAATTCTCGAAAGCCCATCATGAACACCGCCACCAACACCGCTCCCCTGATGCCCACATCTGAGCCCGGGACTCAACCCTATGAAGTTGTCCGTTTCAACGCCCTCAAGCACGGCATCCTGAGCCGCTACACGGTGCTCAGCCACGAGAGCCATGCCGACTACGAAAGCCTTGTCAACTCGCTGATGGATGAACACCTGCCAGCGGGCGCGACCGAGCAGCACCTGATTGAGGAACTGGCCAGCGTGATCTGGCGCAAGCGTCGGGTGCTGCAAGCCGAGGGGGCCACCATCAACAAGGGCTTGAAAGAATCCGCTCGCAGCGCGAAGACCGTCATTCCGGCGGCCGCACCGTTTGAAATGGGCCTGTCAGGTGAGAACACCGACATTCGGAGCCTCATGGATCTGAAACCGGCGGATGTGGCAGAGAGCCAGCAATCCGCCCGGCACGACATAGATGCCACCAACAAGGCCCGTGCCATCCTGCACAAAGGCGGCGACCGCGCCTATGACAAAGCCCTGCGCGCCCTGCTGCCCGATACGCGCGAGTGGTGGCAAAACTATGTGGATGATGAAGAGTACAGCGCCGATGCCACGGGGCTGGCAGCTTTCATCACCGAGCATGTCATGCCCTTCGTCTACCAGCAAGAAAAAGAATCCCGCCATCACGACGCCATCGTCAATCAGACCATCGGCGAAGGGCTGCAAGCCTACAAGCTGGAAAAGCTCTCGCGCTACGAGACCCACCTGGATCGCAAGTTTGAGCGCACGCTGGCCATGCTGATCAAGCTCAAAGACCTCCGAAGCAGCCGCGCAGGGTGAATACACGCGCACATTCAGGCACCACCCAACACACCAAAAACACCGTATCCATGCGGGTTCCGGATCGGTTCATGGGCTTTCAGTCCACAGCGCCTGCTCAACTTGCCAATTGATTTCGATAAAAACAGGAGAGTAAAAATGGGCGGACGTGGGAGTGGGCGACGCAGCACCTACAACGGCAAACCGGAGACCAACAATTCCATGCCGCTGGACATCCGCAAGATCACCCGAAAAGGCTTGCTGGTGCCGGGTAGCGGCTTTAGCTGGCAGTGGTTTGTGAACGACCGGCAGGTGGCGGGCATCAGCATCCGGGTGGACCTGCAAAGCATGGTGTTGTCATGGCGCATCAAAAGCACCGCTGAAGTGGTCGAGCAAAGGGTTCAAACGCAAACCTCACCCTGCCACCTGGGCGGACAGCGCCACTGGTTCACCTGCCCCCGGTGCAGCAAGCGGGTGGCCGTGTTGTACGCGCCGGGCCGGTATTTTGCTTGTCGCGTTTGCGGCAGATTGGGCTACGCCACGCAAAAGGAAGGTGCGGGCGACCGGGCAACCACCAGGGCAAACAAGCTGCGCAAACGCTTGGATTGGCCGGCTGGAATCGTCAATGGCGCTGGCGGCAAGCCCAAAGGCATGCACTGGAAGACCTACCTGCGGCTCACAAGCCAGCACCATGCGCTTGTGCAGGTCAGCTTGCAGGATATGGGTCGCAAGCTGGATTTGGTGCACAAGTTGTTGAATGGGTGAATCTGTTTCGCAATATCGTCTGTCGCACTGTCAGCAACACACAGCCGACGCTTCAGGACTTCCACAAAGGCGAAAGATCCAGATCGTCAATGTCGTCTATGGTCAGGCCAGTGGGGAGTGTCGGACCATTCGGCACTCGTCCCAGGCCTGTGCCATTGATTGAGTACAGATCAGACTCATCGACAAGCATGAAGCGCATGCCGTCAGGATCCTCCACTTGACGGAACAAACCTGGGCAGCCTCTATGTGGACTTACCGTGAGTTCTCCCTCGCTGTTGTATGACCATGACAACAGATCGGTACCGCCACAGTTCAAGCAGTGATTCGGGGTGGTGCGAAGGGGCTGCAGGCGCCGATAGGTCTCGATGTCGTCCAGTTTCTCTTGCCTCCACCCTTCTAGCTGATCTGGGCATTCCCCCCACTCCCGAACCACGGCAGCGGCGTCGTTGTCCAAGTCCTCGCCTGACGGCCAGTCCTCCACGCGCCTTGCTCGTCCGCACAAATTGCACCAGCCCAAGGTCCATCGAAGCGGGAAATTCTTGCCATCGGGGATCTTGTAGAGCGCGGAAAGGTACGGACCCGTTGGGACAGTTTCGCCACAGGTATCACAGGCAAGAAGGAGTACGGGAAGGGACATGGGAGCTTGTGTTCAAGGGCGTGTCGTTTCAAATCGAGATTAGCGCAAGCAGCTATTCACAGTACCGCAAAACGAACTGGATGAACGCTGGACGTTTCTGCGTTGTCACCCAGCTACTGAGTCCCAGTCACACCCCATGTCGCTCGTACAAGCCCTGCACTCGCTGGGGTCAACCGCCGACATTGTCTGTGTCGCATGCCCGCAACAACGACTGGGATCATTCCCAGCTTTGCCCACGGTTGGGACAACGGTTGGGACAATGGACGATTTTGAAGGCACAAAGAAGAAAGGACTTAGCCCCTTTCGAAGCTAAGTCCTTGATTCATATGGTCGGCGTGGCGGGATTCGAACTCGCGACCCCTTGCACCCCATGCAAGTGCGCTACCAGGCTGCGCTACACGCCGACAAGCCTCATATTATAGTCGGCAAATGATGCGTTTCAGGCCTGATGCAAAAGAAGCTCACGAATTTCTACCAACTCGCGTCGCATGTCGCGCAACAAGGCGCCGGAGCCCTGCCCTGCGGCATCCATCGATGACTCGCCCGTTATCGCGGATTCAGCTTGCGGCAAATCATCCAACTCAAGATCGATGACATCGATCGCCTCATCGCCATCGTTGCGGCGCTTCTCGCGCTCTGCCTGAACGATCTCCTGGAGCTTGTTGCGTGCGCCGCTGATCGTGAACCCCTGGTCGTAGAGCAGCTCACGTATGCGCCGGATCATGAGCACTTCGTGATGTTGGTAATAGCGGCGGTTGCCTCGGCGCTTCATGGGGCGCAGCTGGGTGAATTCCTGCTCCCAATAGCGCAGCACGTGAGGCTTGACTCCACACAACTCGCCGACTTCACCGATGGTGAAATAGCGTTTGGCCGGAATGGGGGGAAGTGTTTTTTCCATGAAAATCAAGGCGGTACAGACCGAAGCTTGAAATTTACTCTAACACAGCGCTCAGTGGTTGCGTTGATCGAAATTTCTACGCAAGGTCTTGAAACAACGAACACGGCCATGGGGCGACATTTGGCTAAACACCACAGACGAAAAAAAACCCAGGCATCTGTGACACCTATTGATCCGGCCCTGTGAAGTCTTAAGCTGCATATCGAACGTGATGGTCCTGGAAGTAGCTCATGACGCGCTCGGGGTTTTGCTCCAGCATCGCCATGTGATCGTTGGCCGCATCGCGTAGCTTGGCCTTGGTTCGCACCGGCACGCGCTTGCCCATCTCCTGCTTCAAGTCCGCATTGAGCCGCTCCTCTGGGTTGAGCTGTGGGCTGTAGCTGGGCAGGTAGAACAACTCGATCTGGTCCTGCCGCTCAGCCACCCAAGCCTTCACCAGCTTGCTGTGGTGGACCCGCAGGTTGTCCAGAATCAGAAAGACTTTTTTACCCGCGTCCTTGATCAAAGCTTGTAGGAATTCGATGAGCTTCTCAGCATCGAAAGCCTCGTCAATGATCATCCACCGCGTCTTGCCCTGGTTGGTCACCGTGGCAATCATGGAGAGCTTTTGACGGGTGCCGCCCACGGCCATGGCCACCGGTGTTTTGCCCGCTGGCGCGAAGCTCCTGCCGCGCACATCGGTGTTGACCAAGGCCGTCTCGTCGCCCCAGTGAATCTCGGCCCCCTCGGCCCTGGCGCGCTGCTCAATGCCGGGGTACTCGCCCTCCAACCAAGCCTGCACGGCAGCAGGGCTTTGCTCGTAAGCGCGCTTGATGGGCTTTTGCGGTGTGAAGCCCCAGCGGGTGAGGTACTTGCCGATGCTGCGCACTTGCAGCTTGATGCCAAATTCCTGTTCGATGAGCTGACCCACTGCGGCCCGGCTCCACAAGCTGAAATCCATCTTGAGCTGCTCGGGGCGTTTGTCGATGATCAGGCGCTGGATGGTGTCTTCCTGCGCCTGACCGAGCACCCGGCCATCGCCTCTGGCTCGTCCACGAACAGCGGGACGTATCGCACCCCAGCCGCCAGCGTCAAACAGATCGATAGCCGTTCGCACTGTCGGGTAGCTCAGCCCCGTCATCGTGACGATCTGCATGATCTTGGTGCCTTGTCTGTACAGCCTCACGACCTGTTTGCG
>NZ_JBVPZC010000042.1:0-16046 GCF_055702805.1 Hydrogenophaga sp. LT287 | reverse complement strand
GTTGGCACGCTCAGCACCGAAAACCGCACCCAGAATCCGCCACCAGAAATGAACACCGGATTACGTCACCAAATTCCGTCACCACTTACCGCCGCCAGATTTACGCGGGTTTAGACCGCCGCTAACAGTGTATGCCTTCAACTGTTCAAAGCCCTTACCTTCGTGCTCAATCGGCCCCCAATACGGATTCAGCCACACCACGAAAATTGCTTCCGTGGGGAACTGGCTCACGAGCTGCGAAAAGCCGCTCACGGTGTCAAGAAGAGCCTGGCCGCCCGTGATGACCGTATGCACGACCAGTTCATGCCCCATGTCTGCCAGGAGTGCCGGCACCTGGTTGCTGATGAGGTAGTGCGAAAGCGGCACGAACGAGCTGGCCCCGTTGTCGATGATTACGTCATCCTTCGACGGCGCAACTAATTCGACCAAGGTATCGAAGTTGCGCGGGTTGATTTCGTCGCCTTCCATGATCTGGAGGCGCTTCACCCCGAGGGCTTTGTAGCCGGCGAACGTGGCGTTCACCGGGTCCGTGTCGATGCAGAGTGGCTTCTGCCCCTTGCTTGCCTTGTACTGTGCCAAGGTGGCCGCGATGAACGACTTGCCCACCCCGCCCTTGCCTTGCAGAACCATGTGAATTTTCGCCATTACAGTAAATCCTCTTTTTTCGGTTGAGAGTCAAATTTGAAGCCGGCCGGAGCTGGCGCTGACTTCGTTGGTTGTTGCGGCCGTGGTGCAGCGGTCTTGCCTGCAGCGGGTGGACGTGGCGGGTCTGGTGGCGTCGATGGCTGGCCGTCTACCACCGCAGGAGGCCGGCCCTTGATGTGCCGGCGTACATGCTTCAAGAAGGTTTCGTAGCGATACGGGATCTTCCCCTTCTCGTGCAGATGCTCCCAGATCGTTAGAAGCGAATAGCCGGCCGCGATTGCGTCCTGCACGTCGCTCTTGAGGGCCAAGAACGCCACCACGTTCTTGTCCTGTCTCGGCCTGGTTGCTTCGCGTTTTTTCACCCATTCGGCCAGCTCTTCGGGGTAGCTCTTCGGCATCGTTCGTTTTCCATGTCGTTCCTATTGCGTACAACTCTAGCACTGCGTTAGATCGCAAAAAGATCGCTGTTACAGCGCTGTCAATGTGCTGACAGTGCGCTGAAACAAGGCGATTGAGGCTGATTATAGGCATCCTATGCGCTTTTTCGCTATATCGGTTAGCTTTCAGCGCAATAACAGCGGTTAAATGCGGCGCGGTGGTGTATGCTTTCCTTGGTGTTCATACCGCCGAAAGGCGGGCAGGATAGGTGAAGTTAGCTAACCGGAAAGCCGGTTATCTATCTTCACTATCCCCTTATTCGCACTTCGTGCTCAACGGGGAATCCTGCTCTGCGAGGCTGACGGCTACCGCCGTCTGAGGTGCGCGGCTTTAGCCGCTAAAGAGAGGCCAATGGCAAAGACAAGAAACAGCGACGATCCGCAAATGCCGACCCGCAAAGCGGGCCGGCATTTGCGCGTCCCCGTGCTTCCCGACGAGGAAGCCGAAATCAAACGACTGGCGGCTTCGGTCGGGCTTCCCGTGGCGGCGTACCTGCGGAACGTGGGTCTTGGCTACCAGGTGCCCGGCATCCTGGACAACAAGCGAGTTGAAGAACTTGCTCGCATCAATGGCGACCTTGGGCGGCTGGGTGGGCTGCTGAAGCTGTGGCTCACCGATGACGTGAGGACGCTCCAGTTTGGAGAGACGACCATCCTCGCCCTGTTGTCGAGGATCGAATCCACGCAGGACCGCATGCACGAGGTCATGCAGGAGGTTGTCACTCCAAGGGTGAAGCGATGAGCCCTTTAGCCGCTAAAAATTGCGGGGGGTGGCCGTGATCGCAAAGCACGTTTCCATGAAGACGGTGCAGAAGAGTGACTTCGCCGGTCTGGTGAAGTACATCACCGACGAACAGGCGAAGAACGAGCGCGTGGGCTACGTGGCTGTCACGAACTGCCACACAGACCGGCCCGAAGTGGCGATCACCGAAGTCCTCAACACCCAGGCGCAAAACACCCGGTCGGGGGCCGACAAGACGTATCACCTGATCGTCAGCTTCCGGCCAGGCGAGCAACCCGACGACGCGACCTTGAAGGCCATCGAGGCGCGGATATGCGAAGGGCTGGGGTTTGGCGAGCATCAGCGCGTCAGTGCCGTTCACCACGACACCGACAACCTGCACATTCACATTGCCATCAACAAGATTCACCCAACGCGCTACACGATCCTGGAGCCATTCAACGCTTATCACACGCTCGGGCAGCTCTGCGAAAAGCTCGAACGCGAATACGGCCTGGAGCGCGACAACCACCAGGGGAACAAGCTGGTATCGGAGGGCCGCGCCCAAGACATGGAGCGGCATGCAGGCGTCGAAAGCCTGCAGGGCTGGGTCAAGCGCGAATGCGCCGCAGACATGCAGGCCGCGCAGTCGTGGGAGGCTCTGCACCAGGTCATGCGGGACAACGGCCTGGAGCTGCGCGAGCGCGGCAATGGGTTCGTGATCCAAGCCGCTGACGGCCTTGCCGTCAAGGCCAGTTCCATCGGCCGCGAATTCTCCAAGGCCAAGCTGGAAGAAAGGCTGGGCACCTTCGAGCCATCGGCCGAGCACTTGGAGCGCGCAGCGCAGAAGCCGCGCAAACAGTACGACAAGAAGCCGGTGCGGTCCCGTGTCAACACGGTAGAGCTGCACGCGAAGTACAAGGCCGATCAACTCACCATCAGCGGATCGCGCACGGCCGAATGGGAGAAGGCGAGGGCGAAGAAAGACCGCCTCATTGAAGCCGCGAAGCGTAGCGGGCGGCTCAAGCGTTCGACCATCAAGCTGATTTCAGGGGCCGGCGTGGGCAAGAAGCTGATGTATTCGGCCACCAGCAAGACCATGAAATCCGAGATCGAGAAGATCAACAAGCAGTACCTCAAGGAACGGCAAGAGATACATGAGAAGTACCAGCGCCGTGCGTGGGCCGATTGGCTGCGCGCCAAGGCCGCAGAGGGCGACCAGGAGGCGCTAGGGGCGCTGCGCGCCCGCGATGCTGCCCAGGGCCTCAAGGGCAACACCGTGGCCGGCACGGGGCCGCTGCGGCCCCAGGCGGCCGCTGCAGAGCAGGACAGCGTGACGAAGAAGGGCACGATCATCTATCGCGTCGGCCCTACCGCCGTCCGCGACGATGGCGACCGCCTGAAAGTCTCGCGCGGGGCCGACCAGGACGGCATGCAGGCCGCGTTGCGCATGGCAATGGATCGCTACGGCGACCGCATCAGCGTCGGCGGCACGCCGGCATTCAAAGAGCAGATCGCCCAAGCGGCGGCGGCCTCGAAATTACCCATCACCTTTGACGACGACGCCCTGGAGCGCCGCCGTCAAGAACTATTGACCCAAGCAACCACGAAGGAGAACGACCATGACCGAACCGACCGAGGACGAGCTGCTGGAGGCGGCATTAGCGGCAGTGGACCAGCCATTGCCGCAATCCCCGGAGCCGCCCGAGCCGGACAGCCACGAGCCGCCGCAGCCGGACGGACCACCAAGCCCAACGTTGGCCGCGTTGGACGAAAGCCGCCGCCCCAAAGCCAAAACCGTCTGCGAAGACTGTCCCAACTCGGTGTGGTTCAGCTCGCCAGCGGAAGTGAAGTGCTATTGCCGCGTCATGTTCCTGGTGACGTGGAGCAACAAGGAGCCAAACCAGTTGACGGCCTGCGACGGGATATTTTTGGGCCAGGAAGACTAAGCCCGCAGGTTGCCGCTGCCGCCGACAAATACATAGCGGAGCGGGAGGGCAAGCGCCTTAAAGGATTCGATATACCGAAGCACTCCCGCTATACTGACGGGCAGGACGGGGCCGCGACTTTCGCCGGCATCCGCCAGGTCGAGGGGCAATCACTGGCCCTTCTGACACGCGGCGAGGAAGTCATGGTGCTGCCAGTTGATGAGCCGACCGCACGACGCCTCAAGCGCCTTGCCGTTGGTGATGCCATCACCGTGACCCCCCAGGGTTCCATCAAAACGACGAAAGGACGTAGCAGATGACAAAAGACAGGTTCAACAACGCGGTAGGGCCGCAGGTACGCGCCGAGAAGGAGGGGCCTGGCAAGGTCATCCCGGCGCTGGCCGTGCTGTCCCTTGGCGGCGGATTGCAGGCTGCTACGCAGTTCTTCGCCCATGACTTCAAGTACCAGGCCGCGCTTGGCGCGCACATCAACCACATTTACCCGCCGTGGGGAATCGTCCAGTGGGCCGGCAAGTGGTACGGCCAGTACCCCGACGCCTTCATGCGCGCCGGAAGCATCGGCGTCACGATTACCGGCGTTGGCCTCATCAGCCTGGTTGTCGCCAAGATGGTGCTGGCGAATTCATCGAAGGTGAACGAGTACCTGCACGGCTCGGCCCGCTGGGCGAACGTCAGGGACATTCAGGCGGCCGGCCTCATCCCGCGTGCGCGGTCGTTCTGGCAAACCATCACCGGCAAGGATGCGGCGGCCAGCTCAGGCGTCTACGTGGGCGCGTGGATCGACAAGAAGGGCAAGCAGCACTACTTGCGCCACAACGGGCCGGAGCATGTGCTTTGCTATGCGCCGACCCGTTCCGGCAAGGGCGTCGGCCTGGTGGTTCCTACGCTGCTGTCCTGGGGCCATAGCGCAGTCATCACCGACCTGAAAGGCGAGCTGTGGGCGCTGACGGCCGGATGGCGGCAGAAGCATGCGAAGAACAAGGTTCTGCGTTTCGAGCCGGCGACGGCCAGCGGTAGCGTTTGCTGGAACCCACTCGATGAAATCCGCCTTGGCACGGAAAACGAAGTGGGCGACGTGCAGAACCTCGCAACGCTGATCGTTGACCCGGACGGCAAGGGCCTCGAATCGCACTGGCAAAAGACCAGCCAGGCGCTGCTTGTCGGCGTGATCCTGCATGCGCTCTACAAGGCCAAGGCCGAAGGCACGCCGGCCACGCTGCCCGGCGTCGATGCCATGCTGGCCGACCCCAACCGCGACATTGGCGAGCTGTGGATGGAAATGACCACCTACAGCCACGTAGACGGCCAGGTCCACCCGGTTGTCGGCTCTGCCGCCCGCGACATGATGGACCGGCCCGACGAGGAAGCAGGATCGGTGCTGTCCACCGCCAAGTCCTACTTGGCCCTGTACCGCGATCCCATCGTGGCCCGCAACGTGAGCAAGTCCGAATTCAAGATCAAGGACTTGATGCACCACGACAACGCGGTGAGTCTCTACATCGTCACGCAGCCAAACGACAAGGCCCGCCTGCGGCCGTTGGTGCGGGTCATGGTGAACATGATCGTTCGCCTGCTGGCCGACAAGATGGACTTCGAGAACGGCCGTCCGGTGGCGCACTACAAGCACCGCATGCTGATGATGCTTGACGAGTTTCCCAGCCTGGGGAAGCTCGAAATCATGCAGGAGTCGCTGGCATTCGTGGCCGGCTACGGCATCAAGTGCTACCTGATTTGCCAGGACATTAACCAGCTCAAGAGCCGCGAAACCGGCTACGGCCACGACGAGAGCATCACGTCGAACTGCCACGTCCAGAACGCCTACCCACCGAACCGCGTTGAGACGGCCGAGCATCTTTCCAAGCTCACCGGCCAGACCACCGTAGCGAAGGAGCAGATCACCACCAGCGGCCGGCGCACGAGCGCTTTGCTGGGCCAGGTGTCGCGCACGATCCAGGAAGTTCAGCGCCCCTTGCTCACGCCCGATGAGTGCCTGCGCATGCCCGGCCCGGTGAAGACCGAGGGCGGCGACATTGCAAAGGCCGGCGACATGGTGGTGTACGTCGCGGGCTATCCCGCGATCTACGGCAAGCAGCCACTGTATTTCCAAGACCCGACCTTTCAGGCGCGGGCGGCGATTCCCGCACCGAAGAACAGCGACAAGCTGCGTAACAGCTTTGTCGCGCCCGCAGGGGAGGGGATCACGATATGAGCCGCTTGCTGAAACGGATCACCATCGGCACCGCCATCGGCGGCGCTGCCGTGCTCGCCTTGGGCGTTGCCTGCTATGCAGCCGGTGCCCGCGTCAACACCACGAAGAGCATTCCCGTCGGCCTCTATTGGGCAAGCAGCGCGCCGGTAGAGAAGAGCGCTTACGTCATGTTTTGCCCGCCGCAAGTCGGCGTGTTCGGTGACGCCAAGGAACGGGGCTACATCGGGGGCGGGTTCTGCCCTGGCGGCTACGGCTACCTCATGAAAAAGGTTTTAGCCGCTAAAGCCGATGCCGTCACCGTGGCCGATGACGGCGTGCGAGTGAATGGCGCACTGCTGCCACTGAGCGCACCGCTCAAGACCGACAAGGCTGGCCGGCCCTTGCCGCGCTACCAGACCAACAGCTACGAGCTGGGCAATTCCGAGGTGCTGCTTATGTCGGACGTGAGCGGCACATCGTTCGACGGCCGCTACTTCGGGCCGGTCAACGTTTCGCAAATCAAGACCGTGATCGTCCCGGTCATCACCTGGTAGGAGGCACCATGCGTTTGTTCATTGCAGAAAAGCCCGACCTGGCGAAAGCCATTGTCGAAGGCTTGGGAGGCGGAAGCCGCAAGGACGGGTACTACGACTGCGGCGGCGACTATGTGGCCTGGTGCTACGGCCACATGCTGCAACTGCTGGACCCCGAGGACTACGACGAGCGATACAGCAAATGGAACATGGACGACCTGCCCATGTCCCATATTCCTTGGAAGAAGAAGCCCAGCGGTGACAAGGGCGCGAAGGACCAGCTCAAGGTCATTCTCGGCCTGTTGAAGAAAGCCAGCAGCGTCGTCAACGCTGGCGACCCCGACGATGAAGGGCAGCTTCTTGTCGATGAAATCCTGGAGTACGCCGGCTGCACTCTTCCGGTGAAGCGGGTTCTCATCAACGACAACAACACCAAGGTTGTGCGCAAGGCGCTGGAGAGCATGCGCGACAACCGCGAGTTCGCCGGCCTGTCGGCCGCCGCCGAGGCCCGCAGCGTGGGCGACCAGCTCTACGGCTACAACATGACCCGCGCCTACACCCTGGCGGCCCGCCAGAAGGGCTACCAGGGCGTCATGAGCGTGGGCCGGGTGCAGACCCCCATCGTCGGCCTTGTCGTGCGCCGCACGCGGGCATTCAAGGCCCACAAGAAGGCGTACTACTACAACGTCACCGGACGGTTTGAGGTCGAAGGCGTTGCCTTCCCTGCGCGGTATCAGATCGTTGAAGCCGATCCAGTGGACGAGAAGGGCCGGCTGATCGAAGAGCAGCATGCCCAGGCCATCGCGGATGCCGTCAAGGGCAAGCCTGCGCGAATCGTCAGCGCCGACACCAAGCAGAAAGAACAGCATCCGCCCTTGCCTTACAACCTGTTGAAGCTGCAAACCGATGCCTCCCGCAAGTTCGGTTTCAAGCCCGACCAGACCAAGGACATAACGCAGTCGCTGCGCGAAAAGCACAAGCTCATCACGTACAACCGCAGCGACTGCGAATACCTCAGCGACGAGCAGCACGGGGACGCGCCGGGCGTGCTGGCGGCGATCACGCAGACCGCGCCCATGTTGGCCGCCGTTGCGCAGCGGGCCGATCCCTCGATCAAGAGCCGGGCCTTCAATTCGTCCAAGGTTTCCGCCCACCACGGGATCATTCCAACAGAGGCGACGGCGAACCTGGCGGCGTTGAGCGAGGGGGAACAGAAGATCTATTTGCTGATCGCCCGCGCCTACATCGCGCAGTTCTGGCCCAAGCACCAATACGACCAGACCGATGTGCTGGTGGAGTCCGAGGGGCACCGCTTCGCCGTGCGCTCCAACGTCACCACGCGCCAAGGCTGGCTTGTTCTCTACAAGAACGACGCGGGCAATGAAGACCTGGAAGGCGACGAGAACGACCTGTCCATCGACATACGCACGCTGCGCGACGGCCAGGCCGGCGTCTGCGTCGATGCCGAGGCCGCCAAGCAGGAAACGAAGCCGCAGCCGCTCTACACGATGGCGACCCTGCTAGGGGACTTGACCCGCGTTGCCAAGTACATCCGCGACGACCGCCTGCGCAAGCTGCTGCTGGAGAAGGACAAGGGCAAGGAAGGCGAGCATGGCGGCATCGGGACGCCGGCCACGCGAGACAGCATCATCGCCACGCTCTTCGAGCGCGCCTACCTGGTCGAGCAAGGCAAGAACATCGTGCCCACACCCACGGCCGAAGAGTTCTACGACGCCCTGCCCGACCAGGCCAAATTCCCCGACATGACCGCGCTCTGGCATGAGCAGCAGAAGGCCATCCAGGCCGGCCAGCGCGACACCGAATCATTCGTGCGCGAGCTGATGGACTACATCGCTGGCGAGGTGGCCGGCGTGAAGGAAAACGGGCTGGCAATCAAGGTTGACACGCACCCTTGCCCGCTCTGCGCCAAGCCGTTGCGCCGCATCAAGAAGAAGGAAAAGAACGAGTTCTTTTGGGGATGCACCGGCTTCGCCGATGGCTGCAAGTTCGTCTGCGAAGACAAGGCCGGCAAGCCCGTGCCGCGAGAGACGCCAAAGGTGTCGGAGCTGCACAAGTGCATGGCTTGCGGCAGCGGCTTGTCTAGGCGGGCCAGCACGAAGAAGAAAGGCATGTTCTGGTGGGGTTGCAGCAACTACCCGACATGCACACAGACCTATCCCGACATCAAGGGCAAGCCCGATTACAGCAAACCGAAGGAGTGATGACATGACCCAGCAAACCAACGACCAGGCCGCCGAAGTGATCCCGGCCATTGACGACGCCGCAGCCAGCGCGGAAGCCTTGCGCGAGAAGCTGACCGATGCACAGACGCCCGGCTACCAGGCCGAATTCGATCCCGACGAGGCCGACCGTGCCGGCGCGTTCGCAGAAGACGCCTTGAGCGAAGGCGATGCCCTCGCCAGCACCGACGACCTGGCCGACCTGGCCGGCGATGGGTCGCTGGAGCCGGCATTCCTTGACGATGACGGCCCGAGCGCAGACCTCCCGCGCATCGTCTCGACCACCAACGCCCGCAAGCTGTACGAGCTGCGCCCCGGCGAGTCGGTCGCCCAGGCCGCCGCACGCAAGGCCAAGGAGGGCTGATCCATGCCCATCACGAAAGCCGAGGCGCAGGAGGTGACGCGGGCCTTTGTCCGCGACTACCCCGGCGCGCTTGAGCTGGCCTACAAATTCCGCGAGGACGCCGCCGAGCTGTACGGGCCGCGAGCCGCCGAAGTGCCCCAGGACATGAAAGGCGGCTACGTCCCGAAGGAGACGCAGCACGCCGGCCGTGCCTACCGTGGCCGCGTGGACGTGCCCCTGGCGAACGTGGAGGATGCCGGCGACCTGCTGCTGACGCTGCGGCACGAGGTGTTGGGCCACTACGGAGCCAACACCTTCGCGCCGGCAGAGAAGCGTGCCTTGCTGGACGGCCTGGTGGCCGCCCGCGAGGAACCCAGCCTCAAACCGCTATGGGACGACATAGACCGGCGTTACGCCGGCTATCCCGTGGACGTGCGCGCCGAGGAAGTCTTTGCCCTGTACTGCGAGGGCATCGAGCCAAGCCATCACCAGGGCGCGGACCTCTTCGCCCAGGGCACAGACCAGGTGCGGCAGAAGGGCCAGCAGTCATTCGCGGAAACCTGCATCGCCCGCGTGCGGCCCATGCAGGCGGACGACTTGCACAACATCGTGTGCGTCGTCGCTCAGGGCCTGCACGACCGATCCAGGACGCAGCAGACCTTTCCGCAGATCAACGAGCTATTCAGAAGGGACGACAAGATGGAGCCGAAAAAGCCATTTCACGAGACAGTGGCCGAGAAGCTGATCGAGCAATTGAAAGAGGGCACCGCTCCATGGCAAAAGCCGTGGGAGCCTGGTCAACCTGGTGCTTTCATTCCGACGAACCCGACCACCGGCAAGCGCTACCGGGGCATCAACGCTATCCAGCTCATGAGCCAGGGCCACAGCGACCAGCGCTGGATGACCTACAAGCAGGCGGCTGCCGTTGGTGCCCAGGTGCGCAAGGGCGAGAAGGGAACGCCGATCCAATACTGGAAGTTCAGCGACGAGCAGATCAAGACCGACGCGGACGGCAAGCCCGTCCTTGATGCACAGGGCGAGCCGGTCAAGCAGTCGGTCAAGCTGGAGCGGCCGAGGGTGTTCTTTGCGACGGTGTTCAACGCCGAGCAGATCGACGGGCTTCCACCGCTGCAACCGCGCAAGCAACAGGATTGGACGGCCGTGGAGCGCGCCGAACACATCCTGCAGGCGTCCGGTGCCGTGATCCGCCACGGCGAGCAGAACCGGGCGTTCTACCGCCCGGCGACGGACAGCATCCACATGCCCGACAAGGGGCAGTTCCCCACGGCCGACAACTACTACGCGACCGCGCTCCACGAGCTGGGCCACTGGACCGGCCACGAGTCGCGCCTTGATCGAGACTTGTCCAATCCATTCGGGTCCGAGGGGTACGCCAAGGAAGAGCTGCGGGCGGAAATCGCCAGCATGATCTTGGGCGACGAGCTGGGCATCGGCCACGATCCCGGCCAGCACGTCGCCTATGTGGGTTCGTGGATCAAGGCGCTGCAGGACGATCCGCTGGAGATTTTCCGGGCCGCTGCAGATGCCGAGAAGATTCAAGACTATGTGCTGGGCCTGGAGCAGCAACAGGTGCAGGACCAGCAGCAGCAGCAGCGCCAGGCGCTGCCGGAGACACAAGCTGAAAGTGTTGTGGCCGCGCTGGAGTCGGCCGGCTGGGTGCGCAGCGATGGCGCTGCCATCGCGTCCAAGTCGTTCGATACGGTGAACGGTAAGAACGATGCACATGCGTTCATCACGGCCGGCGATGGCATCAACCGCACTTTGCAATTCCAGTACCTCAGCGAAGGGCGCAACGTGGTGGCGGCAGATGGCGCGCTCATTCCAGTAGGTGCGACGGCCGAGCAGGCCGCCCGAATTGCGACAGCCGCCGCCGCACGGGCCGATAAGTCGATTCAGGATTCCTACGGCGTCCGCGTTGCCGCCATGTTGGACGAAGGGAAGCAGCAGGAGGCGAACATGCAAGCACAACAAGCCAAGCGGGCCGAGGCGGCCTACATCGAGCGCGTACTAGAAGCCGTCACGCGGGTGTCCGACCCGGCCGCCCTGCAGACGAGCGAGAAATTCGAGCTGGCCGAGCGGCGCAACGCCATCATCTTGACGGCCGACGCACGCACCATCAGCCCGGCATCGTTCCAGCAGAGCGCGAAGGAAGGCTTCGGCGTGGACATGCCGGCCGATTGGAACGGTCGAATCCATGTGCAGGGCAACGTGACGCAACAGATCGACGGCAAGCCTCACGTCGCCGCAGCACATTCCCTTGGCGTTGAACCGGAGTTCTTCGGGGTCTACGCGCAGCACGAGGACGGCACGCATCAGTGGCTGGCCGACTTCCCATCCGTCACCGAGGCCGACGAGCTGGCCGACCAGCTGCGCATGGTCGATGCCATTACCGAGCAGAACCCGCACGAGCAGGCGGCCAAGCTGGCCCGCGTGCTCGAAAACGCGGTGCGCCGCGACCCGAACAGCACGGACGAGCAAATTTCAGCCGCTAAAGAGGCCCGCAAGGATGCCGAGGGCGCGGCCATGCTCAACGATGCCGACATGCAGCGCCGAATCGCCGAGTTCGAGCGGGAACGGGGCCAGCAGCAGGCCGCAGCGCCGGCAGCGCAGTCCCCGAGCCAGATCAAGGCCGAGGCCCAGGCGCAAAAGACCTTCATCCAAGTGCCCTACCGCGAGAAAGACGAGGCGAAGGCGCTGGGTGCGAAGTGGGACCGGCAGGAACAGTCCTGGTACGTTCCGGCCGGTGTCGCTGCAGGCCCCTTCGCAAAATGGGCGCAGGGGGCCGCTACGGCCGCCGTAGACGCGCCGCAGGCCGTGCAGACGACCGAAGGCCCCACCGTGGGCCGCAAAGCGGCCCAGGAGCGGGAATACCTGGCTGTTCCCTACGGCGAGCGCATCGCGGCCAAGGCGGCCGGCGCCGAGTGGGACAAGGTAGCGAAGTCCTGGTATGCCGGCCCGAAGGCCGACATGGAGAAGCTGGCCCGCTGGAAGCCCGAGAACGTGCCCGACCAGCAGGGGCCGGCCATGACGCCGCAGGAAGAGTTTGCCGATGCGCTGCGCTCCATCGGCTGCGTGGTCAGCGGCGAGCATCCCATCATGGACGGCAAGAAACACCGCATCAGCGTGGAAGGCGAGAAGCCCAGCGAGAAAGCCGGCTCGGGTTTCTATGTCGGCCATCTTGACGGACACCCTGCCGGCTACATGAAGAACAACAAGACCGGCATCGACATGAAATGGAAGTCCAAGGGCTACACCCTCGATCCCGAAGAGAAGGCACGCATGGCGGCCGAGGCCGCCACCAAGCTGCAGGCCCGCGAAGCCGAGCAGGCTCAGGCCCACGAAGCGACCGCGCAACGTGTCGGCCGCCAGATGGCCGACCTGGTGCCGGTCGAGCAGCCGACGCCCTACATGCAGGCCAAGGGCATCGAGCCGCAGGCCGGCGTCTTCACCGACCGCGCAGGCCAGAAGACCTACATCCCCGCAACGGACGTGGACGGCAAGCAGTGGACGATGCAATACATCCAGGAGGACGGCACAAAGCGGTTTGCGAAGGACAGCCGCAAGGAAGGTTGCTTCCATGTCGTCGGCGGCATGGATGCGCTGGCCCAGGCCCCCGCCCTTGTGATCGGTGAAGGCTATGCGACTGCCGGCAGCTTGTCGCAATCGCTGGGCTTCGCCACCGTGGCCGCGTTCGACTCGGGGAACCTGCCGGCCGTTGCGAAGGCGCTGCACGAGAAATTCCCGGACAAGCCCGTCATCATCGCCGGCGACGATGACCGCCACCTGGAGCTGACGCAGGGCGTCAACCCAGGCAAGGCGAAGGCCCAGGAGGCCGCGAAGATCACCGGAGGCAAGGCAATGCTGCCGATCTTTGCGCCGGGCGAGAACAGCTATCCCGCTGGCCTTCCACCCGTCACCCCGGACAAGTTCAGGGAGCATCAGCGCACCGGGACGACACTCAGCGACCAGCAGCTTGCCGCGCTCGATCACATGAAGGGCAAGACCGACTTCAACGACCTGGCGAACAAGAGCGTGCTGGGCAAGGAAGGGATCGACCGCCAGGTGCGGGCCGCCGTCCATGACGTGATCGAGAAGCACCAGGCGCGTATCGAGCAGCAGCAACAGCGCGTGCAACGACAGGACCAACCGTTGCAGCCGCGCCGCGCTGCGAAAATATGACAACGGATTTAACGAACCGCCCGCATAATGGCTGCACTGTGTGAGCGGGTTCCTCCCTCCCTCCCTACCGCTCCGCAGCCTCCCTTGCCGCCTCGCACCCCGAGGCGGCTTTTTTTTGCCCCTGCCGCGCATCGAGCATGCACGCGGCGGCCGTGGCCAACACCGAGTTGGCCAGGCTGGCCAACCTGGTCGAGATCTACTGTGTCGTTTTCAAAAGGCGATAGCACCAAATCACTGGGCTAGTCGCCTCTTGTGCAGCGGACTTCTGAACGGGATTCGTCAGCAGTCCTATGCACAAAGCGCCGCGCAAAGTCGGAGTTGCTCAGAAGTCCTCTGCACGACGTTGCGGACAGGTCGGCGGTGTCCGCAATCGAGCGGTTTCGGACAGGGCAGAGAAGAGCTGTCCAAAAACTATATTTACATTGTTTCGGACATGGGCGATATTTCGGACACTATATAAGGACGATTCCGATCCATGCCGCGCACCTTCGCCTATGCCCGCGTGTCCACGACAGGCCAGACGACCGAAAACCAGATTCAGGAGATCGAGGCCGCTGGTTTTCACGTCGAGCCGCGCCGGATCGTGACGGAGACGATTTCGGGCAGCACTGCGATTGCGCAGCGCCGGGGGTTCTCGAAGCTCATGGATCGCTTGGAGGCCGGTGACGTGCTCATCGTCACGAAGCTGGATCGGCTTGGCCGCGATGCCATTGACGTCAGTTCAACGGTGAAGGCGCTGGCCGGGATGGGCGTGCGCGTGCATTGCCTCGCCCTTGGCGGCGTTGACCTCACCAGTTCGGCGGGCACGATGACGATGAACGTCCTAAATGCCGTGGCGCAGTTCGAGCGGGATTTGCTGATCGAGCGCACGCAATCGGGCCTCAACCGGGCCAAGGCAGAAGGCAAGACGCTGGGTCGCCCGGCCACGCTCAGCGAGCGGCAGAAGCAGGCCGTGCGCGACGAACTGGCGGCTGGAGTGAGCGTTTCAGCCCTCGCCCGCAAGCTTGGCACCAGTCGGCAAACCGTTATGCGCGCCCGTGCAGCCGACTCCTGACATTCCGTGCAGTCGCCTTCTGAGAAACGACACTGCAGATGGCCCGCGACGACTACGAAGACCGGCGCGAGCGGCAGCGCCAGGGCGTGGCGCTTGCAAAGGAAGCGGGACGGTACACCGGCCGCCAGGCCGACACGGGGTCTCCTCGTTTTCAGTGCAATAAGTGACGGTACGCAAAGCTAGCACTGGCGCGGGGGTGGTCTGGGTAGACCGTTGATTTCATTGACTTTCCTGTTCGCTTTGTAAACGGGTATGGTGGCCTCCCACTTTTGAGGTTCACGATGCAGGGTTGGCACACAACGTTTTTGGGGATGCGTGGGCTCCCCCGCGATATCAGCGACTTCGAGATGAAGGCATTTTTCACCTTCGATGGTGCCGAGCGCGACGCAATCAATGCACGCCGAGGTGATTCCCACAAGCTTGGTCTGGCGCTCCATATTGGTTTCCTGCGCATGAGTGGGCGTTTGCTCGGTGCCTTTCGGGTAATTCCAGTAGCCTTGTGGCGCCACCTTGGCAACGAGCTTGGCATTGCAGCACCAGAAGTCGCCTCGCTGAGAGCCATGTATGAACGCGGGCGCACGCTATTCGATCACCAACAAGTAGCCTGCACGGTCCTTGGATTCCAGTGGATGAGCGAGCACCAGCGCCGCTCACTGGTACGTGAACTGCGCGACGAAGTGGCGCGCTGCGCCGACCGCGATCAGCTACTCGTGCGGGCGCGTCAATGGCTGTACAAGAACAAGCTGGTGATCGTGCACGAGCGGGCAATTCGGACACTGATTGCGGCGGCACTTGCCCAGCTTGAAGTTGAAACAGGCACCGCCATCGCCGCCAGCGTTGATCCAGCAACACTTGATCGCTGGCGAGCCTCAGTTTCAGAGCTGCGCCCAGATGGACAAACCCAGCAGAGTTGGCTATGGGCTGCACCGGCGAAACACTCAACCCGCCAAATCAGCGAGGTACTGGAGCGCATCGACCTGCTTTACACGCTGGACGTTCATAAGCACCTGGCAGACATCCCCGATCTCATCTTGCGCCGCTACGCGCGCCGACTTGTCTCCAGGCCGCCCTCAGCCGGAGCCAAGATCAAAGAGCCAGCGCGCACCGTGGAGGTCGCATGCTTTCTTCGGTATTGCCTGTTCACCACCACAGACCAGTTGATCCTTATGGTGCAGCGCCGGATCGCCGATCTGTGGCGTCAGGCTGCCGCCGATGTCCCCGCTACCGTCAATTGGGCCGCAATGTACAAAACGCTGCTCGGCGAACTTGTTGCCTTGAGCGCGCAAGGTGCGGTGCCAGATGCTGAGTTGCGTGCCCGTCTTGAAGCCTTGATCACCGAAACCCAGAAACGCAAACCACCGAGCAGGGCCTCCCTGGTCCGCGAGGGATTGATTGATGGAATTCGCCCCGTGCGGTCGTTGCTCGTCGCCATTGCAAAGCTGCCCTGGCAGGCCACCGGCGAGCATCCTGCCATCGAGTACCTTGCCAAGCTGCAAGCTTTATATCTCAAAGGATCCAGAAAGCTGCCAGTTGAAGTGGTGGCACCAAGTCTGGGAATGATCTGGCAGGTTTCGATCTCCAGCCCAGACCGGGAACGGGCGTTTCAGGCGTTGGAGGTGGCCACCCTGTTTGCCCTGCGCCGCGCGGTGCGCAATGGCTCGGTCTGGATTGAGCACAGCCTGAGCTTTCGGGGTCGTGCGCGCTTGTTCTTCACGGACGAGCGTTGGCAGGCAGAG
>NZ_JBVPZC010000041.1:0-16365 GCF_055702805.1 Hydrogenophaga sp. LT287 | reverse complement strand
CCTTCCGCAAAAACGAGTGAGTTGATGAAAAGTTCGAGCTTCCCATCGTGGCACTCAGTTGCCGAAAACCGCAAGCCTCACGGTGCGCGGCTCGCTCGGGACGGGGAAGTCCCTTTCATTCGTTAGGTTTCAAAAATCAACGTTACCTCAAGGCCCCCAAAGTATGAAGATCGAACTCACGGGCTGGCGCCGGCAGATTCATCACCATTCCCACCCGGTGACCCCGGTGTCACGGTTTGGCACTAACTTGTATCCGATCCCTGAGCTAAAGGACGCCAAGTGGGAGGACGCTTTGACTATATCGGGCAAAGTACAAGGTCTAGCTTTAAATGGAGACTTCTACTTGCGATGCAAATTTACAGAAACCGAACTTCAAGCCTGGTTCCTTGAATACGCCAAATCAAATCCGAGAGAAGCAAAAAAGTTGATTGGCCGTGCGCACAATGAAATGCGTGGCGCTCAAGGCGGGAACGAATAGCACGTTACTAAAATTCTATAGATAGGGTATGAATTCAAAGACGGCATTTGCTACGCTTGTCGGCCTATTCGCCGTTGCAGCATCTTTATATCTTGGCCTAACCTACCGCAAACGTATTTGAATGTCCGCATGTTTGGATAGGCAGGAAAAAAATAGGGGTCAGATCCCAATTTCTCCCAGTTGCCAACGAGTGCTCCCGCACTTGATGCAGGTTTCCGCAACGCGACACCGCTTTGCTGCGTGTACCCAGAGCAAACCCGCAGAGCACAGCGCACTTGCCGAGCATGGGTACTTTCCCTGAAACTTTCAAAAATGGGTTTCTTGCGGTGTCGGTGCTCCAGCCTTGTCTGTAAGCTATCCATGACGCCATCTTTTTACCCAGGAGAGTCCCCATGAAGCCCGTTGCCCAATTGCTCAAAGCCAATGACCAGAGCAAGTTTTTGCGCGTTGCCCCCGACGTAAGCGTGTTTGGTGCGCTGGAACTGTTGTCCAACCTGGGCGTGGGTGCCCTGATGGTGATGGATGGCGACCGGCTGATCGGGATTTTTTCGGAGCGCGATTATTGCCGCAAGGTGGCCCTGAAAGGCCGCAACTCCAAAGAAACCACCGTGGCGGACATCATGACCGCCGAGGTGTTCACCGTGCCTTCGTCCACCGGCACGCGCGTCTGCATGGCGCTGATGAACGAAAAACATTTCCGGCACCTGCCTGTGGTGGACGGCGACAAGGTGTTGGGTCTGATTTCCATGCGCGACATCATGGCCGACGTGATTGCCGATCACGAGTTCACCATCAACCAGCTTGAAACCTACGTGAGCGGTTAGACCGGGCGGGGGGGGCGCCCTCTGCCAGCCCAAGCGCTTCACACCGCTTGCGGTTCCCCCAGTGCGTCCAGCTCTGCCTGCGTAAACCCAGCCGCTCGGCGTGCTGCGTCGTTGAACGGCGGTTTCAGGCGGGGTGCGTTGTGTTGCCGGGCCAGTGAGCGGTAGTGGGCCAGCGGCTCCAGGCCTTGCTGGGCGCACAGCCAGCCATACCAGCGGTTGCCCACGGCCACGTGGCCAATTTCGTCGCGCAAGATCACGTCCAGAATCTCGATGGCGCGCAGGGCTGCGGGCGTGTTGACCTTGCGCAGGCGCGCTTGAATGAGCGGGGTGGCGTCCAGCCCGCGCGCCTCTAAAGTGCGGGGCACCAGCGCCATGCGGGAGGTGATGTCGTCTTGCGTTTTGATGCACATTTCCCACAGGCCGTCGTGGGCGGGAAAGTCGCCGTAGGTGTGGCCCAGGCTCTGCAGGTGGGTGTGCAGCAGGCCAAAGTGGGTGGCTTCTTCGTCGGCCACGCGCAGCCAGTCGCTGTAAAACGCGGGCGGCATTCCGGGAAAGCGCCACACCGCGTCCAGCGCGAGGTTGATGGCGTTGAATTCAATGTGGCATACCGCGTGCACCAGCGCGGCCAGGCCTTCGGGGGTGAAGGGCGAGCGGTGGGGCACCTGCATTGGCGCCAGCAGCACGGGCTTGCTTGGGCGGCCGGGCAGGGGGCTGGCCGGGTCGGGTTGCAGGGCGGTGGTGGTGTCAAACCGGTCAGGCAGCCCGGCCGGCTGGGCCTGCGCGGCGGCAAACAGCGCGTGGGTGGCGGCCACTTTGGCGGCTGGGTCTGCCAGGCACAGCACCTGCAGGGCCTGCTGGCGCCACGAAGCGGTGGGCCGGGGCGCGGGCGGTGTCTGGGGTGCGAGAGCTTGCATCCCTACAATTCTAGGTTTTGCGCGCTGGCTGCTGGCTCGGCGCACTTGAACCCCACAACAGGAGACACGTTCCATGGCAATTTACGAACTCGACGGCAGCGCACCGCGCCTGGCCGCATCGGCCTGGGTGGCCGACAACGCGCAGGTGATGGGCAATGTGGTGATGGGGGAAGACAGCAGCGTGTGGTTTGGCACCACGGTGCGTGGCGACACGGAAACCATCACCATCGGGCGCGGCAGCAACATACAAGATGGCAGCGTGTTGCACGCCGATGTGGGCATGCCGCTGACCATTGGCGACTTTGTGACCGTGGGCCACCAGGTGATGCTGCACGGTTGCACGGTGGGCGACGAGTCACTAATCGGCATTGGTGCCATCGTGCTCAATGGCGCGAAGATTGGCAAAAACTGCCTGGTGGGTGCGGGCTCTTTGGTGACCGAGGGGAAAGAATTTCCTGATGGCTCCATGATCATGGGTAGCCCGGCGCGCGTGGTCAAAGGCCTGTCGCCCGAGCAAATGGAAGGCCTGCGCCAGAGCGCCAAACATTACATAGAGAACGCGCAGCGTTTTCGTGCGGGCTTGAAAAAGATTGCTTGATTTTGCTGGCTTGACCCCGACCTGCCAGCGTTGAATTTCTGAAAGAACCTTTTGTCCGAACTCCACAAATTCATGTTTGAAGGCCTGCCGGTGCGCGGCATGCTGGTGCGCCTGACCGACGCCTGGCAAGACATCTTGCAGCGCCGCCGCGAGGGCGGTGGCTACCCCGCAGCCGTGACCGAGTTGCTGGGCGAAATGACCGCAGCGGCCACGCTGATGCAGGCCAACATCAAGTTCAACGGCGCGCTGGTGATGCAGATCATGGGTGACGGGCCGGTGAAGCTGGCCGTGGCCGAGGTGCAGCCCGACCTGAGCTTGCGCGCCACCGCCACGGTGGTGGGCGAGGTGGCAGCCGACGCGCCGCTTTCGCACATGGTCAACGTGAACAACCAGGGCCGCTGCGCCATCACGCTCGACCCCAAAGACCGCCTGCCCGGCCAGCAGCCTTACCAGGGCGTGGTGCCGCTGTTTGGCGACCGCCACGAAAAGCTGGAAAAGCTGAGCGAGGTGATTGAGCACTACATGCTGCAGAGCGAACAGCTGGACACCTGCCTGGTGCTGGCCGCGAACGACCAGGTGGCCGCCGGCCTGCTGATTCAGCGCCTGCCCATGCAGGGCCAGGCCAACCTGGACGGCAGCGGCGTGGTGCGCTCGGACGAAGACCAGATTGGCCGCAACGAAGACTACAACCGCATTGCGATTCTGGCGTCGAGCCTGAAGCGCGAAGAGCTGCTGGAGCTGGACGCAGAAACGATTTTGCACCGCCTGTTTTGGGAAGAAGACGTGCGCCGGTTTGAGCCCATGGCCGGTGAGCTGGGGCCAAAATTTGCCTGCACCTGTTCGCAAGAGCGCGTGAGCAGCATGCTGCGCAGTCTGGGCCGCGAAGAGGTGGAATCGATCTTGGCCGAGCAGGGCCAGGTGGAAGTGGGCTGCGAGTTTTGTGGCGCGCAGTACCGGTTTGACCCGGTGGACGCGGCCCAGGTGTTTTTGCAGCCGCTCAAGCAAGCGCCGGGCTCACCCGGCGTGCACTGACCCGGTAACCGCGCCCCCATCCCAGCCTTCCCCCAGTGGGGGAAGGAGCCAAGCCCCAATGAAGCGCTTTCGAACGGGAGTTTCTGAACCCCCTCCCCCCCTCTGGGTGAGGGTTGGGTGGGGGCTTTGCGCACGCTCCAAAACGAGCGTTCCTCAGGCTTTGCCGTACCGCTGATCTGGTGCCCGTTCAGCGGCGCAGCGGGCATCCCAACAGGTCAAGAACGTCATGGCAAGCGCCCATGGTGTGGTAGTCCACCTTGCCGGCGGGGCTCTTTTCGTCGCTGATCTTGCTGTTATTGGCCCGCAAAATGCGCCTCCAGGCGCCGTGGGTGTGGTCCACAAAGTGCGCCCAGGCGTAGGCCCATAGGCGGTCGTAGTCGGCCCAGTAACGGGCTTCGCCTGTGGCCACCGCCAGGCGCGCCGCGGCGGCAAACGACTCGGCTTGCACCCAGAAATATTTGTCGGTGTCGCACACGCTGCCGTCGGGCGCGAAGCCGTAAAACAGGCCGCCGTGTTCGCCGTCCCAGGCTTTTTCCATGGCGGTGTCAAAGAAAAATTGGGCGCGTTCCACCAGCCCCGCTTGCGGGCGGCGCTCGTTGAGCAACAGCAGCAGCTTGGCCCATTCGGTCAGGTGACCGGGCTGAAAGCCCCAGGGGCGAAAGATGTTGGTTTTGTCGTCGCGGTTGTAGTCCCAGTCCAACGACCAGTCGGCGCGGTGGTGTTCCCACACCAGGCCACTGGCCAGCGCGGCCTGGCGCACGGTGATGTGCTCGGCCAGCAGTACGGCGCGGTCCAGGTAGCGGGCTTCGCCGGTGGCGTCAAACGCGGCCAGCAGGGCTTCGCACAGGTGCATGTTGGCGTTTTGGCCGCGGTAGGGCTGCAGCTGCCAGTCGGCGGTGGCTTCGTCGGCGTACAGGCCGTGGGCGGGTTCCCAAAAGCGCTGTTCCAGCAGGTTGAAAGTCTCTGCAATGCCCGCGTGCGCATCGGTCAGCCCGGCCATGTGGGCGTGGGCGTGGGCCAGCAGCACAAAGGCGAGGCCGTAGGCGTGGTTGGTGCCGTCGACCACCCGCGCCTGGCGATCGCGCCAGTCCAGCAACCAGGCGTAGCCGCCGGTGGCTGGGTTGCGGTGGTGGGGCAAAAAGTCAAACGCCACTTGCAGCGCCTGGCGCGCTGTGGTGCCGCCCAGGCCGGCGCGTACCGCCATGGCGAGCGTGACGACGTAGCGCGTGCTGCTCACCAGGTGGCGGGAGTGGCGGTCGTACACGCTGCCGTCGTCGCGCAAAAAGTGAAACAGGCCACCCACCGGGTCGATGGCTCGGGGCAGGTAAAACGCCAGCGTGTCTTGCACGTGGGCGCGCAGAAAGGCGGGCGAGCGAAAGTCGGGCGTGGGGCTGGCCGGGGTCATATGGGCGAGGGCGTTTTCTTCGCAATCAATTGGCTGAACAAGCGGTGTTCGCAAGCCGGGTCGCTGCATTTTTCGCAGTTCCATGCCACGCGCCCTTCGCTCAGGCTGCGGTCAGCTGCCACCAGCGGCTGACCCAGCACCGGGCCCACGGCGCGCAGCGCTTGCTGCAGCCGTGCATCGCCCTGGCCGTACACGGTTTGAAATGGAATGCCGGCCGCGTGCAGTTCCCGGCGCAACACAGTGTCGGTCGCTTCGCGCACGGCGGGGCTGTCGCGAAACAGGCCGTCTGCCACCCAGGGCAGGTCAAGCCCCATGAGCAGGCTCAGGCTGTAGCGCTGCTGCTGCGCCAGCGCGGCTGGGTACAGGCTGCGGTCGTTGAAATACAGCTCGCTATAGGCCGCCACCATGAGGGCGGTGGTGTCGGCCACCACCACGCGCACGCCCGGTTGGGCGCTGGCCTGGTCGATCAGGCGGGTTTGCGCTTGTGCGCGTTCGGCCTGTTCGTGGCTTAGGGGCGCGCGGCCCATGGTTTCACACCAGCTGCGCAGGTGCTCTGGCACCCGCGCGGCGGCAATACCCAGGGTGTCATTCAGGTGGCGCTGTAGCGCCTGGGCCAGGGTGGACTTGCCGGTGGATTCGCCGCCCAGCAAGGTGATGGTCAGCACCATGGGGCTCAGCGTTTGCCCTGGGCGATCTGCACGAAGATTTCGTTAGGCTTGACCATGCCCAGTTCCTGGCGGGCCAGTTCTTCCACCATGTCCAGGCCCTCTTGCAGGTCGCGCACCTCGGCGCTCAAGCTGTCGTTGCGCTGCTGGGCTTCGCGGTTGTTGCGGTCCAGCTCGGCCAGCTGCTGTTTCATGCTGGCCACCTGGGGCACGCTGCCACGCCCAAACCACAGCTGGGCATGCAGCACAAGCAGCAAGCCAATCAGCAGGGGGGAGATCAAGCGCGAACCCATGGTGTGTCCAGCGTGTCAGGCGGCTGTGCTTACTTCAGGTTGTAAAACGCAGCGCGGCCGGGGTAGTAGGCCACTTCGCCCAGGTCTTCTTCAATGCGCAGCAGCTGGTTGTACTTGGCCATGCGGTCAGAGCGCGAGATCGAGCCGGTCTTGATCTGGCCCGCGTTGGTGCCCACGGCGATGTCCGCAATGGTGCTGTCTTCGGTTTCGCCCGAGCGGTGCGAAATAACGGCGGTGTAGCCGGCGCGCTTGGCCATTTCAATGGCGGCAAACGTTTCGGTCAGCGTGCCGATCTGGTTGATCTTGATCAGGATCGAGTTGGCAATGCCTTTGTCGATACCTTCCTTCAAGATCTTGGTGTTGGTGACAAAGAGGTCGTCACCCACGATCTGCACCTTTTTGCCCAGGCGGTCGGTCATCAGCTTCCAGCCGTCCCAGTCGCCTTCGGCCATGCCGTCTTCAATGGAAATGATGGGGTACTTGTCGACCCAGTTGGCCATCATGTCGGTCCACTGTTCGGCGTTCAGGCGGATGCCGCCTTCGCCTTCCAGTACGTACATGCCGTCCTTGTAAAACTCGGAAGCTGCGCAGTCCAGGCCGAGAGCAATCTGTTCGCCGGCGGTGTAGCCAGCTTTGTCGATGGCTTCCAGAATCATCTGGATCGCGGCTTCGTGGTTTTCGACGCTCGGTGCAAAGCCGCCTTCGTCGCCCACGGCGGTGCTGATGCCCCGGTCGTGCAAAATTTTCTTGAGCGCGTGGAACACCTCGGCGCCCCAGCGCAGGGCTTCGCGGAAACTCGGCGCGCCCACGGGAATGATCATCAGCTCTTGCAGATCGAGGTTGTTGTTGGCGTGCTCGCCGCCGTTGATGACGTTCATCATGGGCACCGGCATTTGCACCGCGCCCATGCCGCCAAAGTAGCGGTACAGCGGCAGGCCGGCTTCTTCGGCGGCGGCGCGGGCCACGGCCATGGAGACCGCCAGCATGGCGTTGGCGCCCAGGCGGCCTTTGTTGTCGGTGCCGTCGAGGTCGATCAGAGTCTTGTCCAGAAAAGCCTGCTCGGAAGCGTCGAGGCCCAGCACGGCTTCAGAAATTTCGGTGTTGATGTGCTCAACCGCCTTGAGCACGCCCTTGCCGAGGTAGCGGCTTTTGTCACCGTCGCGCAGCTCAATGGCTTCGCGGCTGCCGGTGGACGCGCCCGACGGCACGGCCGCGCGGCCCATCACGCCGCTTTCCAGCAGCACGTCGCATTCGACGGTGGGGTTGCCGCGGCTGTCCAGAATTTCGCGGCCGACGATGTCAACGATTGCACTCATGTTGTCTACCTTTGGAACTGAGAAAAACAAATAAAAAAAGAGGCATTGGACCGGAGCGCACGGCTTTGTCCAGGGCTCCCGTGGAACCGGCTTTGCCGGGCCACAGGGCGCGTCCCCCTTGGGGGAAGACGCGAAGCGGCGCAGGGGGTCACACGCCCTCCACCGCCAGCATTCGGATCGAGCCGGCACCTTCGCGCACCTTGCGCGCCTGCGTGTAGGTTTCAGATTCGTAATAGGCGCGGGCTGCGGACAGGTCCTGGAACTTCAGCACCACGATGCGCTGCGGGTTCCAGTCGCCTTCCAGCGCCTCCATGCGGCCACCGCGCACCAGCACTTCGGCGCCGTGTTCCTGCATGGCGCGCGTGCTCCACTCACGGTAGAGCTTCATCTGGTCTTCGTTGGTGACGGTCACGTCCGCAATGATGTAAGCACTCATGAGAAATTGTTCTCCAGCAACGGGTTCTTTTTGGTGACGGAATCCAGCGCCACCAGTGTTTGAAGCAGCGCCTTCATGTGCTTGAGCGGCACGGCGTTGGGGCCGTCTGACCAGGCTTCTGCAGGGTTCGGATGCGTTTCCATGAACAGCCCAGCCACGCCAGCGGCCACGCCGGCGCGGGCCAGCACGGGCACCATGTCGCGGGCACCGCCGCTAACCGCGCCCAGGCCGCCGGGCTTTTGCACCGAGTGGGTCACGTCAAACACCACCGGTGCGCCCGACTTGCGCATTTCGGCCAGGCTGGTCATGTCGGCCACCAGGTTGTTGTAGCCAAAGCTCACGCCACGTTCGCAGGCCAGGAAGCGGTCTTCAGACAAGCCCACCTCGCGCGCTGCGGCGCGGGCCTTGTCGACCACGTTGGTCATGTCCCAAGGGGCCAGAAACTGGCCTTTTTTGATGTTCACCGGCTTGCCGGACTGGGCCACGGCGCGGATGAAGTCGGTCTGGCGGCACAGGAACGCGGGCGTTTGCAGCACGTCGACCACGCTGGCCACCTCGGCCACGTGGGACGTGTCGTGCACGTCGGTCAGGATCGGCAGACCCAGCTGGCGGCGCACTTCTTCCAGAATGTGCAGGCCGGCTTCCAGGCCCACGCCGCGCTGGCTGGTGCCCGACGAGCGGTTGGCCTTGTCGAACGAGCCTTTGTAAATGAGCGGAATACCGAGCGCCGTGCAAGCTTCCTTGAGCTGGCCCGCCACGTCGATGGACATTTGCAGCCCTTCAATGGAACAGGTGCCGGCGATCAGAAAGAAGGGCTGGTCCAGGCCCACGTCAAATCCGCAGAGTTTCATGGGTGTTTCCTGGTCAGGCCTTGGCCGCGGCGCGTGCTTGCTGGTGTTCCATGGCCGCCTTGATGAAGGCGTTGAACAGCGGGTGGCCGTTCCAGGGTGTGGACTTGAATTCGGGGTGGAACTGCACGCCGATGTACCAGGGGTGCACGCTCTGCGGCAGTTCCACCATTTCGGTGAGCTGTTCGCGCTGCGTTTGGGCCGAAATCACCAGGCCGGCCTGGCGCAGTTGGTCCAGGTAGTTCACGTTGGCTTCAAAGCGGTGGCGGTGGCGCTCGGTGACTTCGTTGCCGTAAATGCTGTGGGCCAGGGTGCCGGGCAACACGTCAGACGTTTGCGCACCCAGGCGCATGGTGCCGCCCAGGTCGGAGCTGGTGTCGCGGGTCTGGATGCTGCCGTCGGCGTCTTTCCATTCGGTGATGAGGGCGATCACCGGGTGGGGCGTGGTCGGGTCGAATTCGGTGCTGTTGGCGTCTTTCAAACCGGCCACATGGCGGGCGTATTCGATGGTGGCCACCTGCATGCCCAGGCAAATGCCCAGGTAGGGCACCTTGTGCTCGCGCGCAAAGCGGGCGGTGCTGATCTTGCCTTCCACGCCGCGCTGGCCGAAGCCGCCGGGCACCAGAATGGCGTCGTACTTGGACAGCTGCGCCGAGGCGTCGCCTTCGATGGTCTCAGAGTCGATGTGGTCGATCTTGACGCGCACATGGTTGCGCATGCCCGCGTGGCGCAGGGCTTCGTTGACCGACTTGTAGCTGTCCGACAGGTCGACGTATTTGCCGACCATGGCCACCGTGACTTCGCCTTGCGGGTGCTCTGTTTCAAACACCAGTTCGTCCCAGCGCTTGAGGCTGGTGGGCGGCGTGTTCAGGCGCAGCTTGTCGCAGATCAGGCCGTCCAGGCCTTGTTCGTGCAGCATGCGCGGCACCTTGTAAATGGTGTCCACGTCCCACATGGAGATCACGCCCCACTCGGGCACGTTGGAAAACAGCGAGATTTTGGCGCGCTCTTCGTCGGGGATGGGCCGGTCGGCGCGGCACAGCAGGGCGTCGGCCTGGATGCCGATTTCGCGCAGTTTTTGCGCCGTGTGCTGCGTGGGTTTGGTTTTCAGTTCGCCGGCTGCGGCGATCCAGGGCACGTAGCTCAGGTGCACAAACGCCGAGTTGTTGGGGCCCATGCGCAGGCTCATCTGGCGCACGGCTTCCAGGAACGGCAGCGACTCGATGTCGCCCACGGTGCCGCCAATTTCAACAATGGCCACGTCCACCGCGTCGGGGGTGCCGATGCCGGCGCCGCGTTTGATGAAGTCCTGGATTTCGTTGGTGACGTGCGGAATGACCTGCACGGTTTTGCCCAGGTAGTCGCCCCGGCGCTCTTTTTCCAGCACCGACTGGTAGATCTTGCCGGTGGTGAAGTTGTTGGTTTTTTTCATGCGCGTTTCAATGAAACGCTCATAGTGGCCCAGGTCCAGGTCGGTTTCGGCGCCGTCGTCGGTAACGAACACCTCACCGTGCTGGAACGGCGACATCGTGCCCGGGTCCACGTTGATGTACGGGTCGAGTTTGATGAGGGTGACTTTGAGGCCGCGCGATTCAAGAATCGCGGCCAAGGATGCAGAAGCGATGCCCTTGCCCAGGGAGGACACCACACCGCCGGTGACGAACACAAATTTGGTCATGTCTCGGGCGAGCCGTTTGCTCGCAGGAGGTGGAAATGGCGATTATAAATGGCGCCCCATTTTTGCCCCGCTCGATTGGTCCGTCCGCAGTTGATTGGCCCGGTCAAGCTGCTACATTTTGCGCATGAACGACCTCGCTGGAAAACACATCGTCCTGGGCCTCTCCGGGGGCATTGCCTGCTACAAAGCCGCTGAGCTGTGTCGTGCGCTGATCAAGCAGGGCGCGACCGTGCAGGTGGTGATGACCGAGGCGGCCGAGCATTTCATCACCGCGGTCACGCTGCAGGCGCTTTCGGGTCGGCCGGTGTTCACCTCGCAGTGGGACGCCCGCACGGCAGCCGGGGTGGACAACAACATGCCCCACATCAACCTGAGCCGCGAGGCCGATGCGATTTTGGTGGCCCCGGCCAGTGCCGACTTCATGGCCAAACTGCTGCACGGCCGGGCCGACGACCTGCTGAGCCTGATGTGCCTGGCGCGCCCGCTGGACAGGGTGCCGCTGATTCTGGCGCCCGCCATGAACCGCGAAATGTGGGCACACCCGGCCACGCAGCGCAACGTGGCGCAGCTGCGCACCGACGGCACCACGGTGCTGGACGTGGGCGTGGGTGACCAGGCCTGCGGTGAGATGGGCGACGGCCGCATGCTGGAGCCTGAAGAGCTGGTGTACGAGCTGGTGCGCTTTGTCACGCCCAAGGTGCTGGCAGGCCAGCAGGTGCTGGTGAGCGCCGGCCCCACGTTTGAGGCCATTGACCCGGTGCGCGGGCTGACCAACCTGTCCAGCGGAAAAATGGGTTTTGCCATTGCCCGCGCTGCCCACGAAGCGGGCGCGCATGTGACCCTGGTGGCCGGGCCGGTGAGCCTGCCCACGCCGCGTGGGGTGGGCCGCATCAACGTCAAGTCGGCGCTGAACATGCAGAAAACACTCAACCTGCTGAGCCAGGACGCCAGCGTGTTTGTGTCGGCCGCCGCTGTGGCCGACTGGCGCCCCGCCACCGAAGCCGACCAGAAGATCAAGAAAGACGGTTCGGGCGATGTGCCCACGCTGTCGTTCATTGAAAACCCCGACATATTGGCCGGCATTGCCGCCGGTGCACGCGCCCGCAGCGGCGCGCTGTTTTGTGTGGGTTTTGCCGCCGAAAGCCACGATCTGCTGGCCCACGCCCAGGCCAAGCGCGCCCGCAAAGGGGTGCCGCTGCTGGTGGGCAACATTGGGCCCGACACCTTCGGCCAGGACGACAACGCCCTGCTGCTGGTGGACGAGCACGGTGCCACCGAGGTGCCCCGGGCGTCCAAGCTGCAGCTCGCACGCCAACTGGTGGCCGAGATTGCGCGGCGCCTGCCCACCCAAAAACCGGCGGTGTAAGCGGCTGGGCGGCGTGTGGCGGGGCTTGCCGAGAGCCGCTGGCGGTTCTATCATTGTTTAATAAGCAATCGCTTATTTGATAACGACATCCTGCAGGAGACACCCCATGAAACCCGTCAAACCCTCTTTTCCGCTGGATGTGGCGAGCGAGCCGGTGCGTAGCCGCCGCCAATGGTTGCGCATGGTGGGCGGCGCCGGGCTGGGCGTGGCCGGGCTGGCCCTGGTGCCCGAGGTGCGGTTGTTTGCCCAGCAGGTGCAAGACTTTATTGAAGGCCCGCCGGTGCCCGACGTGGCGCCCGAGCAACTGTCCCCACACGTGTGGATGGTGTATGCCAAAGACGGCTTTCCCACCGCTGAAAACCAGGGCCTGATGGCCAGCGTGCTGTTTGTCATCACGCAAAAAGGCGTGGTCGTGCTGGACAGCGGCGCTTCGCTGCAAATTGGGCAGATGGCGATTCGCATGATCAAAAAGGTGACCGACAAGCCAGTGATTGCGGTGTTCAACAGCCACTACCACGGCGACCACTGGCTGGGCAACCACGCCTTTGTGGAGGCCTACGGCAAAGACCTGCCCATTCACGCGCTGGCCCACACCCGCGAGCAAATTGCCGGACACGAGGGCAACCTGTGGCGCAGCCTGATGGAGCGCTGGACCAACCAGGCCACGCTCGGCACCAAGGTGTTTGCGCCCAACCAGACGGTGCAGCACGGCCAGGTGTTTGATTACGGCGACGTGCAGATCAAGTTGCACCACTACGGCCGCGCCCACACCCCGTCTGACCTGTCCCTGGAAATCGTGCAGGACAAGCTCACCTACATTGGCGACATCGCCATGGAAAACCGCATCGCCAACATGGACGACGGCTCTTACGTGGGCACCTTCAAGTACTACGACGCGATCAAAGCAGCGGCGGGCGACCAGCTGTGGGTGCCCGGCCACGGCCGGGGCAGCAAGACCCTGCTTGACACCTACGGCACCTTCATGAAAGGCATTTACGAGCCGTGTGAAAAGGCCGTGAAAGACGGCGTGGGGCTCGACGGCGCCAAAGCCCGTGTGCTGGAAGACCCCCGCGTGGCCAGCCGCGCCAAGACCATGGACGGCTTTGACAGCAACATTGGCAAGTACACCAGCCTGGCGTATCTGGAAGCGGAAAAAGAAGCCTTTTAGGCGCTCCGCTGGGCGGTGGTTCGCCTGCGGCATGATGCGGTGATGCCATCACCGACCCTTGCCGACTTGCGCCGCTACGCGGTGGGCCGCAGCCTGTTCAAACCCCTGAGCCTGCCCCGGGCCATCGAACGGCTGGGCTTTGTGCAGGCCGACCCGATCCGGTCGCCCGCCCGCGCGCAAGACCTCACGCTGCGCCACCGCGTCAAGGACTACCGGGCCGGCGACCTGGAGCGCGCCTACCCGCAATTGGCGGTGGAAGAGGACTTTTTCGTCAACTACGGTTTTGTCACCCGCGATCTGCATGCCCGCATGCACCCGCGCACCGCCCGCCATGCGTGGTCTGCCGAGCGCCAGGAGCAGGCCCAGGCGGTTTGGCAGTTTGTTCAGGCGCAGGGCGAAGCGCACCCACGGCAGGTGGATGCGCACTTTGCCCATGGCCACACCACCAACGGCTTTGGCGGCCAGTCCAAAGCCAGTACCCAGTTGCTTGACGGCATGCACTACCGTGGCTTGCTGCGCGTGGCGCGGCGGGTGAATGGGTATTTCGGACCAACGTGACCGGTGATTTCGGCATCGTGACCGAGGATTTCGGACCAACGTGACCGGTGATTTCGGCATCGTGACCGAGGATTTCGGTCCATCGTGACCGCGTTCCTTTTCGGCTCATCGTGACCGGCCGTTTCGGCATCATGACCGATCATTTCGGTCATCGTGACCGCCGTTTCAGTCCCCATTTTGGTGGGGGTCTGTTGCCGGCGGTGCTGCGTAGAGAACTCAACCGGGCGTCCTAACCTCGACGGCTTTTGCCATCAGGAGCCAGATGCCCAAACCTCGAATTTCTCTACGCATGATCAAAGACGTTATCCGCCTGAAGTGGCAGGCCGACCTCTCGCACGAGCAGATCGCATCCACCCTCAACATCTCCAAAGGGGCCGTGACCAAGTATGTTGGCCTGGCCCATGCCGCCGGTCTGGATTGGGAGACTGTCCAGGACTGGAGCGAGCAGCGACTGACCTCCACCTTGCTGCCCAAAGCGAACACCTCGCAGCCCTACATCACCCCCGACTGGGGCCGAATCCACCGCGAACTCGACCGCAAGGGGGTCACGCTCATGCTGCTTTGGCAGGAGTACGTGGAAGCACATCCCCATGGACGTACTTGGCGCTACACCCAGTTCTGCGGTCACTACAAGGCCTTCGCCCAAACCCTCAAGCGCTCGATGCGCCAGCACCGGCGTGCCGGCGAGAAGCTGTTCATCGACTTCGCGGGCTCCACGGTGCCCTTGCGCGATGGCGCGCGCGCCCAGGTCTTTGTCTCGGCCATGGCCGCCTCCAGTTGCGTCTTCGCCTGCGCCACGCCCGCGCAGCGCCTGGATGACTGGGTCCAGGGCATGGTGCGCGCTCTGCACTTCTACGGGGGTGTGCCGCAGCTCATCGTGCCTGACAACGCCCGTGCCGTGATCGCCACCCCGGACCGCTATGAGCCACGTGCCAACGAGACGGTGCAGGACCTGGCCCGTTACTACGGCACTTCGGTATTGCCTGCGCGCCCACGCACGCCACGCGACAAGGCCACGGCCGAGAGCTCGGTTCAGGTCGTCACACGCTGGATCCTGGCGCGGCTGCGCCACCAGCGTTTTGACAGCGTCGCCCAGGTGGATACGGCCATTGCGCAATTACTACCCAGCCTGAACGAGCGCCCCTTTCAGAAGTTGCCGGGCAGCCGCGCCAGCGTGTTTGCCGAGCTGGACGCCCCAGCCCTGATGCCGCTGCCGCAGCAACCCTATGAGCTCGCGCGCTTCAAGACCGTGCGGGTACACATCGACTACCACGTCGAGATCGACGGCCATCGGTACAGCGCACCGCACCCGCTGGTCGGGCAGAAGCTGGAGGCACGCATGACCGGCTACGGCATCGAGTTGCTCCTGCGCGGCCAACGCGTGGCCGCCCACGCGCGCAGCGACAAGCGTGGGGGCTTCACCACGGTGGAGGCACACATGCCTGCGGCGCACCGCGCCCACATGGAGTGGACGCCACAGCGCCTGATCGAATGGGGCCAGCGCATCGGCGTGGCCTGCGGCGAGTTGATCACCCGCCTGCTGCAAACCTACAAACATCCTGAGCATGGTTATCGGTCTTGCCTGGGCTTGTTGAGCCTGTCCAAGCGATACGGCCCAGGGCGGCTGGAGGCCGCCTGCGAACGGGCGCTGGCTCTGGGCACATTGCGCTACAGCCATGTGCGTGACTTGCTGGCCAACAACCGTGACCAGATCACGCCACAGGCCGAGTCGGATTGGACCAGCCCGGCGCACGCGAACCTGCGCGGCCCGGGCTATTACCAGTGACGCCCTGCCTTGAACTACTCGAACCAACAACCAAATCCGAACACTCCCATGCTCAACAACACCACCATCGCCCAGCTGCGCTCCCTCAAACTCGTGGGCTTCGCCGATGCCTTACAACAACAGCACGAACAGGCCGATTGCCTGAACCTGTCCTTCGATGAGCGCCTGGCCTTGCTGGTCGAGCGAGAGGTCTACGCCCGGGGTGACCGCAAGCGGGTTCGCCTGCTGCAACAGGCGCAACTCAAGTACCCTTCGGCCACCTTGGAGGACGCCAGCTTCGAAGGCATCCGGGGGCTGGACCGCCCAGCCCTCATGGGCCTTGCGCTGTCCACCTGGATTGAGCGCGGCGAGACCGTGACCCTGGCTGGTGCGACCGGTTTGGGCAAGACCTGGCTGGCGTGTGCGCTGGCCCAGTATGCGTGTCGCCAGGGTCGCTCGGCGCTGTACTTGCGCGTGCCTCGGCTAGCAGAAGAGCTGCGCATCTTGCATGGTGCCGGCAGCTTCCGACGCTGGTTGCAGCAACTTGCCAAGATCGACGTGCTTATTTTGGACGACTGGGGCATCGGCAATCTCGATGCCGCCACGCGAGCCGATTTGCTGGAGGTCATTGATGACCGGGTGGGTCAGCGCGCCACCATCATCGCCCACCAACTGCCCATCGAGCACTGGCACGCTTGGCTGGGCGACCCCACCGTTGCCGACGCCATCCTCGACCGGTTGCTGCAGAGTTGCCGGCGCTTCAGCCTGGACGGCGAGTCGCGGCGAACGGGCCGTACGGCGCGCGCTGCAACCGTTTCAAAAACGACTATCAAGGACCTCCATGAAAACCTGACAGCCTCTCCAAAACCGTAAACTCAACCCTCTACGCAGCACCGCCAGCATCACGGCGGTCACGATCGCCGAAACGGGCGGTCACGTTACCGAAACAGCGCTGAAATCACCCCTCAGCCCACCGGTCACATTCGCCGAAATGACCGGTCACATTCGCCGAAATACGCAG
>NZ_JBVPZC010000040.1:0-16756 GCF_055702805.1 Hydrogenophaga sp. LT287 | reverse complement strand
TCGCACCCCAGCCGCCAGCGTCAAACAGATCGATAGCCGTTCGCACTGTCGGGTAGCTCAGCCCCGTCATCGTGACGATCTGCATGATCTTGGTGCCTTGTCTGTACAGCCTCACGACCTGTTTGCGCCGTTCGTGAAGTTGCTCCAGTGTCTGACTTCTTGCGCTTTCTTTTTCCATGACACTCTGATCGCGAAAATCAGACAAAGTTCAGACTTTAACGGGCCTTATCTATAACGATTCGGCCTTATGAAGTATCAACCGTTCGCCCTGAGCCTGTCGAAGGGCTCGCGCCATGTCTGAGGAAGGTTTCGACAAGCTCAACCCGAACGGACTTTAGACTTCACTGGGCCGGATCTATAGGTTACTGGCCACTCATGAGCGTTGAGCAGGCCCGGGCACGGGCCATGGAGGTGCTGGCCCAGTGCCGCCGAGGTGAACGCCCCAGCCAGTTTGTGCCAAAGGCTGTTCCGACGCTGCGCGCGGCGTATCTTGAATACTGCTCGGAAAAAATCAAGGCATCCAGCCAGAACCGGTATGAGTCGTTTTACCGAACACACTTTGGAGAGTGGCTGGACCGCCCGGTGACGGATCTCGGCGGCCCGGAGTTCATTGATCACTGCCATGCGTTCGCCCGAACCAAGGGCGCTGCATTGGTGGAACTGGGCCGCGGGGTGATTGGCGCTGTGATCAAGTCCGTGAACGCTCTACATGGCCTGGCGCTAGAGTCGCCCTTCCCCAAGCTGGCCGTTGTGGGTCTGATGCCAGATCGCGCACAGCCTCACGGCCGGGTGCTTCAGGTGCCCTTGCTGAATGGGTTTGCTTCAAAGGGCCTCACCATACGGGCGATCGTGGTGCAGTTGAATGACCTGGGAATCAAGGCGGCAAGGGTGGCTCATGGTTAGCCGTGTCCGTAAGAAATGGCTTTGGGTAGAAGATAGGTGCGTTTTTGCAACGGACCATAAACCATGACCATTTCATTTCACAGCTTCACTACTCCGTCCGGCCAGAAAATCGAGTACGGCCGCATTCAGTACAAAATGGGAAGAGTTTGGATCGGTCAAACCCTTGCTCTATCCCGGATGCCGGCAGAAGTTCGACCGGCCAATGGTTAGTTCTTACTACAAAAGGATGTCATGAGACTCTTATCACTGTTGACCCTTGTGCTCTTGTCCGGCTGTGCTTCCGCCCCCAAAGGGGGCTTCTGGGGTGAGCTAAAGGCGGAAAAATCTGACGAGACGTTCCACTTGGTGCGCTATGTAGGGGCGCAAAGAAGCTGCTTCCCACCTATCTCGAATCCTGAATGCATTCCCCCAGCCAAGGACTCCGTCATCTACGAAGAGATCAAGCAGCTCCGGATGGAAGAGTTCTCGCTCTCGCTGCCGTCCCGCGACTTTTTCTCACAGGGGCGAATCAAGGACATGCTCTACCTTGCAGCCTCAAATCTGACTAATCAACGAGGTTTCTCAATGTTCACGGTGACGTGGGACATGCAGATTTCAACGTGCCGCAACTATGGGGCAGATGTGAGCACGAGCGGCACATTGAACCGGATCGGAGACCAAGGCTTCTACTCTGGCACCACGACAGTCACACCGAGAAGCATTTGCAGCGGCTCGCACACGATAAGAATATTGATGTTCAGCGATAAAGCACAACTCGCGGAAGGCGTATTTGAACGCTCAAACTCCGGCCCAGTCCGGGATTTCCGACCCAAACGAGACCTGTACTTCGGCACCATGCCCGGTCTGCGGACCGAGGATTTCAATCGAATGCCCGAGCCGGGGGTACTGATTAGTACCCCACGCAACGCTTGGAAAGTCAACTATGACGCGAAAGGGTTGGCCAACGATCTGAGAGAAAAATACAAACTAGGGGACACGGGACTCATCCCCTTCCGTGATGAGCTTGTGGAAAACCTGAAGCAAGAGGCAGAAGACCCATTGAAGCGGAACCGAGTGATTTCCCGCTGAAGTCTGTATGCCCTTCGCCGATCTCCTGGACTTGCAATGCCTGGCTTCTTGATTCTTGGATCGCTACCGGACCTACAAAACTGGGGTTTCCTGAGGTTTAGGAGATTGCATCTAGAACACACAAACACTACCAGAGTAAATAGCTAGGCTGTAGCAGTAAACGCCACCGAATCCAAAACCGCTGCCACATCGGCATCATCGCAGCAAATGCAATCACTGGACTTCGCTGAGTAGCGCTGATCGCATAGGCACCTAACGGCATTTGACACCGTACGCAACCTGTCTCGAAGTGTTTCCCAAAGCCTTCCAACAGAGAACTGCCACGCGCTGAAATTTCTTCGCCCTGCAATCCTCCAGACTCCCACTCCATGATTAACGAGGTGAACAATCCATTCGCTTCAATGAACCCCCAATCTGTCAATCGAACTGGGTGATCGGAACGACTGACAACAGACACCATCGTCTCATGCCCTATCGCAGGGGACAAAGAGCCGAGCCGGACAAGGAACAAATCGCGCTTGCCGCGCATTTGCAAGATCAAATTCCAGACACCTACTCCTGCAGCGACGAGAGCGCCCAGAAGAGTAACGTAGTCGGTAAAGTCCTTCATGTTCATGGAAGGATGTTAGCAACGCTATGAGGGCCGACGCCAGAAACGACAAAGACCATCGTAGGATGGCCTCTGCAATCTTCGCGTTTTGGTCCTGGCTTTGCCAGTTGCAACATCCCAGCACCCGGAAGTGCTTGATCCTGTTGCGTTTTTCAGTCAGTCCAGCCTGCGGGATAGTTTTCAGCTGCGATGCCGGCTTTGGTCAGCGCGTTGAAAAGGGTGGGCTTGCCGACGTTGGGTAGGCCCACGATGCCGCATTGGAGACTCATGGATTACCTCGAAAAACAACCGTAAAGTGTATGCGATGGGTCACCTTGCGGTACCCTTCGCGCAGGCTGGCACCCATTCAGACCGGCCAGGAGACCGTTGATGGAGACACAGGCCGCGATCAACTCGCCCCTTTATCTGTTTGAGAAGTTCGAGGTGGGCGTGATCCACCTGGACGCCCAGCGCACCGTGCTGGCCATGAACGACTTTGCCCGCAAGGTGTTGCCTGTGGGCGAAAAGCAGCCTTTTGACAAGCTGGTGTCGTCGTTTCACCCCGAGCGCTCCAAACCCAAGGTCAACTTTTTGCTGGACCAGGCGTCCAGCGGCTGCCCCATGGTGAGCGCCGTGCCCATGACGATGATCATCAACATCCCCGAACAGGTGCTGCTGATCAAGGTGACCCGGCTGGGCGACTTTGAGGGCAAGACCACCGGGTTCATCCTGGTCTTTTACGACGTGACGCAGGTGGTGAGCCAGGAGGCCCCGGCGGCCGAGCTGCCAGCGCCCGGTCTGCGGCTCAACCGCATTCCCATGGTGGCCAACCACAAGGTGGCGTTTGTGGACACCAAAGACGTGCTGTGCCTGGAGTCGCAAGCCCACTACACGCGGGTGCTGACCCACAGCGGCTTTCATTTCTGCAACCTGAGCATTGGCGACCTGCAAACCCGCCTGGACCCGGCGCAGTTCATGCGCGTCCACCGCTGCTTCATCGTCAACCTGCACGCGGTGGCCGAGCTCGGGCGCGAAGGCAGCAAGACGCAGGTGGTGCTCAAAGGCAAGCACCGCGAACCGATCCCGGTCTCTCGGGCCGAGGTGGGCAAGCTCAGGGAAGCCCTCGGGCTGCTGGCGCGTCATTGATTTTCGTCAAATGTTGGCCTAAGGACATTCCCGGGTTGTCAAAACCCACGCGCCTGATCTGAGCGTTTCGTGCAATCCAGCGTGCATTTCGTGCGAAAAATGCAGCATTTGATGCCTTCCAACGCTTAATCCCTGCAGTTCGTGTCGGGTTTGGGGACTCCATACACTGGTTCTGTCTTGGACAAAAACCATTTGGAGACAACCATGATTCCACCGCGATTCGAATACCACGCCCCCAAATCGGTCAGTGAGGCCGTGGCCTTGCTGGGCCAGCTCGGGTCCGATGCCAAGCTGCTGGCCGGCGGCCACAGCCTGCTGCCGATGATGAAGCTGCGCTTTGCCGAGCCCGCGCACCTGATCGACATCAACCGCATTCCCGAGCTGCGCGGCATCCGCGAAGAAGGCGGCAAGGTGGTGATTGGCGCCATGACAGTTGAAAACGACCTGATCGCCTCGCCCATCTTGCAGGCCAAGGTGCCGCTGCTGTGTGAAGCCGCCCTGCTGATTGCCGACCCCCAGGTGCGCAACCGCGGCACCATCGGCGGCGACATTGCCCACGGCGACCCCGGCAACGACCACCCGGCGCTCTCCATCGCCATCGAGGCGCACTTTGTGCTGGAAGGCCCGAACGGCCGGCGCACCGTGCCCGCCGACGGTTTCTTTCTGGGCACCTACATGACGCTGCTGGAAGAAAACGAGGTGATGTGCGAGATCCATGTGCCGGCGTTTGCGCCCGGCACCGGCTACGCCTACGAAAAGCTCAAGCGCAAGACCGGCGACTGGGCCACCGCCGGCTGTGCCGTGGTGATGCGCAAAACCGGCGACACCATCAGCCATGTGCGCGTGGCGCTGACCAACGTGGCACCCACCGCGCTGCGCGTGGAAGCCGCCGAAGCCGCCCTGCTGGGCCAGCCGCTGAACGCCGCCACGCTGCAAGCCGCGGCCGACGCAGCCACCGCCGCCTGCGACCCCGCCGAAGACCTGCGCGGCGACATTGAATACAAAACCGCCATGGCCGGGCAAATGGTCAAGCGTGCGCTGTCCAAAGCCTGGTCCCGTTGTTCCTGAACCGCCGCCGGAGAAACCCACATGTCGAAAAAACTCATTTCCGTCAACGTCAACGGCCGCACCGAAGAGAAGGCGGTCGAACCCCGCACGCTGCTGATCCATTTTTTGCGTGAAGAACTCAACCTCACCGGTGCCCACATTGGCTGCGAAACCAGCCATTGCGGCGCCTGCACGGTGGACATCGATGGCCGCTCGGTGAAGGCCTGCACCCACCTGGCGGTGCAGTGCGACGGTTCCGAGGTGCTCACCGTGGAAGGCCTGGCCAACAAGGGCGTGCTGCACGCGGTGCAAGAAGGTTTTTACAAAGAACACGGCCTGCAGTGCGGCTTCTGCACCCCCGGCATGCTGATGCGCGCCTACCGCTTCTTGCAGGAAAACCCGAACCCGAGCGAAGAAGAGATTCGCCACGGCATGGCCGGCAACCTGTGCCGCTGCACCGGCTACCAGAACATCGTCAAGGCGGTGCAGTACGCAGCCAAGAAGCTGCAAGAGCCCGTTGCCGCCTGAAGCCCAAAACACACTGGAGACCACACATGAACGCACCGGTACAAACCGCCGAAGCCCGTGAAATTGCACTGGCCGGCATGGGCGTCTCTCGCCTGCGCAAAGAAGATGCCCGCTTCATTCAAGGCAAGGGCAACTACGTTGACGACATCAAGATGGCCGGCATGCTGCACATGGACATCGTGCGCAGCCCCATCGCCCACGGCCGCATCGTCAAGATCAACAAAGAAGCCGCGCTGGCCATGCCCGGCGTGCACGCGGTGCTCACCGCCGACGACCTGAAGCCGCTCAAGCTGCACTGGATGCCCACGCTGGCCGGTGACGTGGCCGCCGTGCTGGCCGACGGCAAGGTGCACTTTCAGATGCAGGAAGTGGCCATCGTGATCGCCGACGACCGCTACATTGCGGCCGACGCGGCCGAAGCCGTGGAAGTGGAATACGAAGAGCTGCCCGTGGTGCTGGACCCGTACGCCGCCCTGCAACCCGGCGCGCCCGTGATCCGCGAAGACCTGGCCGGCAAAACCGAAGGCGCCCACGGCAAGCGCGAGCACCACAACCACATCTTTACCTGGGACGCGGGCGACAAAAGCGCGGCCGACGCAGCGTTTGACAACGCGGCGGTGACGGTGAGCCAGCACATGTATTACCCGCGCGTGCACCCCTGCCCGCTGGAAACCTGCGGCTGCGTGGCCAGCTTCGACCCGATCAAGGGCGACCTCACCACCTTCATCACCAGCCAGGCGCCGCACGTGGTGCGCACCGTGGTGTCTATGCTGTCGGGTATTCCTGAAAGCAAGGTGCGCATCGTCAGCCCCGACATCGGCGGCGGCTTCGGCAACAAAGTGGGCATCTACCCCGGCTATGTGTGCGCCATCGTGGCATCCATCGTGCTGGGCCGCCCGGTGAAATGGGTCGAAGACCGCATTGAGAACATCTCGTCCACCGCCTTTGCCCGTGACTACCACATGGACGGCGAAATTGCCGCCACCGCCGACGGCAAGATCACCGGCCTGCGTGTGAACGTGGTGGCCGACCACGGCGCGTTTGACGCTTGCGCCGACCCGACCAAGTTCCCGGCCGGCCTGTTCCACATCTGCTCCGGCAGCTACGACATTCCCGCCGCCTACGCCAGCGTGAAAGGCGTCTACACCAACAAGGCGCCCGGTGGCGTGGCCTACCGCTGCAGCTTCCGCGTGACCGAGGCGGTCTACCTGATCGAGCGCATGGTGGACGTGCTGGCGCACAAGCTGAACATGGACAAGGCCGAAATTCGCGCCAAGAACTTCATCAAAAAGGAACAGTTCCCCTACCGCAGCGCCTTTGGTTTTGACTACGACTCGGGCGACTACCAGACTGCGCTGGACAAGGTGCTGGACGCGGTGGATTACAAGGGCCTGCGAGCCGAGCAGGCCGCCAAGCGCGCCGACCCCAACAGCCCCACGCTGATGGGCATTGGCCTCGTCACCTTCACCGAGGTGGTGGGCGCCGGCCCCAGCAAAATCTGCGACATCCTGGGCGTGGGCATGTTCGACTCGTGCGAAATCCGCATCCACCCCACCGGCAGTGCCATTGCACGCATGGGCACGATCACGCAGGGCCAGGGCCACCAGACCACCTATGCGCAGATCATCGCCACCGAGTTGGGTATTCCGAGCGAGGTGATTCAGGTGGAAGAAGGCGACACCAGCACCGCGCCCTACGGCCTGGGCACCTACGGCAGCCGCTCCACCCCGGTGGCCGGCGCGGCCATTGCCATGGCGGCGCGCAAGATACACGCCAAGGCCAAGAAGATCGCGGCCCACATGCTGGAAGTGAACGAAAACGACCTGGACTGGGAGGTGGACCGCTTCAAGGTCAAGGGCGACGACAGCAAGTACAAAACCATGACTGACATCGCATGGCAGGCCTACCATCAGCCGCCCGAAGGGCTGGAGCCGGGCCTGGAAGCGGTGCACTACTACGACCCGCCCAACTTCACCTTCCCGTTTGGCATTTACCTGTGCGTGGTCGACATCGACCGCACCACCGGCGAAACCAAGATCCGCCGCTTCTATGCGCTGGACGACTGCGGCACCCGCATCAACCCGATGATCATCGAAGGCCAGATCCACGGCGGCCTGACCGAAGGTTTTGCCGTGGCCATGGGCCAGCAGATGCCGTTTGACGCACAGGGCAACCTGCTGGGCAACACGCTGATGGACTATTTCTTGCCCACCTTCGTGGAAACGCCACACTGGGAGACCGACCACACCGTGACCCCTTCGCCCCACCACCCGCTGGGTGCCAAGGGCGTGGCCGAATCGCCGCACGTGGGCTCCATTCCCACCTTCACCTCGGCCATCGTGGACGCGTTTTCCCACCAGGGCATGACGCACATGGACATGCCACACAACGCGTTTCGGGTGTGGAAAGAGCTCAAGGCGCGAGGCTTGAATTTGTAACCCCCCCGCCGCGCTGCGCGCGACCCCCAAAGGGGCACTGGCCGTCCGGCAAAGCCGGCCGGCCAGTGCCCTGAGCTGGCGGCTCTTCATGCCAGCCCATCGCGCTCCGGCGGCTCTTAGATTTTTGCTTCAAACAAGGTATCCCATGGAAGTCAAACTCGACAAACGCTACCCCCTCGACGTGGACCCGGCCCGCGCCTGGGCCATCCTTGCCGACCTGAAGGCGGTGGCCGGCTGCATGCCCGGCGCCGAACTCACCGAGCAGCTGTCCGACACCTCGTACAAAGGTGGCGTGAAGGTGAAAGTGGGCCCTGCCGTGGCTCAGTTCGGCGGCACGGTGGACGTGCTGGAAAAGAGCGAGGCCGACCGCAAGATGGTGCTGCGCGGCAAAGGGGCCGACAAGGGCGGCTCGTCTGCCTCGATGGACCTGACCGCCGTCATCGAAGCCGACCCGGCCAACCCGGCGCATTCGGTGTTGCACGGTGACGCGGCGGTGATCGTGAACGGCAAGTTCGCCCAGTTTGGCGGCCGCATGATGGTGCAGGTGTCTGAAATGATTCTGGTGCAGTTCGTCGAAAATTTCCGCCAGGCTGCGCTGGCCTTGCCAGCGCCCGCTTCGGTGGCCATGGCCGAAGACGCTGCGGTCGCGTTCGGTGGCGCAGCAGAAGCTGCACAGGCCGCGCCAGTCGCCGCTGCCGCACCGCGCACCGCACCGCCGGTGGCGCAAGAAATCAACGGCCTGGCCATCGTCTGGGCACTGATCAAGAACTGGTGGCTGGGCCTGTTCGGGAAAAAAACTTGAGATGTACGCCCGCGCCGCTTCGCACCCCCCCACGGGGCGGGGCATGCAGCGGGTCGCACTCTGAATGACGGATACCTGACATGAACACCAGCACCGCCAACCTGGACAACGAACGCGCCTTGCGCGAGCAACTGCAGCGCGTGGGCTACCTGGCCGACGCCGACTTGGCCACCACCACCTGGCTGGCTGGGCGCCTGCAGCGCCCGCTGCTGGTTGAAGGCGATGCCGGCGTGGGCAAAACCGCACTGGCCACCGCACTGGCGAAGGCACAGGGCGCCGAGCTGGTGCGGCTGCAGTGTTTCGAGGGGTTGGACCTGTCGCAGGCGGCTTACGAATGGAACTACGGCCGCCAGCTCATGGCGATCCGCCTGACCGAAGCGCGCAGCGCCAGCGCCAAAGAGTCGGACGTGTTTGCGCGTGACTATCTGCTGGAACGCCCGCTGCTCAAAGCCATCAGCCAAAGCGGCCCCTGCGTGTTGCTGATCGACGAAATTGACCGCGCCGACGAAGCCTTTGAAGCCTATTTGCTGGAGGTGCTGGCCGACTACCAGATCACCGTGCCCGAACTGGGTACGCTGCGAGCCCAGCACATTCCGCAGGTCATCTTGACCAGCAATGGCACCCGAGAGCTGTCAGACGCGCTGCGCCGGCGCTGCCTCTACCACTACCTGGACTACCCCACGCTGGCGCGCGAGATCGCCATCGTCAAGTCGGCCGTGCCCGAGGCCGACACCCGGCTGGTGGAAGACTGCGTGCAGTTTGTGCAGCGCCTGCGCACCGAAGACCTGGCCAAAACCCCCGGTGTGGCCGAAACGCTGGACTGGGTGCGCGCCCTGCACCAGCTCAGCCAGCACACCCTGCCCGAAGACACCGCCGTGCTGCTGAGCACCCTGGGCTGCCTGCTGAAAACCCGCGAAGACCGCTTCATGCTGACTGGCGAGCGCGCCCGCCAGCTGGTCGAAGGCCGGCGCAGCGTGGGCGTGGCCGAAAAAACCGACGCCGTGATGGCCGCCACATGAACACCCAGGCCAGCGCCCCCAGCCAGAGCCTGGCCGGCTTTGCCGCCATGCTGCGCGACCACGGCCTGAAAGTGGGCGTGAGCGAGCAGCAAGCCATGCTGCAGGCTGCGCTGGCGCTGGGGCCGCTGCAAGGCCAGCGCCTGTGCGCCGCCTGGCGGGCCATGGCCTGCCACAGCGCGCGCGACTGGCGCCAGTGGCCCGAGCTGTTTGAACGCTACTGGTACCCGCAGCGGCTCAAGGGCCAGGTGCGGGTGAGCGGGCAGATGCGCCCCTCGCGCGACCTGCGTCAGGCGGTGCAAGAGCTGCACAAAAACATGGAAGCGCCCGCCGCCAGCGCACCCGGCAAGGCCGCGCCCCACACCGCAAGCGAGCTGCCCGGAGCCCACGCAAACACCGAAGACGCCGGCAGCCCCCGCGCCATGGGCGGCGCCAGCCGGCACGAGGTGCAGGTGGAAGCCCTGCACCAGCGCGATGGCCAACTGTGGCTGCCGCAAGAGCTGGGCGCGCTGCAGCAACTGGCCAAACTCATCACCGCGCGCCTGCGCCCCCGGCCCACCCGGCGCTGGCACACCGCCCAGCCCGGGCACCGGCTCGACCTGCGCCAGACCCTGCGCCGCAGCGTGGCCTGGGGCGGCGAGCCGCTGCGCCCGGCCTGGATGGTGCAGCGCCGCGAGCCACCGCGCCTGTTCATATTGGCCGACGTGAGCCGCTCCATGGAATCGCACGCGCCGCTGTTTTTGCGGGTGGCCCGCGCGTTTGCGGTGGCCGCCCAGGCGCGGGTGTTTGTGTTTCACACCCGGCTGGCCGAAATCACCCCGCTCATGCAGCGCGACTCGTCGGCCATTCAGGAAAAGATCAACGCCGTGACCGCCGGCTTTGGCGCCGGCACCCGCATTGCCAGCAGCCTGCACGACTTTGTGCGGGTACACGCCAAAGCCCAGCTCAACCGGGGTGCCCGGGTCTGGATTTTTTCAGACGGCTTTGACACCGATGCCCCCGACGCCCTGCCCGCCGCGCTGCAAGCGGTGCGCGCCCGGGGCGCCCGCATCACCTGGTTCCACCCCACCCGGGCGGTGCCTGCCGCCGCCGCGCTGCAGCGCTCACGCGCTTGTATCGACCGCTTTTACCCACTCGCCAGCCTGAACGACCTGGCTGCTGCCAGCCGCTCGCTGAACTGACCCCCAGGAGAACGCCATGAACACCGAATGGATCACCGCCGCCGCCCGGCTACAAGCCCAGCAACAGCCCTTTGCCCTGGTGTCGGTGCTGCGGGTGCAGCCGCCCGCCTCGGCCAAAGCGGGCGACAAAGCCCTGGTCACCGCCGACGGCGCCATCCACGGCTGGATTGGTGGCGGCTGCGCCCAGCCTGCGGTCATAAAAACCGTGCGCGCCGCGCTGGCCGACGGGCAGCCGCGGAGCATCCGCATCACGCCCACCGAAGAAACCGCTGAGCGCACCCTGGGCGATGTGCTGGAATTTGGCATGGCCTGCCATTCGGGCGGCACGCTGGAACTGTTCATTGACCCGGTGCTGCCCGCCGCCCACCTGACCGTGCTGGGCGATTCGCCCGTGGCCCGCGCGCTGAGCGTGCTGGCGCCGCGCGTGGGCTTTACCGTGGCGGTGGTCGCCGACGGCGCCACCGCGCCCGACTTCCCCGACGCGCAGACCGTGCTGCCCAGCGACGACGCAGCCAGCGTGCGCGCCGCGCTGCCAGCGGCGGGTTTTGTGGTGGTGGCCACCCAGGGCCGGCGCGACCTGCCCGCGCTGAAAGCCGCGCTGGCGCTGCAACCGCGCACCCTGTGGTTTGTGGCCAGCGCCCGCAAGGCTGGCGTGTTGAAAGAAAGCCTGATCGCCAGCGGCGAAGACACGGCCCGGGTGGCCGGTATCGTGGCACCGGCGGGCGAGCCGATTGGGGCGCAAACCGCCGAAGAAATTGCGCTCACCGTGCTGGTGGCGGTGGTGGCTGCGCGGCGTGCGCCGCTGGTGGCGGCTCCGGTGGCAGCTACTGAGGCCATCGCCGAGGCGATTGTCCCCACAGCGGCCAAGTCGTGTTGCGGTGGCGCGGCGAAAAAAGCTGCAGCACCCGCTGAAGCGGAGGCGCCCGTTGAACCGGCCGTCACCGCTGACCCTAAAAAATCCTGCTGCGGAGGCTAAAACACCATGGGCTGCATTCTCAAAGGTGGCGGTGGCCTCTACAGCCGCATTGCGGTGGGCAGCATTTTGCTGGCCGCAGGCTCCGGTTCGCGCATGGGCAACCGGCCCAAAAGCCTGCTGGAGCTGGGCGGCATTGCGCTGATCCGGCGCCAGATCATTGCGCTGTCGGGCGCGGGTGTGGACGAGCTGGTGGTGGTGCTCGGCCACCATGCCGAGCGCATTGCGCTGGCGGTGCAAGAGTTTCCCGTGACCGTGGTGCACAACCCCGACCCCGACGCGGGCCAGGTATCTTCGCTGCGCATCGGGCTGCAAGCGCTGTCGCCCAAGATCGACACCGTGCTGGTGGCGCTGGCCGACCAGCCGCTGATCAACTCGCAAGACATCAACGACCTGATCGGCGCCTACAAAAAGCGGCCGGCGGGCACGCTGGTGGTGCAGCCCGAGGTGGACGGCCAGCCCGGCAACCCGGTGATGTTCAGCGGCGAGGTGCGCGAGCAGATTTTGGCCGGCGAAGCCCGGCTGGGCTGCAAGCAGTGGCAGGCCGCGCACCCCGAGCAGGTGCACCGCTGGGCTACCCCCAACCAGCGGTACCGCACCGACGTGGACACGCCCGAAGACATCGAGGCGCTGGCGACCCGCACCGGCCACCGCCTCTTGTGGCCCAAAGACCTGCTGACCGAAGCCTGAGCATCCGCTGACCATGGCACCCGATCCACTGCTGTCGCTCTGGTCCACGCCCATCGGCGTGCACCACTTCACCCAGGCTGACGACGTCAACCCGCTGCTGGTGCGGGTGTTCCGTGCCATGCGTGCGGGCGACACAAACGCCGATCCGGCGGCGGCCTTTTACGCCAGCCGCGACGACCTGCTGCAGCGCATCCGCCTGCCCGAGTGGGAGGCGCTGGTGCGCTTCACCGTGGACAGCGTGCGCCAGACCGTGGTGCTGGCCAACCAGGGCGCATGGCCCGAAGCCACGCCGGGCCTGCAAATTGCGCTGCGCGGCCTGTGGTTCCAAATCAGTAACCAGGGCAGCCACCACGACGTGCACACCCACGGCAACTGCTCGTGGTCTGGCGTGTACTGCGTGCAGGTGGACGCCGACGCCCAGCGCAGCGCCCACCCGGTGCTGGGCGCGCGCAACGGCATCACCCGTTTTTACGGCCCGCACTTCAACCACCTGGGCGGCGCCCACATGGACTTTGGCAACGCCTACCTGCAGTCGGCCCACCTGGACGTGCCGCCTCTGCCCGGGCAACTGGTGGTGTTTCCGTCGTGGCTGCCCCACCAGGCCATGCCCTACGCAGGCGAGGCCGACCGCATCATCGTGTCGTTCAACGCCAGCGTGCACGCCGCAGGTGGCAACGACCAGTTGCACGGCTATGCTGCAACTTGATATGGAATCCCCCCGCAGCGCTTCGCGCTACCCCCCGGGGGACGGCACTGGCCGTCTGGCAAAGCCAGCCCGACGGTGCCCTGGGTGGCACTGTCTCATACGTTGTGTGGTGCGCTCCGGCGGGTTGGAGCACAGGATATGAAATACCCCAGCTGCACTTCGCTTCAACCCCAAAGGGGGCGGCACTGGCCGTCTGGCAAAGCCAGCCCGGCGGTACCCTGGGTGGCGCTGTCTCATGCGTTGCGCGGTGCGCTCCGGCGTGCTGGAGACCTGACATGAAAGTGTTCAGCGCACAAAACCCGTCAGCCCAAGCGTTGGCGCACGGGGCCACGCTGCTCATGGGCTGGGTGTGGCTGGGCCAGCAGGGGCAGCGGTTGGGCTGGTCGGTTGCCAGTGGCGTGCTGGCGGTGGCGCTGTGGTGGGCTTTGCGGGTGCTGTTTGCTCAAAGCGGCTTGGTGAAACAATTACCACGGCGGGCTTCGGTGTGGCTTGGTGTGGGCACGGTGGGCGGCGCCTTGGGCGTGGCCGGTCTGGCCGCCAGCCCTGCGGCGCACGCGCTGCTGCTGGTGCTGGCCGGCGTGTGGGCGCTGTGGTCTGCGGCGCTGGAAGCGGGTTCGCCCGGCGCCATTGCCAAACCAAACGGTGCTGCTGCCTCGCTCCCGCAAACCGCCATGGGGCTGATGATGGGTTCGCTCTGGCTGACCAGCAGCTGGTGCGCCACAGCCGGCTTGCCACCCGCCACCGTGGTGGGCTTTCATGTGCTGCTCATGGCAGTGCTGCCTGCGCTCGCCTCACGGTGGCATCTGCCGCCGTGGACCGCGCAAGCAGGGCCGCTTACGCTGGTGCTGGCCGGGTCGCTCGTGTTGCAGCTGGGCAATGGCTGGGCGCACGGCGCAACCGGCATGGCGCTGCTGGCACTGGCCTGGGCGCTGCAAGCGCCACAACCCCCGGCATCCCACACCGCGCGCCGCTGGAGCGCTCTGGCTGGCCCGGCGCTGCTGCTGGCGGTTGGCTGGTGGAGCCCCACGCTCGGGCCGCAGGTGCTGCAAGCCGCCTATGGCTTGCTGGGCGCCGGCGCCTTCCTGGCCTTGCTGGGCCAGGGGCTGCAAGCCGCCACCCGTTTTGTGCATCCTCAAACACCCGGAGAAACCTTTCATGAACAGCATTGACATCGACGTGATTCGCACCGCCCTGGACTGGCAGGGCCGGGGCCACCGCGTGGTGCTGGGCACGGTGGTGCACACCTGGGGCTCGGCACCGCGTCCGCCGGGCTCGCTCATGGTCATCCGCGACGACGGCCAGGTGGCCGGCTCCGTGTCGGGCGGCTGCATTGAAGACGACCTGATTGGCCGCGTGGGCCGGGGCGAGCTGGCGCTGCGCAAACCCGAGGTCACCACCTACGGCGAAACCGCCGAAGAGGTGCGCCGCTTTGGTCTGCCCTGTGGCGGCACGGTGCAGATCGTGCTGGAGCCGCTGGGGCCGCAGTCGCAACTGCGCGAACTGCTGGTGGCCATAGAGGCGCACCAGCGCGTGCAGCGCCGCCTGGACATGCAGACCGGCCTGGTGCGCCTGGTGCCCACCACCGAGGGCGACCGTGTGGCGTTTGACGGCGCCACCCTGGGCACCGTGCACGGCCCGCGCCTGCGCCTGCTCATCGTTGGCGGTGGCCAGCTTTCGCGCTACCTGGCCAGCATGGCTGTGATGCTCGACTACCTGGTGACCGTGTGCGAGCCGCGCACCGAATACCACGAAGGCTGGGACGCCATGGCGGGCGTGACGCTGTCCACCGTGATGCCCGACGACCTGGTGCTGGCCATGAACCTGGACCACAACAGCGCGGTGGTGGCCGTCACCCACGACCCGAAACTGGACGACCTGGCGCTGATGGAAGCGCTGCGCACTCCCGCGTTTTATGTGGGCGCGCTGGGTTCCCAGCACAACAACGCCAAGCGCCGCGAACGCCTGCTGGAATTTGACGTGAGCCCCGAAGAAGCCGCCCGCCTGCACGGCCCGGTGGGCCTGAACCTGGGCGCCCTCACCCCACCGGAAATTGCCCTGAGCATCGTGGCCGAAATGACCGCGCTGCGCCGCGGCACAGACCTGAGCGGGCCACTGAGCAACTGGGAAGGCTCGAAGACGGTTTGCAAGACCTGCTGAGCAATTTGGAAATGGCGCGATCCAAATCAAAAACTCAGTTGCGCTGAAAAGACGAAGGGCCGCATATAGCGGCCCTTCCATTTGGTGCATCTTTCAGCTTGTTAGCGTCCAGAGCTCATATCCCAATCATCTAACGTGTACATGCTATCACAGCATGTTACAAACGCTTTTCCGATTCAAGGGAGAAAAAAATGTCACTGCGTATGCGCTATCGGCTCGCATTAGATTTGGGCAGCACATCTTTAGGCTGGGCCATGATCCGGTTAGACGGCGCGGGTGCGCCGATTGCCGTCATCAAGGCGGGTAGTCGCATCTTCAGCGACGGGCGCAACCCAAAAGACGGTTCATCGCTAGCCGTGACGCGTCGCGAAGCCCGGGCCATGCGCCGTCGCCGTGACCGCTTGCTCAAACGCAAGGCGCGCATGATGCGCACGCTGATCGAGCACGGGTTTTTCCCTGCCGACGACGCAGCGAGAAAAGCACTGGAAACCATCAGCCCCTACGGCCTGCGTGCCAAGGGGCTGAACGAAGCGCTGAAACCAGAAGAGTTTGCTCGCGCCCTCTTCCACATCAACCAGCGGCGTGGCTTCAAAAGCAACCGCAAGACGGACAAGAAAGACAACGACAGTGGTGCGTTGAAAACCGCCATCAAGCAGCTTCACGCCGCACTCGAATCGTCTGGCGCGGAAGGGAAACCCCGGACTGTGGGCGAATACCTCTACCGCCGCGAACAGACTGGTCACACAGTGCGCGCACGCTACCGGCAGCAGCGCGTCGAGAAGGAAGATGGCAAGACACGTATCGACAAGAGCTATGACCTCTACATCGACCGCGCCATGATCGAGGCCGAGTTTGACGCGCTGTGGGCCAAGCAATCGGAACTGAACCCCCAACTTTTCAACGAGACGGCGCGTGCAGAACTCAAGGACTGCCTGTTGCACCAGCGCCCCCTCAAACCCGTCAAGCCCGGTCGCTGCACGCTGATGCCCGAGGAAGTGCGCGCACCACTTGCCTTGCCCAGTCAGCAGCGCTTTCGCATCTACCAGGAAGTCAATCACCTGTACGTGCTGCGCGAAGGGCTGAAAGAAGAGGCACTGACGCTGGAGCAGCGGGACCGGCTGGTGGCGGCACTGGAGGAGGGCGGCAAATCTTTCAAGACAGGGCGGATTCAAAAGTGAAGTGCAACACCCTGGGTTTCAATGAACGAGGGTGGAATGTTGCGGGCTGTTGAGCAGGAGCTCTCGGTAGACCGCCAGCGGTGATCGTACGCCAAGGCCTTTCCTGGGCCGGTTGTTGATCTGATCGGCAATGGCATCGAGTTGCTCTTGGCTGTAGCCCGAGAGATCGGTGCCCTTGGGTAGGTACTGACGCACCAGTCCATTGGTTGTTGATTCATCAGTACAACTGAGCCAGTGATCACGTCGAATACTGAGCCACCGGGTTGATGGGTTTTTTGGCTATTCGGTTGTGGATAAGTCTATAGGGTCCGCTGGTTTTCGATCTCCTTTCTGA
>NZ_JBVPZC010000039.1:0-16808 GCF_055702805.1 Hydrogenophaga sp. LT287 | reverse complement strand
TGGGTATTTCGGACCAACGTGACCGGTGATTTCGGCATCGTGACCGAGGATTTCGGACCAACGTGACCGGTGATTTCGGCATCGTGACCGAGGATTTCGGTCCATCGTGACCGCGTTCCTTTTCGGCTCATCGTGACCGGCCGTTTCGGCATCATGACCGATCATTTCGGTCATCGTGACCGCCGTTTCAGTCCCCATTTTGGTGGGGGTCTGTTGCCGGCGGTGCTGCGTAGAGAACTCAACCGGGCGTCCTAACCTCGACGGCTTTTGCCATCAGGAGCCAGATGCCCAAACCTCGAATTTCTCTACGCATGATCAAAGACGTTATCCGCCTGAAGTGGCAGGCCGACCTCTCGCACGAGCAGATCGCATCCACCCTCAACATCTCCAAAGGGGCCGTGACCAAGTATGTTGGCCTGGCCCATGCCGCCGGTCTGGATTGGGAGACTGTCCAGGACTGGAGCGAGCAGCGACTGACCTCCACCTTGCTGCCCAAAGCGAACACCTCGCAGCCCTACATCACCCCCGACTGGGGCCGAATCCACCGCGAACTCGACCGCAAGGGGGTCACGCTCATGCTGCTTTGGCAGGAGTACGTGGAAGCACATCCCCATGGACGTACTTGGCGCTACACCCAGTTCTGCGGTCACTACAAGGCCTTCGCCCAAACCCTCAAGCGCTCGATGCGCCAGCACCGGCGTGCCGGCGAGAAGCTGTTCATCGACTTCGCGGGCTCCACGGTGCCCTTGCGCGATGGCGCGCGCGCCCAGGTCTTTGTCTCGGCCATGGCCGCCTCCAGTTGCGTCTTCGCCTGCGCCACGCCCGCGCAGCGCCTGGATGACTGGGTCCAGGGCATGGTGCGCGCTCTGCACTTCTACGGGGGTGTGCCGCAGCTCATCGTGCCTGACAACGCCCGTGCCGTGATCGCCACCCCGGACCGCTATGAGCCACGTGCCAACGAGACGGTGCAGGACCTGGCCCGTTACTACGGCACTTCGGTATTGCCTGCGCGCCCACGCACGCCACGCGACAAGGCCACGGCCGAGAGCTCGGTTCAGGTCGTCACACGCTGGATCCTGGCGCGGCTGCGCCACCAGCGTTTTGACAGCGTCGCCCAGGTGGATACGGCCATTGCGCAATTACTACCCAGCCTGAACGAGCGCCCCTTTCAGAAGTTGCCGGGCAGCCGCGCCAGCGTGTTTGCCGAGCTGGACGCCCCAGCCCTGATGCCGCTGCCGCAGCAACCCTATGAGCTCGCGCGCTTCAAGACCGTGCGGGTACACATCGACTACCACGTCGAGATCGACGGCCATCGGTACAGCGCACCGCACCCGCTGGTCGGGCAGAAGCTGGAGGCACGCATGACCGGCTACGGCATCGAGTTGCTCCTGCGCGGCCAACGCGTGGCCGCCCACGCGCGCAGCGACAAGCGTGGGGGCTTCACCACGGTGGAGGCACACATGCCTGCGGCGCACCGCGCCCACATGGAGTGGACGCCACAGCGCCTGATCGAATGGGGCCAGCGCATCGGCGTGGCCTGCGGCGAGTTGATCACCCGCCTGCTGCAAACCTACAAACATCCTGAGCATGGTTATCGGTCTTGCCTGGGCTTGTTGAGCCTGTCCAAGCGATACGGCCCAGGGCGGCTGGAGGCCGCCTGCGAACGGGCGCTGGCTCTGGGCACATTGCGCTACAGCCATGTGCGTGACTTGCTGGCCAACAACCGTGACCAGATCACGCCACAGGCCGAGTCGGATTGGACCAGCCCGGCGCACGCGAACCTGCGCGGCCCGGGCTATTACCAGTGACGCCCTGCCTTGAACTACTCGAACCAACAACCAAATCCGAACACTCCCATGCTCAACAACACCACCATCGCCCAGCTGCGCTCCCTCAAACTCGTGGGCTTCGCCGATGCCTTACAACAACAGCACGAACAGGCCGATTGCCTGAACCTGTCCTTCGATGAGCGCCTGGCCTTGCTGGTCGAGCGAGAGGTCTACGCCCGGGGTGACCGCAAGCGGGTTCGCCTGCTGCAACAGGCGCAACTCAAGTACCCTTCGGCCACCTTGGAGGACGCCAGCTTCGAAGGCATCCGGGGGCTGGACCGCCCAGCCCTCATGGGCCTTGCGCTGTCCACCTGGATTGAGCGCGGCGAGACCGTGACCCTGGCTGGTGCGACCGGTTTGGGCAAGACCTGGCTGGCGTGTGCGCTGGCCCAGTATGCGTGTCGCCAGGGTCGCTCGGCGCTGTACTTGCGCGTGCCTCGGCTAGCAGAAGAGCTGCGCATCTTGCATGGTGCCGGCAGCTTCCGACGCTGGTTGCAGCAACTTGCCAAGATCGACGTGCTTATTTTGGACGACTGGGGCATCGGCAATCTCGATGCCGCCACGCGAGCCGATTTGCTGGAGGTCATTGATGACCGGGTGGGTCAGCGCGCCACCATCATCGCCCACCAACTGCCCATCGAGCACTGGCACGCTTGGCTGGGCGACCCCACCGTTGCCGACGCCATCCTCGACCGGTTGCTGCAGAGTTGCCGGCGCTTCAGCCTGGACGGCGAGTCGCGGCGAACGGGCCGTACGGCGCGCGCTGCAACCGTTTCAAAAACGACTATCAAGGACCTCCATGAAAACCTGACAGCCTCTCCAAAACCGTAAACTCAACCCTCTACGCAGCACCGCCAGCATCACGGCGGTCACGATCGCCGAAACGGGCGGTCACGTTACCGAAACAGCGCTGAAATCACCCCTCAGCCCACCGGTCACATTCGCCGAAATGACCGGTCACATTCGCCGAAATACGCAGCTGCACGCCCGCTCGCCGCGAGCAGACCGGCCCATGGTCAGTCTCAACTGCGCTGCACTGCCTGACACGCTGGTGGAAAGCGAGTTATTTGGGCACGTGCGTGGCGCCTTCACTGGCGCGGTCAGTGATCGGCAGGGCAAATTCGAACTGGCCAACGGCGGCACCCTGTTTCTGGACGAAGTGGGCGAGTTGCCCCTCGCGGTGCAGGCCAAGCTGCTTCGCGTCTTGCAGAGCGGTCAACTGCAGCGCCTGGGGTCGGACCGGGAACACCACGTGGACGTGCGCCTGATCGTGGCCACCAACCGCGACCTTCCCGCCGAGGTGCGCGCCGGACGACTTCGGGCCGACATCTACCACCGCCTCAGTGTCTACCCCCTGCCGGTGCCACCCCTGCGAGAGCGGGGCCGCGACGTCTTGGTGCTCAGTGGCTTCTTTCTGGAAGAAAACCGCTCACGCCTGGGCCTGGGTGGCCTGCGTCTGGACCACGAGGCCCAGGCCGCGCTGCTGGCCTACGACTGGCCCGGCAACGTTCGTGAACTGGAGCATCTGATCGGGCGCAGCGTGCTCAAGGCTTTGGGGCGGCAGCAGCCGAGGCCTCGCATCCTGACACTTACAGCCGGTGATCTGGGGTTGCGGGAGTCGGGGTCCCAATCCACGTCAACCCACGCTCCTGCCGCCGCCGGGGACCAGCTGCCTTTGCCACTGGGCTTGAGCCTTCGGCAAGCGGTGGAGGCCACCGAGCGTCACCTTGTGCTGCAGGCACTCGAAGCGCATGACCAAAACTGGGCACAGTCGGCACGCGCTCTGCAGATGGACCGGGCCAATTTGGTCAGGCTGGCCAAGCGGTTGGGCATCCACGACCGTCACTGAAGGGGATGCACGCAGACTGGTGTAGCGGCGCAGCTGGAGCTCCAGAAAATTCAGACCAGCAGCGATTTCAAAGGGATTGACGGATCGGCGAGAGAGGCTGCATTCACCCCGACGCCTGCCTCAATCAACTTACGCGAAATCATGTGGTCCAGCGGTGCGTTGACCGACTCCGCACACAACAGTCTGCCGTTGACGACGTGAAAGATTGTGAAGCTGCTGGCGTTCGCCCCAGCGCGCTGTATGGTTTCCGACGAGGTTGGTAACAGTCCTGCCATTTGCAGGCGCATCGGGCCTTGCTCGGACCAGAACCAAGGCAATGACTTGTAGGGCTCCTCGCGCCCCAGCAGCGTTGCAGTTGCGGTGCGCGCTTGGTCGTTGGCGTTCTGCACCGACTCCAGTCGAATTCGCGTGCCATCGGTCGTGGGAAATGCGGCACAGTCGCCGATGGCAAGAATCGCCATGTCTGATGTGCGCATGCAGGCGTCCACCACGATCCCGTTGTCCACCGCCAAACCGCAGTCGGCGGCCAGTCGCACCTCTGGCACAGCGCCGATGCCCAGCACCAACGCGTCCACAGCCACGCGATTGCCATTCACCTGCATCGACACCAAGCGAGCGTCGTGCAACTGGAAATCCTCCACGCACACACCGATCTGCACCTCTGTGCCCATGCCCCTGTGGTGCGCCAGCACATGCTCTCCCAACGATGCCGAAACAGAGCGCCCCAGCAAACGTGGCGCCACCTCCAGCACGGTCACGTCCAGTCCGAGCTGGCGCGCAGATGCCGCAAGCTCCAGGCCGATGAAACCGCCGCCCAGCACGGTGAGGCGCTGCCCCCTGTCGATCATCTCGGCCAGCCGGGTGCGCAGGCTACGCGCATTTTCAGCATCGCGCAGCAGATGCACATTGCTCAAACCGGGAGGAAGGGCATCCAGGGTGCGTGCACGTGTTCCCGTGGCCAGCACCAGGTACTGGTAGTCCAGCTGGGTGCCGGAGCGCAGCAGTACGCGCAGGGCTTTGCGGTCGATGGACACCACGGGGTCGCTCAGGTGAACCTGGATACCCTGCTCGGCGTACCAGGCAGCCGCTTTGTGCGGCGCGATGGTCTCGTCAGCCTTCTTCAGAAAGCTTTTGGACAGCGGCGGGCGTTGGTACGGCAACTCACTCTCAGCGCTCACCAGATGCACTCGCCTAGCTTGACCTGCCTCGGCCAAGCCGGCACAGAGAGCTGCGGCCGCATGACCACCACCGACAATGACAATCTGGTCTGTGTTCATGCGTCGCTACCGCGTGCGCGGGGCAGTTTCGACTTCGGGTAATGGCGCGTCAGGTAGTCGTGCGTCGCCTTCTCCACCATGGGCAAGTTGTCGTGAAGGCGGCGCAATAAGCCAATGAGCGTCTCGCGTTCCTTGTCATTGAGCACGCTGAGAAACGCGCGCTCTCGTTCAATCGCCAGCTTCAGAATATCGTCGTGCAGGGCTCTGCCTTTGGGCGTTATGGTGGCCACCCGAAGGCGGCCGTCTGCGTCGTCCAGCCCGATGGTGATGAGCCCGCGAGTCTGCATGCTCTTAAAGGCGCGGCTCACAGACGCCTTGTCCATCCCGATGGTGCGAGAAATCGACTGTGCGGTCAGCGACTTCTCGATCGCCAGCAGCACCAACAGGCGCCAGGTCTCGATGCCGACGTTGAATGCGCTGAGGTAGGCCGTGGAAGCACCGCCCGAAAGCTTATTGGCGATCCAGGTGAATAACGCCGGCACATAGCGCTCGAGGTCGACCACCGCCGCGTCGTCAGCGACCTTGGACGAGGCCTTGCGCGTGGGTACCGAGGCGGGAGGCATCTTGCTCATGGAATGGGTTCGTAGGATGACGAGGGCCTTATTGTTGCCGCTCGGGCAGGTGCACCACCAGGCCGTCGAGCGCGGCAGACAGTTTGATCTGGCAAGCGAGTCGGCTGTTGGGCAGGCGCTCGCTAGCGGTGCATTCCAGCATCTCCAGCTCGGTCTCCAGGGGGGCAGGAAGGTGGCCGGCAAACGCCTCATCCACGTACACATGGCAGGTTGCGCACATGGAAGACCCACCGCACTCACCAACAATGCCGCGCACACCGGCCGACACTGCGGACTGCATCAGGCTCTGGCCCTCGGCCACATGCAGCGTGCGGCTTACCCCGCCCGCATCGATCAAGATCACATCAACCATGGGAATGTCCTCTCAGGCGGGAATCAGGCGCACCGGCATCGACGCCAACGCGCGCAGCGTGTTGTTCAGGCGGCGTTCTGGCACGCCGATGAGTTCAATGCGCGAGACGCGCTTGGCAAGCGCGGTGAGCACCACCTCGCCTTCGAGCCGCGCCACCACCTGCCCCACGCAGCCGTGAATGCCGGAGCCAAACGCCATGTGACCCGCCGGGCGGCGCTGGATGTCGAAGCGGTCGGGGTCCGGCCACTGGCGCTCGTCTCGGTTGGCCGCAGCGAGAAAGGTGACGACCTTGCTGTCTTTGGGAATCGGCACGCCGAACAGTTCGGTGTCTTTTGAGGTGGTCCGGAAGAAGGTCTGCACCGAAGATTCGAAGCGCAGGGATTCCTCGAACGCTGGGCGGGCCATGGTCAGGTCGGCGCACAGCTGCGCGTATTGGTCGGGGTGGTTGGCCATGCACAAGATGGCGTTGCCGATGCCGTTGACGGTGGTGTCCACGCCTGCAGAGAGGAAGGAGCGCACCAGCAGGGGCGCTTCGTCGTGGGTGATTTCGCCGGCGTCGGCTGCCTGGTAGATCAGATCGCCAAAGCCGCCGGGGCGCAGATTCTCGCGCTGGCAGTGCGCCATGATCCAGGCTGTTACGGGCTGCACCAGCTCGGCTGACTTTTGCAGGCGTTCGTTGCGTGGGCCAAAGGCGTTGAAGATCATGTTGCCGTAAAGCAGCAGGTTCTCGCGGTTCGCCGCACCCACACCCACTGCGTCCGGGAACACCTTGAGCGGATACACCTCTGACAGGTCCTTCACTGCGTCGATGGTCTCGCCCTCCGCCTGGCGTGCCAGCAATCGGTCCACCAGCGACTCGGCTTCGGCCGTGAAGGTGGCACGGATCTGCATTACCGTCTTGGGCGAGAGAATGCGCGCCAGGATCGCACGGGCCTTGGTGTGCGAAGGCGGGTCCGCTTCCAAGATCAGGCTCTTGGGCCTGAACGGCGTTTCCTTGTTGAAGTTGGCCAGCCCGACGCCGGCACCCGAGATGTAGGTGGCGTGGTCGTTAAAGACAGCGTGCACGGATTCGTGGCGAGCGCAGGCGTAGATCCCATAGGCGGGAATCCACACTACCGGGCCCGCTTCGCGCAATTGGCGGTGGGCCGCATACGGGTCGCTCAGGAAGGCGTCGCTGTAGGGATCGACATCGACCACGGGTACGCCAGTAGGCGTGGCCGCTGTGTCGGGGGAAAGGGTGGCTGTGTTCATGGGACCTCCTGTCGTTTTGGTTGTCAATGCGCGCCGGCCACGCCGACATAGCGTTCCAGCAGATCCTTGCGCTGGCTCAGGGCGGCGCTTGAGCTCTCGTGCACCACCTCCCCGCGCTCGAGCACCATGGCGCGGGGCGCAAATCGCAGCGCGTCGTCCACCTTCTGCTCCACCAGCAGCACGGCCACGCCGGTGTCCTGCGCGAGGTGTTCGAAGGCGCGCATGAGTTCGATGCAGATGATGGGCGCGAGTCCTTCCAGAGGCTCGTCCAGCAGCAGCAGGCGGGGCTTGCCCAGCAGGGTGCGGGCCACGCTGAGCATCTGCTGCTCACCGCCCGAGAGTTGCTGACCGCCGTTCAGGCGCCGCTCGGCCAAGCGTGGGAAGAGCGCGTAGGCTTCATCCAGCGCGCTGCGCGGTCGGCCCTTGAGGCCAGCGAGCAAGTTTTCCTCGACGGTAAGCGAGGGGAAGATGTCCCGCGTCTGCGGTACATAGCCGATACCGGCGTGTGCGCGTTCGCGGGCTGACCACTTTGTGATGTCCTGGCCGTCCAGGCGCACTTGGCCGGCCTTCACGTCGGCCAGCCCCATCACCGCTTTGAGCAGCGTGGTCTTGCCCACGCCGTTGCGCCCGATGAGCGCGAGCCGCCCGCCCGAGGCGAGCGACAGGTTCACGCCGTGCAGCACCTGAATGGCGCCATAGCCGGCGGTGAGGTTCTCGATGTGCAACAGATCACCCATGGGATCAGGCCTCTGCACCGAGGTAGGCGGTGCGCACCGCGGGGTGTCGGCGAATCTCCTGCGGTGTGCCCTCGGCCAGCAGCGCGCCTTCGGCCAGCACCAGCATGCGGTCGGCAAAGTTGAAGACGAGGTCCATGTCGTGTTCGATCATCAAAATGGCCAGGTCGCTGGGCAGCGTGTCGAGTGCGTCCAGAACCACTTGACGCTCACCACTGGGCACGCCCGCCATGGGTTCATCCAGCAGCAACACCTGCGGCTTGAGCGCCATGGCCAGGGCAATCTCCACCAGGCGCTGCTCGCCGTAGGCCAGCTCCACCGGGCAGCGCCGGGACAAGCTGTCCATGCGCAGGGTATGCAGGATCTGCGCGGCTTCATCGCGCACCGCGCGAAAGCCGTCGAGTGCACGGAACATTCGATTCACTGAGCCCTCGCGCTGATGAATGGCCAGCTCCACCTGGCGGTAGATGGGCAGATCGAGCGCGAGCTGCGTGATCTGGAACGTGCGCGCGAGGCCACGCTGCACACGCTTGGGCTGGGGCAGATGCGACACGTCTTCACCTTTGAGCCAAACACTGCCTTGGCTGGGCGCGAGCACGCCGGTGATGAGGTTGATCAGCGTGGTTTTGCCCGCGCCGTTGGGTCCGATCAAGCCCACCCGGTTGCCCGGGTGCAGTGCAAACGACACGTCCCGTGTGACATGTAAGCCACCAAAGGATTTGTGCAGCTGGCGCACGTCCAACAAAGGTCCTGAGCTCATGCCAACCCCCGAGGCGTGGGCAATACGCGAGCCACGCGCTGGCGCAAGGCTTCAAACAGTCGCGCTCGCGGCACGAGCACCACGAACACCAGCAGCCCTCCGATGATGAACAGCCAGTGGTAGGGGTTGATGGCCGAGGCGGTGTGGTGGATCAGCATGAACGCCGCCGTGCCGCCGATGGCGCCGAACAGGTTGCCAGCACCGCCCAGCACCAGCATCACCAGGGCTTCGGCCGACAGCTCGAAGCCCAGCGTGTCCAGGCCGACGATCTGGTTGACCTGTGCATTGAGGGCACCGCCGACGCCGGCGAAGGCCCCCGCCAGCGTGTAGAGTTTTAGCAGCTGCACGCGTACCGAGCCGCCGATGGCAGCCGTTCGCAGCCGGTTCTGGTGGATGCCAACCACCGACAGGCCGAAGGGAGAGCCCATGAGCCGGCGCATGGCCCACAGGCAGACCAGCATGACCACGAAGCAATAGACGAAGGCCACCTTGCCGTAGAGATCGAACGACCAGACGCCAAAAAGCTTCTGTATTTCGAATCCCGTGAGACCGTCTTCACCCCCGGTCCAGTCGCGCAACTTGCTGGCACCGTTCTGTGCGATCTGGCCCACAGCCACGGTGAGCATCAGGAAGGTCAGGCCCTCGTAGCGCAACAGGAACAGTCCCGAGATCAAAGCCAGCAGCGCGCCCGCCAGCGCTCCGGCCAGCAGGCCGATCAAGGGGTTGCCGGTGAGGTGCATGGCCAGCAAGCCGGCCGCGTAGGCGCCGATACCGAAGAGTGCCGAATGGCCCAGTGTGGCCAGCCCGCCGTAGCCCACCACCAGGTCGAGTGACATCACGAAGATGGCGATGGTGGCGATGCGCGCAGCCAGCGGCAACTGGTCCGGGAACACGAAGAAGATCAGCACGGCCAGCGCAACAAGGAGCAGGTAGGGCAGAGAGCGTTTCATGGCATCAGACCTTGCGAGGCACCAGCAGGCCGTGCGGGCGCCAGGCCAGCAGCAGCGCCATGGCCAGGAAGAAGAACAGCGAACCCCAGTCGGAAGCTAGGTACTTGCTCGCGGTGTCGATGATGCCCAGCGTGAGCGAGGCGGCCAGCGAGCCGGCAATGCTGCCCATGCCCCCCACAGCCACCACCACGAGCACCAACACCAGGTACTTCACCGGGTAGTACGGCTCCAGCGGCATGAGTTCAGCCCCCAGAATTCCTCCCAGACCGGCCAGGGCCGCGCCCACCGCGAAGGTGGCCACGTAGACCAACTGCACCGGGATGCCCAGCGCCGATGCCGCAGCGGTGTTGTCGACCGTGGCACGCAACCACACACCGAAGCGCGACTTGTTCAGCACCCAGAACGCTGCCAGCACCACCAGCAAGCCACTGGCAATCACCAGCAGGCGCTGCGCGGGCAAAGTGCGAATGCCAAGGTCCACTGCGAACGACAGGGTCGGAGGCAACGGAATCAGCTGCACCTCGGGTCCGGCTAGCAGGTTGGCGGTGGCCACGAAGAGGAAAGTGAGACCGATGGTGAACAACACCTGTTGCAGTTCTGTGCGGCGGTATAGCCGGCGCAGCACCGTTACCTCCAGCAAGGCACCGAGCAGACCAGTGGCCAACACGGCCAGCGGCACCCCCACGTAGAACGACAGACCTTGCTCGCGCACCAGCCACGCGGCGATATAACCTCCGGTCATGGCAAAGGCGCCGTGGGCCAGGTTCACGAAACGCATCAGACCGAGCGTGACCGAGAGGCCCACGGCGATGATGAACAGCACCATGCCGTAGGCGATGCCGTCGATCAGGATGTTGGCGAGCAGGGTCACGCAGCAGTCCTCGTCTGTGGAGTGCGTTTACTTGACCAGGCCGTGGTCGACCTGCTGTCCAAAGCTCTGAAGTTCCTTGTTGATCATCAGGCCGCCTGGGCCTTTTTCCACCGTGCGCAGGTAGACGTTCTGCGTGATGTGGCGCGTGGTGGGGTCGATGCTCACAGGACCTCGCGGGCTCTCCCATTTGTGGCCCTTGATCGCAGCCATGGCTTTCTCACCATTCCGCTGGCCACCGGTGGCTTCGATCATCTTGTGGATAACGGCCATGCCGTCCCAGGCGCCGACGGTGGCGTAGTTGATAACCGCGTCTTTGTTGACTTTGGCCACGGCCGCGGCAAAGGTCTTGTTCGCGGCCGAGTCGTGCGCGGCACTGTAATGGAAAGCCGTGGTCAAGCCCAGGGCCGAGTCGCCGAATTTCTGCAGGTCGAACTCATCGGTCTCAGCGGTACCGAGGAACTCGACATCGGCCGCCTTCAATCCGTTCTCGTTATACGCCTTCACGAAGCCCAGGTTGGGAGGACCACCTGGCAGAAAAACATACACAGCCTGTGCGCCGCTTGCCTTGATGCGCTGGGCAAAAGGCGCGAAGTCGGTGGTGCGGATCGGCATGCGGATGCTCTCCACCACTGTTCCGCCCTGCTTGGCAAACTCGGCTTTGAATGCGTTCTCGGCGTCTACGCCCGGCGCGTAGTCGGTGACGGCTGTCACGACTTTCTTGATCCCCTTTTTGGCCGCGTGCTGGGCCAGCGGCACCGTCACCTGCCACAGCGTGTAGCTGGTGCGCACGTAATAATCGCTCTTGGTCGTGATGTCGGAGGTGGCGGCGTTGAACACCACGAAAGGTGTCTTCGATTCCTGAATCACCGGTGCCACCGCAAATGCGTTGGGCGAGAACACGACGCCGCCCAGGTAGTCGACCTTGTCCTTGATTACCAGCTCTTGCGCCAGGGTTCGCGTGTTGGCCGGGTTGGGGCCGCCCTCGTCGCGGTAGATGAACTCGATCTCCTTGCCGGCGAGCTTGCCGCCCTGCTGGGCAACATAGCCTTCAGCCCCCGCCTTGAACAGCGCGCCGTAGTGCGCGAAGGGGCCTGAGAACGGGGCAATGATGCCGACCTTGACGGTCTGGGCAGCGACGCTGCCCATGGCGAACGCGGCAGCGAACGTGCCGACCAGCTTCCATTGAAAACGCATGGTTGTCTCCTGGGATGGTGCTTGCGCTCTGGACGGCGAAGCTGGAGTCATCATAGGAAAACTAGTTGACAAACCAACTAGTAGAAACCCCAACCAACTGCGCTTCTCTTTATCCCCTGGCTTGTGGACAGACAGCTCAGCTCATGAAACTTACCTTGCCACTCACATCACGTTTGAAGACCAACCACCATGTTCATACGCGTTTGCTGGTACGTGGCCGCCTAGCCCGTCGTCTTGCGCAATAACATCGGCGAGACCTTCCAGTTCTGTCCGTCATCGGTAAGCAAACTGGCCGTCTTTTTGTTCAGTCGCAACACAACCCCGTGTTTTTCGGTGCCGTCATTGGTGGTGAAGCACACGCGGTTCCCTTCAGCAAACTGGGCCAGCTGCACGGTGCTCCTGGCTTGGGCCAACAGGTTCAGCCGCTCAACAACCATGCGGTTGAGATACCGCAGATCCTCCTCGCCCATGTGGCGCAGGGCTTGGGTAAACAACTCACGATCCAGAAGGGTCTGCTTGGCGCTCATGACGGGTGGTGACATCGCACGATGGGTAACAGGCCAGCAGTTTAGTCGGCCTCCGCTGTGAACGAGGTCCTCTGCTGCAGCTTGGCGATGAAGCTGTCCGTCAGTCAGTCGAGCGTGCCCTAGACAAGCAGTCCAAGCTCAACAAGGACCCACGCAAGGTTCGAACCGATAAAACACCCATTCGCACCCATTTTCTGATCGGAATTCGGAGGGGATCGCCTCCCGAATAAATGGGTGTTATTGGGTGTATTATTGGTTTTATGTTTAGCACTGACACTCTTCAAATCACCCCCGAGATCTTGAGATTGATCGCTCGGATTGATGAGTTCAAAGGTGCTTGGCGCGCTTTGGGAACCCTCGCGCCTGATCGTCTGTCTGCCTTGCGCAGGGTGGCCACCATCGAGAGCATCGGGTCGTCAACCCGTATCGAGGGCAGCAAGCTGTCCGACAGGGAAGTGGAGAAGCTGCTTTCCAACCTGGCCATCCAGTCTTTCGAGACCCGTGATGAGCAGGAGGTGGCTGGCTACGCCGAACTGATGGACTTGGTGTTCACCTCCTGGCGTGACATTCCGTTCAACGAGAACCACGTCAAGCAACTGCACCAGATCCTGCTGCGCCACAGTGAGAAGGACTCGCGGCACCGCGGACAGTACAAGACCAACTCAAACAGCGTGGCCGCTTTCGATGAAAACGGTGAGCAGATCGGGATCGTGTTCGAGACGGCAAGCCCGTTCGACACGCCGCGTCTGATGGCTGAATTGGTTGCCTGGGTAAATGGGGAGCGCGACAAGGCGCAGTTGCACCCGCTCTTGATCATTGCCATCTTTGTCGTGGTGTTCCTGGAGATCCACCCGTTCCAGGATGGCAATGGCCGCCTCAGTCGTGTCTTGACCACTTTGTTGCTCATCCAGACAGGCTACGCCTATGTGCCCTACAGCTCACTGGAGAGCGTGATCGAGCTGAATAAAGAGGCGTACTACCTTGCCTTGCGGCAGACGCAAGGATCGATCCGAGCGCCTGCCCCCAACTGGCAGCCGTGGCTGGTGTTCTTCCTGCGGTCACTGGCCGAGCAGGTACGACGGCTTGAAAAGAAGGTGGAGCGCGAGAAGATCGTACTGGCTGCCTTGCCCGAGCTGTCACTGCAGATCGTCGAATTTGCCCGTGAGCACGGGCGCGTCACGATCGGTGAGGCGATCAAATTGACGGGTGTCAGCCGAAACACGCTGAAGCAACATTTCCGCAACCTGGTCGAGCACGGTCATCTGAATCAGCAGGGTAGCGGGCGTGGTGTTTGGTATGAACTCAAGTGATGTCTCGGGAATGCAACCGCTTCGACGCCATTGAGACCATGTTGGCGCCGAAAATTGAGCTCAAATTTGGATCGGCGCGGACAGTCCAGCGACTGCAAGCTGGAGGAGGTCCTTAGTCGATCTGCGTGGTGGCGAGGACAACTCAGCCTTTTGTGGACGTCTGGGTGGGCTTCCCCCAGTTTCCCGGACGGTTTGTTTAGCCCACTAAGCCTTGCTGTTCCCCAACCACTACTTCTGACTGACTCAGGAATTCGAGGGGACTTCAAAGTGAAGTGTGTCTTATTCAGGCAACAGACGCAAACAAAATAGTTTCTAAAACAGCACGGATGTTATCAATCTGAAAGTCGACAAGTCGTTGGAATGAATGCAAGTCATCATTGACTGTGCCATGGTGAGCATAGATACTTGAACCCTGCAACAGGTGCTAATACCTGCAGCAGCCCCGGGTTTACCGGGGGTTGAAGTAAAACTGCACGCATGTTCAATGTGTAGCAGAAGTGTGCTGACCCTTGGCAGAACCAAGGGAGCGAACGCCCCTTCGGGGGCGTTTGTCTTTGGTGCGCCCAGCATGGGCGCACTCCTGCGGGTGCAAGTCCCGCCGCAAGTTGATCAAGACGAGCGAAGCGAAGCGCAACTGCATCCTCTAGCGTGATTGACCGGTCAAGGCTGGTTGCTGACACTAGCATCCGCTTGCCCAACGGCGGGTCTCAGTGGGAGATGTCGTCGCGGAAATCCTTGAGGCCGAGCGGGACTCACGTCTGGAACGGTGGCTCGACTTTGCCGTCCGTGTTTCGTCAGCAGCGACGAAAAGCTTGTGGGCCTCCTGAAGTTCCGAAGCGGAGGACGTACTGCATCTGTAGATCCAGAGACCATCCCGGCTCCATGCCCTTTGAAGACTCTGCCACGCAGCCACAATGGCAAGCATGTCAACGAAACGGCGACGCAGTAGCCAAGAAGAGCGTCAGCTTCGAAAGGGATGACCATGAGTGAGCAGGAACTGCGCCCAGCTGATTGCAATATGGGGACGAGCACATTGGCCAGCGGGCCCGCGGGCACCCATTTCGAGGCCCAGGTAGGTGCGTCATACTTGCTAGCCATGCTCAGCGGGGCACCCGCCCGGGGCCTTCCCGGCACCACGATAGATCGGGTCGCGCTACAGCAAGCCAATGCGGGGCGTCCGCTCGATGACGTGGTCATCCACGCCCACGACAACGAGTCCGGGAAGCCGGGGGTGCTGGAGGTTCAGGTCAAGCGATCAATCACCTTCGCCGCCGCGGATCCCGTCTTTCGCAAAGTCGTAGGCCAAGTCGTCAAAGCGTCGCAACGGCCTGACTTCCTGACGCAGCGGTACGAGCTGGCGATTGCGACGACGAAGGGATCGCGCAAGATCGATGGGGCATATCAGGACGTACTCACGCTCGCGCGGCAGATTGGCGACGCAGCTACGTTCGCCGCCCAAATTGATCTGGCGGGCGTGGCAAACGACGACATGCGCGCCTTCGTCAAGACGTTTAAGAGCCACCTGCGAGACGAAGGCTCGCCAGATGACAACGAGACTGTCTGGCTGTTGCTGCGCCGGCTGCAGATTCTTACCTTCGACTTCACGGCCCCAGGCTCTGCGTCGTACGACCTGGCGCTAGAACGCGCCGTCCGTGTGCTGCATACGGGGTCTCCTCGTTTTCAGTGCAATAAGTGACGGTACGAAAAGCTAGCACTGGCGCGGAGGTGGTGTTGGTAGATCGTTGATTTCATTGACTTTCCTGTTCACTTTCAAATCTGCGATTCGTGGCGTCAAACCGTGGTCGGTTTCATCCATTGGTGCCAGTTATCGATGCATTTGGCCGCGAAGGCAGGATTTGGTCAGCATAGCGGTCAACCGGGAAGCGAAACACACCCCGCAAGTTGATGCTCTCCAGCCTGGTGGGCGCAATCTTCCCGATCAGTTCCGGTGGAATGACCTGGCGGCGGTTCGACCAGCGATCCAGGACCGCCTGCATCTGTGAGGTATTCCACGCCATCACGATGTTGGCCATCAGGCTCAACGCATCGGCCACAGCCTGCATTTCATCGACACGTTTGGCCTGCGCCGGGCTGATCCGGCCGGTATAAATGGCGCGCTTGAGGGCGTTAACAGCCTCGCCCCGATTGAGCACCCGGCGCAACTCGTTCCTGAAAGCGTCCTTGACAAAGTAGTCAGCCAAAAACGCCGTACGCAGCAACCGCCCCAATTGCACGCCAGCCTCATAGATTGGATCGCCCTGGGCGGCAGAACCGAACCGCGCAAGAGCTGCCACCGCACTGGCATGTCCGCTCATGACCGAGGCTGCCAGGTGCACCAGACTATCCCAATGCTTTTCGATCAAAGCGACGTCGACATTGGCTTCGCACACCGCAGCGATTTCTGCGGGCACTTTGGTGCCGCGTGGCACAAAGAGGTGGCGCTGTTTGAGTTCCTTCAACCGCGGGCAAAGATCAAAACCAAGCAAACGGGCATGTGACATGGCAAAGTCGGTGTAGCCATGGGTATCCACAGCAAGCTGGATGGTCTCCAGCTTTTCTTGGCGGATGACACCTTCAATGGCCACGCCCGCCTGGCGCTCATTGAGCACAAAGGGCTGCGCATGGAAGATGCCCCACCGGTCTTTTACATGGGAGTAGATTCCAATGGAAGGTGTGTTGCGCCGAGGATCAAGCCGGGCTTGCCACACCCGTTTGGTGGTCTCCATGCTCATCATGTCAGAAGATGCCAAATCGGACCGCCCCCAGGTGGCGGCAATCGGGTGTCGCTGCATGAATTCCAGCACAGCCTGGCAGGCCTGGCTCAGACGCCGTTCGTCCCGCGCCCAGCGCATGGCCTGGCGAATGCTGGTGGCAGACAATTGCGGAATCATGCGCGCGCATTCGACCGCAGTCAGACTGGTGCCGTGGGCCATGATGCCGGCATAGACCATCAGCAGCTCGTCGGTAGAGCGCGGCTCACGTCCGAGCATGATCCAGCTAAAGCGCACCTGGGCGTCAACGGCCAGAATCACTTCCGGCAATTGAACCTCACCGATGCGGTGATCCAAAGCCGCGCGCAGCTTGGTCACTTCTGGGTCTTCGTCCTCTGCGGGCAATGGCGACAAATGGAGTTCATCATCCACGCGCAGTACGCCACTGCGGGCTGCAGCGGCCACCGCATCGACACCGGCAGTTACTCTGGCCAGCAAAGGCTTCAAGAAAGTGGCAGCCTTGCTGGGTAACGATAGACGGGCATAGTGTTTCTTGGACTCTGCCTGCCAACGCTCGTCCGTGAAGAACAAGCGCGCACGACCCCGAAAGCTCAGGCTGTG